>JBCCBN010000141.1:0-7765 GCA_039034035.1 Pseudomonadota bacterium
GGCGCGCCAGCGCCGGGTCGGAGGGGGCCCACCATCCTCAACGACGCCAACGCGCTAGAAGCCATCGGCATTGCCATCCTTGCGCATCTCGGTCGCCGCAATCCACGCACGGCTCTCGAAATCGCGCATGATCGCCTGGTAGCCGCCGCCATTGGCGTTGCAACACACAACGGTATGGCCCCGCGCTTCCAGTTCCGCGCGCGTCTCCGGCGGAATGCCTGCCTCCACATGCACCGCGCCCATGTCCGCCGCGCAGGCATCGCCCGCCAGCGCATCGGTCGGCTCACACCCGCCGCGATGTTCCCAGCGCGCCGCATCGCCCGCTTCCTGCAGGCCCATATCATGGTCGATCAGGTTCAGGATCACCTGGACGTGGCCCTGGGGCTGCATCCCTCCACCCATCAGGCCAAAGCTCAGCCAGGGCTGGTGCTCACCCTCCACCTGCTTGAAGGCAAAACCCGGAATGATCGTGTGGAAGGGCCGCTTGCCCGGCTCGAACACATTGGGATGGTCCGGATCAAGGCTGAAAAGCTGCCCCCGGTCCTGAAACATGAACCCCAGCCCATCGGCCACAAGCCCTGAGCCCATGCCGCGATAATTCGACTGGATCAGCGAGACCATCATGCCGTTCGCATCGGCGGTCGTCAGGTAGGTCGTATCCCCATCCTGAAGCTTGGTGTCCGCCGCCCCATAGCCCGGCGCCGGTGGCGCCATCGCCTGGCTCAGGTCGATCGCTTCGGCCCGCGCCGCATTATAGCCGGGGCGAATGAAAACCTGGGGATCGATCCCACTGAACGCCGGATCGGCATAGCCCGCCGCCCGGTCGGCAAAGGCCAGTCGCTTGGCCTCCACCTGCGCCATCAGGCTGTCGGCTGACCCAAACCCGAACTCGCGCATCGGAAACCCTTCCAGCATTTCCAACATCTGCAGCCCCGCCACTCCTTGCGTGTTCGGGCCGAGCTGGCAGACGCGGGCCTCGCGATAGTCCGCGCAGAAGGGTTCCACCCATTCCCCTTCATGGGCGGCGAAATCCTCATACCGCAAATACCCGCCAACCCGCTCGAAATAGGCGCCCATCGCCCGGGCCATCTCGCCCTCATAGAACGCTTCAGCGCCGCCGGTCGCAATCGCCGCAAGCGTCCGCCCCAGGTCCGGATTGCGGAACAGCGCGCCTTCCCGCGGGCTCGGCGAGAAGAAGGTTGCCCGCGCATTGTCGAACTCCTCCAGCATGCCGCTGTCCGCCGCCTCAGCCAGCCGCGTCTCGTTCCGACCCCAATAGAACGCGATCACTTCCGGGATCGGCGCCCCGGTCTCGGCATACTGGATCGCCGGTTTCAGCACCGCATCCATCGGCAGCGCCCCAAACCGCTCATGCAGCGCAAACCACGCCTCCACCGTGCCAGGCACCGACACCGGTGCCGCGCCAAATGGCGGGATCTCCGCCCCCTCCATATGCGCATCGGCCGCCGCCTGCATGTCCGCCAACGTCGCCCCCATCGGCGACCGACCCGAGCCATTATAGCCATAAAGCCGCTCGGTTTCCGGGTCCCACACAATCGCAAACAGGTCCCCGCCAATGCCGTTCCCCGTCGGCTCCACCAGGCCCAGCATCGCGTTCGCTGCAATCGCCGCATCCAGCGCCGAGCCGCCCGACTGCATCGTGTTCAGCGCCACCCGGGTCGCCAGCGGATGGGCCGTCGCCGCCGCCGCATTCGGCGCCACCACCGCCGAGCGAGACGCCAGGTCCCGGCCCGACGGCATGCGCTGCCCCATCCCCGGCACCGACACCGGCACCGTCTCCGCAATCGCAGCGACTTCTGTCTCCGCCTCCGCGCCAACCCCCTGAACACACCCGCCCAACGCAGCAGCCAGGACGAGGCCCGCCGCCCATTTCATCATCCCGTCCATCCCGGTAACCCTTTCTCTCGCCCAGCCTCTATCGCCGCGCCCTTATCGTGCTGGCCGCGGAAAATAGCTCGCCGCCATCTTGTTCGCCAGATCGCGCCCCTCGGCCGCATACAACGCCTCTTCCTCGCGCACCTGATCGGTACAACGCCGATAGCGCTCCCGCATCCGCGTGAAACTGTTATTGAACGCCCGCACCATGGAATCGCGCAGCGAGCCGCGCTCCGGCGCCTCCATCGCCAACAGATCCATCATGTGCTGCCGCCAATACTGGTCGCCATCGCCATGGCACACAAACCGCACCCCATGGGCCGACCCCAGAATGCCCGCCAGCGTGATCGCATCGCGCAGATAGTCCTGGCTCCGGGTCGGCAGCGGAACATCCTGCTGCGCGGCCACCGGGCTTACCAGAACGGGGTTGGACAAGCCGACCACCAGCGCCATACTCAAAGCCCTGAGCCTCACCGGTCTCGCCGATCCACCCCGCCGGAGCCCGCTTGCATGAAGACGCTTCTGTGCCATCGCGCCACCTTCGCGCGCATCGAGTCCCGGCTCAAGGCACTGACTGCCGCCCTGCAGCCGATTTGTATCGATGATAACGGCGCCCTCTCCGCCCCCGATGGCGGTCCTGCCGAGCCGGGCCAGGGCTACGACCTCGTGTTCGCAAACACCGATGCGTTCTTCAGCCCCTCTGTGTCGACCTTCGCCAGGACTATCCTCCAAGCTCCCCATATCGGTTGGGTGCAATCGAGCGCTGCGGGCATCGAACACCCGATGCTCCAGGCCATCGGCGCCAAGGCCGACCACTACACTACCGGCCACGAACAGAGCCCAGCCATCGCCGAATGGGTCCTCTGGGCCGCCTTCGACTACTTCCAGAACGGCACTCTGCGCCGGGCCCAACAGGCCGGCGAGACCTGGAAACGCATCGCCTTCCGCGAGATCGCCGGCAGCCGGTGGCTGATCGTCGGCTACGGCGCAATCGGCGAGGAAACCGGCAAGCGCCTCACTGCCCTTGGCGCCCATGTCACGGGCCTGCGCCGACGACCCGGCCCCGCCGATGGCGCCGCAGAGATCCACCATCCGGACGCGCTGATTGACTGCCTGCCGCAGGTCGATGGCGTCGTCCTCTCCGCCCCACTGACCGACGAAACGCGGTACATGATCAATGCTGCCGCCCTCGCCGCCATGAAACCCGACGCCATCCTCATCAATGTCGCCCGCGGCGGCCTGGTTGACGAACCGGCCCTGCTCGACGCCCTCGACCGCGGTGTCATCGGCCATGCCGCTCTCGATGTGGTCGAGACCGAGCCCCTGCCCCCCGGCCACCGGTTCTGGCAGCACCCGAAAATTACCCTGACCCCGCACATCGCTGCCACCACCGCAGCGGCCGTCGAACGGACCGACGGCTTGTTCATCGACAATCTGTCCCGCTTGCTCGCCGGTGAACCCCTCAGAAACCGCGTGGACAAGGCCGCTTTCCAGCAAGCTCCCGTCCGGCCCAGCCCCTAGCCCTCTTCCTCGTCCTCGACCTCAAGCCCCGCCAGCCGGTGCGCCGGCAACACGGCATATTCCGGCGACAACAATCCCAGCACACCGGTCAGCTTCTCATAGGTCGCGGTGCTGACCACATGCGCCGGCGTCGCCGCATCGCAGCCATTCTCCACCGCTTTCGCATAGGCCGCTTCCACATCCACCTGCTGGCCGGCCATGTGCCAACTGCTCAGCTCCATCATCACCGTGTCATGGGGCGGCGTCACACGCGCCACCGAGAACAGCGAGAACTCCGCCGCCTCGGCGACCGCTATCTCCATCGGGTTCGCCCGCGCATAGTCCGCCATGCACGCATCAATCACGTCCGGCCGCGACTGGTTGGCAAGGCTCTGGGCCGATAGCCACAGCCCCTCGGTTTCCAGCAAGGCGCGGATCGCCCGCACCGTATCGGCATCACCGCACAGGCCCCGAATGAACGCCAATCGCTCGGCCTCATGCTGCAAGCCCCGGCCCCAGACGGTGAAATGATCCCAGCCGCCGGTGGGATCGAGGCAGAACGCTTGCCGATCCACCCCGCCCGCCAGCAACAGCTCCGCCACCGCTGGGTCGAACTGGTCATCATGCACATAGATCGGCTTCACATAGTTGCGTACGGTATTGCCCGACAGCACGAACCCCGCCGCCTGATAGTGCGGAATGGCCGCCGCATCGCGGTTCTTCAATGCGATTCCGAATCCGATGAGGTTTGGCAGATAGTCAGCCCGCGCAAGCGCGTTTCGCGCTTCCGTCTCCGACAGGCCGGACGGATCATCCAGCGCGCCGGGTTTGCCATCAATCGAGGTCGCCTGCCCGCTTGCTGCCGGAACCAACACCAGGACCAGCATGACCGCCAACAGCGCCAGCGCTGCCCACCAGCCAGCGGGCGCGCCCGCCCGCGCTGCATCCCTCGCAAATTTCAGCGTCATGGACTCGTCAATGCCGTTTCGAAACCTTCACACTCTATAAACTATGGAGCCGGGGGCACAACGCAGGAATTCCACACGTTTCCACACCCCGCCCGTGCAACCGCCGCAATAGCCCCGCCGAGCGCGCCCCACGCGCCCCTACGCTCAGGCCTGCACCTGCCGCAGCGACGCCAACCGCCCGATCGCAGCCTCCGCTTCGGCCACCAGGTCATCGACAATCGCCGCGACCGGCTGCACCGCCCGGATCCCGCCGGCCGATTGACCCATGGCAAAACAGGACGTATCCGCATCCAGCTTGGCCTCATCCACAATCCCACCGATACCGCCGATCACACCGGTCGTGCTCGAATGGATCGCCTGGAACGGGAAGGGCTGGATATCGCCCGGCCGAGACTCCCAATCCTTGATATAGTCATTGGTGCGGCAGCGCATCGGCTTGCCTGAATAACACCGCGTGCGCGTGGTATCCGTGTCGCCCGCGCCCACCACGGCATCCTTGTACATCTGCGCGGCATGGGCCTCTTCCGACGCGATGAAGCGTGTCCCCATCCACACCCCCACAGCGCCCAGCGCCAGGCTGGCTGCAACGCCCCGGCCATCATAGATGCCCCCCGCCGCGATCACCGGTATGTCCACAGCCTCCACCGCCTGGGCGACCAGCGGCAAGGTGCCAACCAATCCGGTATGGCCGCCGCCCTCTCCGCCCTGCAGGATCACCGCGTCACACCCCGCTTCCTGTGCCTTCACCGCATGTTTCACGGCCCCGCCAACCACCATCACCTTCACGTCCGCCGATTTCAGCTTTGCCATGATCGGCAACGGCACCCCGAGCCCGGCCACGAAACTGTCCGCCCCGTTCTCGATGATCACATCCACCGCCGCTTCAAGGCTGGCAGGATCGGCAGCCAGCAGATCCACGCCAAACGGCCGGTCGGTGAGCGAGCGGACCTTCTGCATCTGACCGGCAATGAAGTCCGGCGTCGTGCCCGCCATGCCCAACACGCCATACCCGCCCGCATTGCACATGGCCGCGCAAAGTTCCGCATAGGAAACCCCGCCCATACCAGCCAGCATGATGGGGTGTTTGATGTTCAGCATGTCGCAAAGCGGTGTGTGCAAGGTCATGGCGTCTCTCCCGGATTTTGACCAGATATGACACTGGTCGCCCTGGGGAAGCCAAGCCCCTCTTTGGGCTGCTGCGCGTGCGAGACACTCTTCCCCCGGCCATCAGCTGACCGTTTTGCGGTCACGATTGCGCCCCAAATGCTGACTAAAGCGCTCGCATCATTGGCAAAATCCGCTAGAAGGCGGTTTGGCATGGACTCATCAGCCTGCTGTATGGTTGATCCTGCCTGAAGACGGGCTGTTTGACGAAAGACAACACGTGCAACCCGGCAAACAGTACGAGAACTCGGTCCATATGGGCCTATCCTGTGAGGGGAATTGAACATGAAGAACGCTCTTTTCGCGGCTGCTGCCGCTCTCGCCCTGGCCGCTTGTGGCGGTGGGGAAGACGCTGCCACCACCGATGGCGAAACCTCCGTTCTGGACGCTGCGCGCGAGCAGGCCGGTGACGCCGTGAACGCCGCTGGCGAAGCGCTGGACGATGCTGGCGAAGCGGCCGGCGAAATGGCAACCGACGCGGCAGACGCCGTGGGCGAAATGGCCGATGACGCAGCAGACGCTGCCGGCGACGCCATGGATGCCGCCGGTGAAATGGCCTCCGACGCTGGCGACGCAGTTGAAGGCGCTGCAAACGATGCGATGGACGCTGTCACCGGTGCGGCTGACGACGCTGAAGCCGCTGCAGAAGACGCCGCTGACGAAGCCGCCGAAACGGTCGAGGAAACCACGCCGAACTAATCGGCAGGGTCCACCCGAAAATCAGAACGGCCGCAGCCTTCCAGGACTGCGGCCGTTTCTGTTTGGCGACCACGCCCGCCGCGCCAGGTCCCCGATCCCCAGCCCGCGCCCCGCTCCCGCCCAGGGTTCGCAAAGGCCGGGCTGCCAAATTGTACCCTCTGTACAAAAAACTCTGGATGGCGCGCAGCCTGCACCTATATAGGTTGTATAGCCCTGAGGGTACTAACTCCGGGCGGGCGTTAAGTCCGGGCGCGGTCGGGGATGTTTTCACACACCATCGATGCGGCTCCTCGGCTCGACCCTCGTCCCTCATACATGAGGAAATCCACGACATGGCCATGGACGCCGTCACACCGAAGAACACCCTTGTGCGCGCAGAAGAAGTTGTGCGCCCAACCCGCGAAGCAGCCGAAGAAGCGGTCCGCACCCTGCTCGCCTGGGCCGGAGACGATCCCTCCCGCGAAGGCCTCATCGATACGCCCAAGCGCGTGGTGAAGGCCTACGAGGAGTTCTTCGCCGGCTATGGCATGGACCCCGTCGACGAACTCAGCCGCACCTTCGAAGATGTCCAGGGCTATGACGACATCGTCATGCTCAACGATATCGACGTCGAAAGCCATTGCGAGCACCACATGGTGCCGATCCTGGGCAAGGCTTATGTCGCCTACATGCCCACCGATGCGGTCGTCGGCATCTCCAAGATCGCCCGCGTGGTCGAGATCTTCTGCAAGCGCCTCCAGACCCAGGAAACCCTGACCCAGCAGATCTGCGACGCCATCTATGACAGCCTCCAGCCCATGGGTGTCGCCGTGCTGATCGATGCAAAACACCAATGCATGACCACACGCGGGGTCCACCACCCCAACGTGTCCACGATCACCACCCAGTTCACCGGCGTCTTCAAGACTGATCAGGACCTCCGGAACCGCTTCCTGCGCCTCGCCGGCAAGTAACCCCACCGCGACCCGGGCGGGCGCCCCCTGTGCCCGCCCGAGATCGCGCTCCCGGCCCCCCTCCCCGACAAAGACCCGCATCACACAGCCGGCCTCCCCCGGAGCACCCTGTGCTATAGCGGCCAGCACCATGTGGTTCACCCTCTTCCCCAGGGCCCTCGGTGATTGCGGCCTGGCCTGGCGCGCAGGCACCGTCCTCGCCACCGCCCTGCCCGGCCCCACGCCCGCCGCCACCGCCGACTATCTCGCCACGCGCACCGGCCCCGGCGCCGTCCGCATAGCCCCGCCAGCCGACCGGGCCGACCCCATCGCCCGCGCCATCGCCGCCATCACGGCCCTGCTCGATGGCGCCCCCGCCGACCTCACCTCCATCGCCTGCGATTTTACTGGCCTCGACCCCTTCGCCGCCCGGGTCTACGCCGCCACCCGCGCCATTCCCGCTGGCGAAACCCGCACCTATGGCGACATCGCCACCGCCCTCGGCAACCGCGCCCTCGCCCGCAATGTCGGCCAGGCCCTTGGCCGCAACCGGTTCCCGATCATCATCCCCTGCCACCGCGTCATGGGCGCCGGCGGCAAACTCAC
>JBCCBN010000142.1:0-7692 GCA_039034035.1 Pseudomonadota bacterium
CACCGCGCGGCCCTCATATTCCTCGACGCCGCCCCGTTCCAGGATCCAGTCGGTGCGCAGGCGCGGGAGGCCCCTGTCGACGTCGATGGTGACAGACGGATCTGTATAGGGACCGGACGTGTCATAGACCGGCACTGGCGGCTCGTTGGCGGAAGGGTGCAGGTCGATCAGGCGGTGCGGCACGGCGAGGTCGGGCGCAGCGGCGGGATGGGAGAAAACCTTGCGGCTGGCCGGCAGCGGGCCGGTGGTGACGCGTGGGCCTTCGAAATCAGATGGGGCGATAGGTTTGTTCATGGGGAACTCCTCAGGCGTTCAGGGCGGCGACGATCGCTTCACGCGTGCGGCCCAATTGTTCGGTGTAAGTGCCAGTCACGCGGGCGAGCGTTTCGGGCGCAGCGCGGCTGGGATGGCCGGACTGGACCGGCGGGCGGGGGTCGTATTCGAAGCCAAGTTGCATCGCCTCGGCGACCGATTGGCCGTGGATGGCCTGAATTAGGGTCAGCGCGAAATCGATGCCGGCGGTGACGCCGCCGCCGGTGAACGTGTTGCCGTCCTGGACCACGCGCTGGTCGACATGGGTGGCGCCGAACAGGTCCAGGAGGCGGGTATAGGCCCAGTGGGTGGTGGCCCGCTTGCCTGCTAGAAGGCCTGCCGATCCGAGCAACAGGGCGCCGGTGCATACCGAGGTGACATACGTGGCGGTCGCGGCGGTTTCGCGCACATAGGCCAGGGTCTCATCGTCGGCGATGGCGTCGGGAATGCCGAAACCGCCAGGCACGCAGATGAGGTCGAGCGGGCCGGCATCAGTGAAGTCATGGCTGGGCAGGATGGTGAGGGCACTGTCGCTGGAGACCGCGTCACGGGTCTTTGCGATGATGCGCGCTTCCGCGCCGGGCATCCGCCCGAGAAACTGTAGCGGTCCGGTGAAATCGAGCTGGGTAACGCCCGGAAAGATGACAAAGCCTATGCGCATCGAGCGCCTCCGTTCCTACGCCGGTTCGCGCGTCCAGGGAAAGGAGGCGGCTAGCCGGATCAGGTTCTAAGGGTGCTCGCTCTTGGTGGCGGAATGTCCGCCGCGATCTCAGCCGGCCCACCGGCACCCCTCGGGTGAAGAGATGGTAGGACGGGGGACGTGTATTGGAAAGGGGAATTCGCGTGCTTGCACATTTGGCTGATGTGCTTGCATTTTCAGGTGCCGGGCCCGATATCATTGGTGTAGTGGCCAAGGCGGCAGGGCAGTCGCTGTCGGCCTATCTGCGCGAACAGCTCGATACGCTCGCGGGCAAGCCGAAGCGGGAATTGGGGACACTGGCTCATTTGGGGCCGGTGGGTGAGCCACTCGACGGTTGGGGCCCCATGAGCGAGGACGAGTTGGCTTTGTGGGAAGGCAGCGAAAGCTATGACCCACATTGTGATTGACACCCATGTCTGGTTTTGGGCGATTTTCGAGACCGACAAGCTGCCAACGCATCTGCAAACCTTGGTTTCAGGCTCGACAACCGTTTCGATAGCCACCGTCTCGATCTACGAGATTGGCCAGAAAGTTTGCTTGAATAGGTGGCCGGGGATGGATCGCGAACGCCTTGACAGCTTGATTGCTGACGCCGACGGGCGGTTCGAACTGTGGCCTGTGACCCCGGAGATCGCGCAGCAGGCCAGCCTGATGGATTGGGACCATTGCGACCCGTTCGACCGGATGATTGCGGCGACCGCGCTTGCATTGGGGGCACCGCTTGTGTCCCGGGATGCCACGTTTGATGGCTGCCCGGGGCTGGAACGGGTTTGGGGCGAATAGGCCCGCGCTTCTCGGTCCGGTTTGACCGTTTCGATTGGCGCGCGGATCGAACGCCTCTAAGCAGGCGACAGATTTTTGCTGGAGGAGAGGGTCATGACGGGTTTTGAGGCGGCGACGCTGTATGCGGGCTTGTTTGTCCTGTTGTTTCTTGGGCTGAAGCTCAATGCCGGGCGCTCTCGGGCGGGCGCGCAGGTTTCGATTGGCGATGGCGGAGATGGAGGCCTGCAGAAAGCGATGCGGACCCAGGCAAACGCCGCCGAAGACGTGCCGGTGGTGATGATCGGCGTGTTCGCGCTTGCCGGGCTCGGCGCGCCAGTAGCGTTGATCCATGGACTTGGCGGCGGGTTTTTCGTCGCTCGTCTGCTGCATGGGCTCGGCATGGCAGGATTTCCTGGGCTCGGGATCGGCCGGTTGATCGGCACGCTTGGCACGCTGGTAGCCATGCTGGTTACCGCCGGCGCCTGCATCTGGTTGGCTTTGAGCTGATCAAGCCTCTATGGCGCCGAACTGGAGGTTGACGAGGCGGGCGTAGAGGCCGCCGCGGTCGAGGAGGTCGGCGTGGGGGCCCTGGTCGACGATCTCTCCGTCTTCAAGAACGATGATGCGATCGGCCTTCAGCACGGTCGCGAGGCGGTGGGCGATGACGATCGTTGTGCGGTCTTCCGAGAGGGTTTCAAAGGCCTCCTGGATCGCCTGCTCGCTCTCGGAGTCGAGGGCGGACGTGGCCTCGTCGAGCAGCAGGATCGGCGCATCGCGCAGGATGGCCCGGGCAATCGCGATACGCTGGCGCTGGCCGCCCGAAAGCGCCGTGGCACCTTCGCCGAGCGAGGTATCGTATCCCTCCGGCAGCGCGGCGATGAAGCCATGAGCATTGGCAGCCCGGGCTGCGGCGCGGATTTCGGCTTCGGTCGCATCGGGACGGCCGAAGCGGATATTGTCACCCGCCGTGCCGGAGAAGAGCGGCGCGTTCTGCTGGACAATGGCGAGCTGGTTGCGGAGCTCCGTGGGGTCGAGATCGCGAATGTCCTGACCATCCAGCGTGATACGCCCACTCTGGGGATCGTAGAGGCGAAGCAGGAGTTGGAAGACGGTCGACTTGCCAGCGCCGGACGGGCCGACAAGTGCGATGGTTTCCCCCGGCTCGATAGTGAGGGAAATACCCTTGAGCGCCTTGATATCGGGCCGGGTTGGATAGGCGAACGCAACCTCGTCCAGGGCGAGCGCGCCGCGGACGGGCTGGGCCAATGCGGCCGGCGTCTCGGGTGCGGCGATGGTGGGTTCAGCGGCGAGAAGCTCCATCAGCCGCTCGGTCGCGCCCGACGCGCGCATCACTTCGGCATAGGTTTCAGTGAGCACGCCAAAGCCGGACACCGCGACGAAAGCGTACATGACAAATTGTGTCATGGCGCCGGGCGTGACACCGCCGGACTGGACCAACGCCGCGCCCCACCAGAGCGAGCCGATCAGGCCCGACAGGATCGAGGCGAAGATCAGCGCCGTCATGATCGCCCTCACCCGGATCCGCCGCATGGAGACCGCATAGGTCGCCTCCACGGCATGCGAAAAGCGCTCCCGTTCCAGGTCTTCGCGGGTGAAGGCCTGGACCGTCTCGATCCCGCGCAGGCTTTCGCTGGCGCGGGCCGATGCGTCGGCGAGATTATCCTGGCTGGAGCGGGAGAGGCGCTGGACCCGGCGCCCGAACAGCATGATCGGACCGACCACCATAGCCCCGACGAGGAGAATGGTCAGGGACAGCTTCCACGACACGACGAGCATCAGGATGATCGCGCCGGTCGTGGTGGCGAGGGTACGCACCGCGACTGAGACCGATGAGCCGACCACGGTCTGGATCAACGTGGTGTCCGTGGTCAGCCGGGAGAGGACTTCGCCGGTGCGAACCTGTGCATAGAAGCTGGGGCTGAGGCCCAGAATATGGTCGTATACAGCCCGGCGAAGGTCGGCCACCACACGCTCGCCGAGGCGTGAAATGAAATAGTAGCGCAGGGCGCTGACAACCCCGAGCAGGACGGCGACCACCATGCCGGCCGTGAAGTATCCGCTGAGCCCGTTCCCGCTGTCGAAAGCCTCGCAGAACGCCGAGTCCGGCGCGCCCTGGAAGCCGCAATCGACCACCAATCGAAAGGCGGCCGGCAATACGAGAGTAAGCGCGGATGCCATGGCCAGGAACAGGACGAAGAAACCGAGCGTCCAGGGATAGCGCAGGATGAAGGGCACGAGCCGGCGCAGGGGCTTGAGCGTCCGCGCCTTGGCGCGGTTCAGCCGGTCTTTCTCCATTTCCGAAGCGAAGCTGGAGCCGCGATCGAGGTCTGCGCGGGCAGCGTCGGCGGTGAGGTCCGGGCCCGGTCTGGCGGTCAGGTCGGTCATTGGGGCAGGGTTTCCAGGGCCGGTGTGATCACCTCGCCAAGCTGCTGAGCCATGATCGCCACGCCTTCGGCAGTGGGGTGCAGGCCATCACTGAGCAGGAGCGATGGCTCTCCGCGAACCCCCTCGAGCAGGGCTGGCAGCAGGGGTAGGTCGTATTCTGCGGCGAGATCCGGATAGATCGAAGCGAAGGCAGCGTCCCGGCTGCCGGGCGCGGCGCCGGACCGCGGTTCGATACCGGCAAGGATAACCGGCACGCCAACGGCCTGGGCGCGGTCGATAAGGCTGGCGAGATGGGTTCGGGTGAGGTCCGGCGACAGGTCGAGCAAATAGTCGTTGGCACCGAGGGCGATGACCAGGAGGTCTGGATTGGCCGCCGCGACCGACCAGTCATAGCGGGCCAGGCCATTGGCCGTCGTATCGCCTGAAACGCCCGCATTAACGGCATTGATCTTGATGCCGCGGGCAGCCAGGACCCGCCCGACCTGGGCTGGCAGGGCGTCACCGGGCGGAAGCTGGAAGCCGGCAGTGAGGCTGTCGCCGAGGAACACGACCGTCGGTCCGGCCGGGGTGGTGTCGGCGCTGGGCGCGGCCGCGGTTGCCGGCGGCGCCGGCACGGGAGCTACGGCCCCCGGGTCGGCCGGTGCTTCGGCGCTACAGGCGGCGACCCCGCAAAGGGCTGCCATGGCAAGGGATCTGGCAAGGCTTTGGGCCAAGGTTCGGTCAAGCGTCTTGATCATGGGGGATTGTCCTATCGCCTGTCGCGCGCTGGTGCCAATGGGCCCGCACCACCGGAACGCCAGCCGCGACTTCGGAGCTTGCCTGCCGGGGGTTGTCTCACCCGCGCGCTGACCGATCTTAGCCAGACCTGCTTGTAGGCGCGCTGTGACATCTCATCTAGCGCGGAACGCATCTGCGAAAGGCACCGCGCCCCATGGCTCCCTACGAAACCACCCCATCGGGCCCGGCGCTGGAGACCACGGACGCCGCCCTCACCATGTCCGGCGTGACTCTCACTCTCGGCGCCGATTCCGGCCCGGTGGAGATCCTCAAAGGGATCGATTTCTCGGTCGCGCGCGGGGAAAGCGTGGCGATTGTCGGCCCCTCCGGCTCGGGCAAGTCATCGCTCATCGCCGTGGCAGCGGGCCTTGAACCGGTGACCAGCGGCGAGATTTCACTGCTGGGCCAGCCGACGGCCGGGTTCGGTGAAGATGCACTGGCCCGGCTGCGGCGCGGGCGGGTGAGCCTGGTGTTCCAGTCCTTCCACCTGTTGGAGACGATGACCGCCTTCGACAATGTGCGCGTGCCGCTGGAAATTGCGCGGATGGACCGGGTCGATGACCGGGCGCGCGAAGCGCTCGACGCGGTGGGGCTCAGCCATCGGATATCGCACTATCCCGGCCAACTCTCAGGCGGGGAGCGCCAGCGGGTGGCCGTCGCTCGCGCTCTGGCCAGCGATCCTCTCCTGGTATTCGCCGACGAGCCAACGGGCAATCTGGATGCTGACACCGGCGCGGGGGTCGCCGACCGCCTGTTCGAGATCGCCAAGGCTCGGGGTGCCAGCCTGGTGCTGGTCACCCATGATCTGGCATTGGCCGGCCGGGCGGACCGGGTGATGACCATGCAGGGGGGCCGGCTGTCGTGATCGCGGCGGCGCTGAAGATCGCCCGGCGCGAGCTGGCCGGCGGGCTGAAAGGCTTCTGGATATACCTTGCCTGCCTGGCGCTCGGCACGGCCGCCATTGCCGCCTCAGGCGCCGTCACCGAGACCTTCACCCGGGGGCTTGCCGGTGAAGCGCGGACGCTCCTGGGCGGCGACGCGATGTTCGTGACTGCCCAGCGCCGAGCGAGCCCGGAAGAACGCGCCTTCGCCGAGGCGCAGGGCAATATGGCAGAGATCATCTCGGTCGACGTGATGGGCGCCGCTGGGGAGCGGCGCCGGCAGGTCGATGTGCGCGCCGTCGATGGCGCCTACCCGCTGATCGGGACGGTGGCGCTGGAGGGGACAACCGCCAGCCTCGCTTCCGCGCTGGCGCTGCGCGATGCGCGCTGGGGCACTGTGGTCAGCCAGAGCTTCCTTGACGCGTTCGACCTGAAAGTCGGCGATCCGGTGGATCTCGGACCGATCCGGGCGGAAGTGCGCGGCGTGATCACCGCCCTGCCCGACCGGGTGGGAACCCCCGGCGCGTTCGGGCCCGAGGCGTTAGTGCTGATCGATGGCTTCGAGGAAGCGGGACGGCTGACAACGGGACAGCTCTTCCGCGCACGACTGGTGGTGACATTCGAGGATGGGCGGGATTTCGGCGACGTGACTCGGGATTTCGAGGCCACCTCCCGCGATGACGGAATGCGAATGCGCGCGCCCGAAGATGCGGTGGACGGGCTCCAGGGCCTACTCGACACTCTCAACGATTTCCTCGCCATTGTCGGAATCGCCGCCCTCGTGGCGGGCGGTGTCGGCGTCGCCCAGGCGACCGGTGCATTCCTCGAAAGCCGAACCGGCTCTATCGCGGCGCTCAAGGCACTCGGGGCCGAAAGCGGGCTAATCCGGACGGCCTACCTCCTGCAATTGGCGGCGCTGGCAGTGGCCGGTGCGCTTGTCGGCGTCGCGATCGGAGCGGCCGTGCCGTTCCTGCTGGCCCTGTTTGCGGGCGGGTCGATCCCCCTGCCCCAGGCGTTGGGCATCTATCCTCTGCCCCTTCTGAAAGCCTTTGCGCTCGGCGTGCTGGCGGCAGCGGTCTTCGCCCTGCCCGCGCTCGGCCGGGCCCGGGCAACCCAACCCTCAGCGCTGTTCCGGCAGCTTGGCGAAGCAGAGCGAACTCGCACGCCAGCCTTCGAGCGCGGCGCATCGGTGTTGGCCGGCCTTGCGCTGGCGGGACTGGCCATCGCCACCAGCGACCGGCCCGGACTGACGGCCGTGCTTCTTGTCGGTGCGTTGGCGGCATGGGGCTTGTTACTGCTCGCCGCGCAGGCGATCCGGCGGCTGGCACGGGGCGCATCGGCCCGCGCGCGCGGGCTGTGGCGGCTCACCCTCGCCAATCTCGGCGGTGTAGGCTCACTGGCGCCAACCATCGTGCCGGCTCTGGGGCTGGGCCTCGCCTTGTTGACGCTGGTCGCATCGGTGCAGGCCAACCTCCTCCGGCAGATCAGCGAGACCGCGCCGAGCGATGCGCCGTCGCTGGTCTTCTCCCAGATCCCCGCAGACGAGGTCGCCGCCTTCGATGCCGCGCTCGACGATGAAGGGGTCGATACCAGCGACGCCGACGCGTTCCGGCGGGCCCCCTTCCTGTTGGTGCGGGTCACGGCGCTAAAGGGCGAACCGCTGGACGTCGAGACGGTTGCCGAGGCTGAGCGCTGGGTCGTACGCGGCGAGACCAGCGTCACGTTCCTGGCAGCTCAGCCGCCGGAGGCCGAGCTGGTCGCCGGCGCATGGTGGCCGGCGGACTATGCAGGCCCGCTCCTCGTCTCGGTCGAGGCGGATGCGGCCGAAGGTATCGGCGTCGGCGTGGGCGACAC
>JBCCBN010000143.1:0-7449 GCA_039034035.1 Pseudomonadota bacterium
CCGGATCATCAGTTTCCGGGGTTTCGGTTTGTTGATCCACGGCCAGACGGTCCGGCATTTCAAGGCCCCGCTCAGCGAGCCAAAGCCGCAGTTTTGGGAGAGCGATCCAGACATTGTCGATCAGCGCCTGCGCGGTGACCGGGAGCCGCGAGTAAGGGACACTTGCAAGGATATCGAGCACGGCGTCGTTGTTGATCGTCTGGGGATGGCCAGCCGCGTCATGGGGCAGGCAATCGAACTGCTTCAGGAGAACGACAACATCCAACCGATCGCCATTGCGCCAGCCCAGGAAGGCGTCCGGATGCTGGTTTCCCGTTGCGGGCCGCTTCATGCGCCGGATGAAATTGGGCACCTGCACGGTGCTGGGAAGCGCAGGGACAGGCACAAGCTGCGCGAACGGAAACTGCGCTTGCGGCGGCGCGTCGAAATCGCCCTCGAAAAGGGCCCTTGTCAGAAGACACATGAAGGCAACTTCGAGACGCTCAGAGGCTTGGCCCGAGGCTCCGGAGAGCCGCTCAGCCAGCTGCCCGAGGCAAATATGATTCTCGATGTGTCCGTCCAAGCTATCGATCCTGCTACTCTGAGGTTCAGGCGAAGCAGGATTGATGCCGAATGACTTTCAGGCAGGTGTGGCGATGTCGCGATAGCTACAAGCCATTAAGCCCGGAGCTTCATTCTCAGGAACGCAAAGCAAAGTATTCCTAAGGTTGGGATTCCTATGGCAATCGCCTGCCACTTTCCAAGCATATAGCCGAGCCGTCAGCTTCAGCCAGAATATCCCGGGAGGAGACATACATCTCAAGCAAAAACCCACTTTATGCCCGAACAAAAAAAAGCAGCGCCTCTTTTGTTGCGCCGATTGGCTCCAGTGCTAACGCTACGTATCCCATGAGAAACGACCCAATAAAGCTACGAGAACTCGGACGCCTCGACTATCGCGATCCCATCGCCTTCCTGAAATCCAGCAGAGCGTTTGAGATAGAAGTGAGCGCATCCGTGTCACCCGAGCGTGTGAAGCGTCTCAGAACCGGGCCGCTGAAAGCAGCTCGGGAGCGTCGCGACGCCGCCCTGTTCTGCGCGGGCATGATCGAACTCACGGGTCAAATGATCTGGATGGCCGATGCCGAGGACCAGGATTTCGACTTCGTGACGTGCTGGGCTGTCGACGGCGTCCAGCACATCTGCCCGGTGCAATTGAAAGAGGTCGCGCCAGCCGATCTCGATCCGGGTGGCGGCTTAGAGAAGGTTTTTGAGAGTTTGGGCCGTTACGCAGACACCAAGGATCTGGTTGTCGCGGTCAAGCTCGGGCGCGAGATGCGCTTTGAAGCTGCGGAAACAAAAATCCCCGATGGTCTCACTCTTGCGGAAATGTGGGTGTTCGGCGCCATCACGCCCGATCAGTCCAAATGGGCGATATGGGGCGACTTCATGCAAGGCCCAGTCAGCCAAGGCCGCGTATTCGACGATCCGGTTTGACGACAGCTTCGTCAGACAGCCCGGGGCGCATAGCGCGAATCACGTGATCTGTTCGGTGACTGATCACGCCGGCCCGACACGGTGTTTGACCTCTTGAATACGCGCGAATGGGCGCTCCTGATCTGGAGCCTTGTCATTATCGCCATCCTCTTGCGCTCTCCCGGCGTACGAAAGGCCGCCAACGGCGTCGTCCGCGCCTTGCTCAATCCAAGACTTGTCACGGTGTTCTGTCTTTCGGCGATCTACATCACTGTCGGACTCTGGGTCTGGTCATTGCTGGGATTGTTTCACAGCGACCAGATCAAGCCGGCCGTCTTCTGGGCGCTGATGGGCGCGCCCGCCGCGCTGTTCCGCATCGGCACGTCGGACGCTCAGCCCGGCCTGGTGAGAGGCTGGATATCCGACACGCTAAAGATCACGGTGGTGGTCGAGTTCATTGCGCATTTCCAGACCTTTCCGCTCATCGTGGAATTGCTGCTGGTACTTTTTTCGACGCTGATGGTGATGATGGTCGCCTATGCTGGAGCCAAGCCTGAATACGCCAAGCTCAGCCGTGTTCTCAACGCCTGCCTCGCCCTGATCGGCGCCACTCTGGTCGGCTATGGCCTATGGTCTGTCCTGCAAGACCTCGCCGGATTTGCATCGGCGTCAACGCTGATGGACTTCTATACGACGCCATTGCTCGCTTTGTGGATGACGCCGTTCCTCTACATCGTCTTTCTCTATGCACGCTACGGCGTCGCGCATTCTGCCGCCCGCGTACATATCCAGGACCGGAAACTCCGCGACTTCGCATTCGCCTACGCGATCATCGCCTTCCATGTCCGCACCCATCTCTTGAAACGCTGGACGCAGAAGATCGCCGAAATGTCGCCCTCCTCGCGCGAGGACGTGAAAACATCGATCAAGCGCGTGCTGCGGGCGCATCGCGTCAATCGCAACCGCCGGCCCGTCGATGCCAAAGCTGGATGGGATCCAGTTGAAGCGGGGCGCTTTCTCACCGCCCTTGGCCTTCAAACCAACGATTATCACGAATCCTATGGCGACTGGTTTTCCGAAACCTCAATGATCGCCGTGACCGAGGCTTGGCCCAAGAACTATTTGAAATACACCGTCAACGGCGACGCCGAAGCGGCCAACCGGCTTCACTTGAAACTCTATCTCAACGATCGCACCGAAGAAGCGGGCGCGCTCGATCAGTTCGCAGCCGCGATCACCCAGCTTCTCGATCGGGCGCTGACGGGTGAAGATCGCGCGGCTGCGCCAGAAACGCTCGATCCGACACAGTCCTGTTCGATAATGCTGAACGTCACGCGCCTGGATATCACCCGCAACGCCCATGCTGGCGAGCTCGACGACGGTTATGACGTTTCAGTTGAATTGAAGCGCGGAGTTGCAAGCTGATTGCGATAAAACAGTTTCCAACGAGTCGAACGAGCCTTTGTCGGGCGCTACATCCTAACTTCCGCATGTCTGGTTTTGCGCCCATCCGAGCCAACCGCGCCCCGTGACTCGACCGGCGGAAACTCGCCGATTGCAGACACAGGCTTGAATTCTTTGAACGGCCGGAATGGGTTCTTAGTGGGCCAATCGGGTCAGTGAATTGCAATCCTCTGAATCGGAAATGCGGGGCGGCTATTTTCGTTCGAGAGTTGCACACGCTAGGGCGGCGATCGATCCAGCCGCAGCATATAGATCTGTATGGGAGACTTTGCCTTCGGCCTTGTTTACGCTGAGCGCGTCAAGTGCGGGTCGGGCGAGTGCATATTCTTTTGGTGGAAGATAATCAGGAAACCGTGGCGTTCATCTCCCGAGGCCTCGAAGAGGCGGGAGATGCGGTGACGATAGCGACTGCGGCGCAGGAGGGTCTCCTGGCGGCGGCGGCCCATACTTTCGATGTGATCATTTTCGACCGGCTGCTGCCCGGTATGGATGGGCTGGACGCGGTGCGCGTGCTGCGCCAGTCGGGCATTGTCACCCCGATCCTGATGCTAACCGCGCTCGATGGGATAGACGACCGGGTGAACGGGCTGGAGGCCGGCGCCGATGACTACCTCACCAAACCCTTCGCCTTTGCCGAGCTCTATGCCCGTCTCCGCGCGCTCGCCCGACGCCAGCCGCTGGCTGAGGCAGAGGCAACGCGCCTTGTGGTTGGCGACCTCGTTCTCGAACGCACGACCCAGGCCGTGACCCGCGCCGGTGAGCGCCTTGACCTGCTGCCCCGGGAATACCGAATTCTGGAGTATCTCATGCAGAATGAGGGGCAACTGGTCACCCGCACCATGCTTCTGGACCATGTTTGGGGGTACCGCTTCGACCCGAAGACGAGCCTGGTGCAGACCCATCTTAGCCGCCTGCGTGCCAAGGTTGACCGGCCCTTCGAGACCGAACTCATCCGTACCGTGAGGGGGGCGGGCTATGTCATTTCAGTATCGTAAAGCCTTGATCGGATCGACTGTGTTTCGCCGCACGGTTCTATCCGGGGTGATCGGTGTGATTGGTTTGATCGGGCTGGTCTGGGCCGGCTTTGCGATGCACAGGGCGCAAACGCTTGGCGAGGTTCGCGCCAGCCTCGATATGGAGATGGAAGGCCTCGAAAGCCTATATGCCGAACAGGGACTCGAAGGTCTTGTGGTCTCGCTCAGCTATGATGGCCAGGCAGCCTGGGACCCCGACTGGCTCTACGCGATCCTTGAGGAAGACGAATTCATCATCCGGGTGATGACCGGCGATGATGAAACCCTGGCTGGATTTGAGGGTATCGACCCGCCAGGCGGGAAGTCAGGTACCTTCGTTGAACATGAGGAGTTGTCCGGCCATCCCGTGCTGGCGTTTCGCATGCCATTGGAGGGTGGCGAAGCGGAGGTGATCGCGGCGCGTTTCGTGCCTGACCGCCTTGTGATCCTCCGAGAGTGGCTGGTTCGCGCAAGCTGGCTGGTTGCGCTCGCCGTGATCCCGATCTCGCTCCTGACGGGCTTTTTCACCAGTCGGTCTGTTGTGCGTCGACTGAACACGATCTCGGTGACCGCCGAGACGATTGGTGAGGGCCGGATGGATGAGCGGATACCGCTGGAGGGAAATGGCGATGAATTCGACCGGCTGTCTATGGCGGTGAATGACATGCTCGACCGGATCGGCGCGCTGACCCGGAACCTAGAAGGCGTTTCGGTCGGGGTGGCCCATGACCTGAAAACACCGGTGTCGAACCTGGCGGGTCGCCTGCAATTGCTGGAACGCGACGCAGGCGACCCTAAAGCGGTGTCGGGCCATGTGGCGGCGGCTGAGGCGCATATTACGACCTTGCTGCGGACCCTGGACGCGCTTTTGCGGCTGGGCGAGGTGGAAGCCGGCCAGCGCCGCGGGGCCTTCGCCGCCATGGACCTGTCGGACTTGGTCGAGGACACGGCAGACAGTTTCCAGCCCCTTTTCGAAGACGCCGACAAGCGGCTCGACCTGCGCGCCGCGCCGGGTGTGGCGGTGAACGGCGACCGGGACCTGCTGACCCAGATGATCTCCAACCTTTTGGAAAATACTCTGGAGCACGCGCGGGACGGGGCGAATGCCTGGATAGGCCTGCGCATGGAGAGCAGCCGCGCCTTGCTTGAAGTTGGCGATGACGGCCCCGGCCTGCCCGCCAACGCCGCCGAGACCGTCTTTGAGCGTTTCGTCCGCCTCGATTCCAGTCGGTCAACGCCTGGCAATGGCCTTGGCCTGAGTCTGGTGCGGGCCATCGCCGAGCTGCATAACGGCCATGTGCGCGTGGTCGCGACCGAGCCGGGGGCGGTGTTCGAGGTCAGCCTTCCGCTGGGCGAGGACTGAGCCAGCATACATATTTGTATGGTTTCGCGCCCTGACTTGTAAAACCGCGCCTGCCCGCTTCGGGTTACAAGCGCCCTGAACCCGCAAGGTCTGACTGTTCAGGGGATCACAGATGCCGATACGACGTACCCGTCCCATCCTCAACGGCCTGCTGGGCGCGAGCTTCGTTGCCCTCTTGCTCGCAGGGGGCTGTTCCGGTGGCGGCGCGTCAGGCGGCGAAACCGGGCCGGTTGCAGGACCAACGCCGCCTCCGCCACTTCCACCACCACCTCCTCCTCCGTCACCTCCGCCGCCAACCGGCGTCTTCGCCACTGAGGCCGGAACTTCGCGTTTCCTCACCCAGTCGACCTTCGGCCCAATCCCCGAGGACGTGTCCGCGCTCACCGGCGCGAGCGCCTCGGACTGGTTCCTGGCGGAGCTGGAGAAACCCGCCAGCCTGCACACGCCGCAGCTTGAAGCCTACCGCGCCATGATCGCCGACCCTGACGCGGATTTCCCTGTCCTGGCGGTGCAGTCGAGCACGTTTTCCTTCTGGCGTAACGCCATCGAGGGGGACGACCAGCTGCGCCAGCGGATGGCCTTCGCGCTGTCGCAAATTCTCGTCGTGTCAAATTTCGGAGGCGAACTCCTGACCGATATTCCCGAACCTGTCGTCGGCTATCAGGATGTTCTGGTCGAAGGCGCTTTCGGAAACTATCGCGACCTCCTGGAGGCGGTCACTTATTCGCCCGCCATGGGCTACTATCTGACATATATGGGCAATCAGAAGGCTGATCCGGCGACAGGGCGCATGCCCGACGAGAATTATGCCCGGGAGATTCTGCAGCTCTTCACCATTGGGGTGGTGCAGCTCGGCCCGGACGGGGAAACGGTCCTCGAAAACGGCCAACCGGTCGAGCTCTACGACAACATGGACGTTACAGGCCTTGCCCGCGTCTTTACCGGCCTGGACCTCGATGGGCTCGACCGGCAGCGCTTTCCCTCCGTCGTCGACGCGGTCGATGAGTGGGATGGCCTCGAAGAAGCTCTGCTCAGGCCCATGACGATCAAAGACAGCTTGCATTCGCCCGAGGCAAAGCGCTTTCTCGATTGCGAGATCGTCGCCGGCACGTCGACCGAGAGCAGTATCGACCAGGCGCTCGACTGCATCATGGCCCACCCGAATGTCGGCCCCTTTGTGTCCCGCCAGCTGATCCAGCGCTTCACCAGTTCTGCGCCCGACCCCAACTATGTCCAGCGCGTGGCTTCCGCCTTCGATGTCGGCTCTTACACACTGCCCGACGGGACCCGCTTGGGCGACGGGCGCAAGGGCGACCTTTCTGCAACGCTTGCCGCCATTCTGTTCGATGAAGATGTGCGCAGTGATGCGAGCCTCACCGATCCGCAATTCGGCAAGATCCGTGAACCGATCCTTCGCTTCACCCATTGGGCCCGCGCCTTTGATGCCGATGCGTCCAGGCCCGAATACGGGATCGAGCTGTTCGACCTGAGCGCGCCGGACGCGTTGTCCCAGCACCCCTACCGTGCCCGATCCGTCTTCAACTTCTACCGACCCGGCTATATCGCGCCAGGCACAGAAGGCGGCGCGGCGGGGCTGACCATACCAGAGCTTCAGATCGTCAACGCCACCTCCACACCGGGCTACATCAATTTCATGACCTTTTGGGCTTTTGGTGGCCAGTCGATGATTCCCGCCGACGAGCTTGAGGCGGAGCTGGAAGAGATGGGCGTGCCGGTGGATCGCGCCGCCCTGGAGCGCGCCTTTTTGCCGGACTATTCCGAAGAACTCGCGCTCGCCAACAGTGCAGCTTTGCTGGTCGATCATCTCGACAGCCTTCTCGTTTACAACTCCCTGTCTGAAGAGACCAAGGCTGCCATCACCGCAGCGCTGGAAGCCCAGCCCGTCGATGGGCCGGGCGACAGCGAGACGCTCGCTGACCGGGTATCGCTCGCAGTCCTGCTCGTCATGACCTCCCCCGACTACCTCGTCCAGCGCTAGGAGAGAGCCCATGCCCACAAGCCGCAGAGACTTCATCAAGGCGCTTGGCGCTGGCGCGTTCGCCTCCACGGCGCTCACCACCATGCCGAGCACTTTCACCGCCCATGCCGCAGACACAAACGGCTACAAGGCGCTTGTCTGCGTGTTCCTGTTCG
>JBCCBN010000144.1:0-7348 GCA_039034035.1 Pseudomonadota bacterium
AGCGCGCCGGCATCGGCCATGGCGGGCGGAAGTACCGGCGCTTCGGTTTGACGCTGAGCCTGTTCAGCATCAGCGGCGGCGCCGGATCGGGCGATCAACCCGGCATCAAGCAGGAGCGTGGCGGGCCAGGCGCGGGGGCCAAGCTGCAGGGTAAGCGCGAGCCGGACGGCGTCACCGGGCGGAACCGTCGCGCCGGCGCGGGCGCGGTCTTTATAGATGCGCACGGTCGTGAGCGAGGGAAATAGCGCGATCAGCGGGGCAAGGCCCTGTTGCAGGAGCTGGTCGTCGAGCGCCGTGAGCGGGCGGGGCCGGGACGACAGGGCGAGCGTTTCGCTGGCGCCGCCTGCCCGCTCGATCAGGGCGCTGGCCGCTTCGGGCGTCAGGGCAAGCGCAGCGCCTAC
The DNA here is from genome assembly GCA_039034035.1 of Pseudomonadota bacterium. Taxonomy (GTDB): domain Bacteria; phylum Pseudomonadota; class Alphaproteobacteria; order Caulobacterales; family Hyphomonadaceae; genus UBA5336. The sequence continues at coordinate 402 of JBCCBN010000144.1, forward strand.
GGTTCCTTCTGTATCGGAAAGACACGCCATGAGGCCGCCATCGGCCTGGCTTTCGAGACTGGCGCGGAACGGGCGCATCTCCGCTGTCGATAGCCTGAGGACGGCGCCCAATTGGTTTGGCGCCTGAAACTGGTGGGAGAGGCGCGCCACCAAACGGTCGCAAGCGAGGGTGAGGGCCGTCGCTTCGTCGGCCGTGGGCGTATCGAAGCTGGCGAGGGGGTGGTCGCGGCGGGTGGAAGGTGAGGGCTCGGCTGGCAGGTCATCAAGGTCGGGGTTGAGCAGGGCCTGGATTTCCTCGGCGGAAAGGACGTTGCGCGCGCTCAGGGGCAGGCGGCCGGCGTCGGGATCCGGCACGCGGAGATTATCGGAGCGAAGTTTCGGCTTGGGGCCGTTGGGCGGGGTGGCGGCCTTAGCGGCAGTTGGCACCGGGGGTCTGGCGGGCGGGCCCTCTGACCGCTCGGTGACCACAGGCGGGCGCGGCTGGCGCAAGCCGTCCATGCGGATCGCGGTCTGTGGTCCTGCGCGTGGATCGCCGGGAGGCGTGGTCATGCGGGCACTCGCCTTTGCTTGCCTGGCCCACCAGTGGAGGGATGTGGTTAAGGGATGGTTAGGACTTATGCGACCGGGCCATGGGAGATGGCAGGATTCGGGCGGGATTCCGGGATTTTTCCACAATCGGTCACAGGCCTTAGGACTTTTTTGCCGATTGGGCGGTAGAAAGGCCGCAGACGGATCGGCAAACAAGATAACCGCCGGGCGTTGGGTGATGGAATATCGCAGGTCAGCTCGAGAACGGGCGGCCTGCCATTTTATTTTGGGGGTAAGGGGCGCGTGCGCTGGTTTCAGTATGCCTCGCTGCGCGCTGGGGGCGCACGCTCATGCGGGGCTAGTCGTCGCGGAGGGTACGTTCCTTGCGCTCGTGGGCTTCCTGAGCTTCGAGGCTGAGCGTGGCGGTGGGGCGGGCTTCGAGGCGGCGCAGGCCGATGGGTTCGCCGGTCATTTCGCAATACCCGTAAGTCCCCTCATCGATACGGCGGAGCGCGGCGTCGATTTTCGAGATCAGCTTGCGCTGGCGGTCGCGTGTGCGCAGTTCGAGGGCCTTGTCGCTTTCGGCGGAGGCCCGGTCGACCAGGTCCGGCAGCGAGGTCTGGTCTTCTTGCAGGTTGGTGATGGTGAGCTTGGAGCCGGACACGATTTCGTCTTTCCAGGCTTCGAGCTTTTCCCGGAAATAGGATTTCTGCCGATCGCACATGAACGGTTCGGTGTCGGTGGGCTTGTATCCGTTACGGCCAGGTTCGCTCATCGCTACATCCTCTACCCATTTTCCGTCGCTATATCGCCGTGCCCGAGTGTCCGCAACGGTGAATTCGCCACAATTCCGTGATGCCTCGTCACTGAATTGTGCGGCTTTTTCTTGACGGTCGCCGCACCAATGCCTGTGGGCGTACAAGCAAGCTCGGGGCCAGAGGTAGGCCGCGCGAGGGGATGGTCCAGCGGCAGGCTGGAGCGCGGGGGGAAGGGTGGGCGAAGCGCCACCCACGAAAGCGGGGGATGTGCCGCGCCGAGCTGGCTTGCAAGGATGTTGCATGGAACATTGCTTCGCTGTCACACCCTGTCATCTGCCCTTGATCCGGCGGGGGCTCCCGTGACCTATAGGGCGGCATCCCGCGATGCTTGATATCCCCGATACCGAGGACCCGTGCCCATGGCGCTGAAACACCGGAGAGGCAAACAATCGCCTGGCTGGCTGCAAGCAGTGGTGTTCAACACCATCATGCTGTTCACGCCCTTCCTGGCCGCCAACGCGGTGAGCGGGTTGTTTGCGTCCCAGACCTTCGCGCAGGAACCGGGCATCGAGGCAATGCTGGCGACGCGGGAGCGTCTTGATACCGCCTTTGCGGAGATCGTGCCCCGATCGGTGAACCGGCGGGCGTATTGGGCCGATCTGGTGGACCATGCGCTGCGGGAGAACAATTTGCCGGCCGCGCGGGGGTTTCTGATTTCGGCACCCCAGATGCTGGACCATCAGGATGCCAAGGCGATCGGGGCGGCGGCCCGGGATGATCCGTTCGGCAGCGAAGACCAGAAATTGCTGCGCGCGGCGATCTTGTTCCTGCCGAATGATGTGCGGGCCCGTTTCGAGCGGACGCTGCAGCCCATGGCGTTTGTGCCTGAACCGGCCCGGCGGCCAACCGCGCCGGAGGACCTGTTGGGGCAAGGGCCGGGGAGCCGGGGGGAGGTGCGGAATACATCGGCGGACGTGACGGCGCTGCCGCGGGCCCAGCCGCGGCCGGACAATCACTCACCGCAATTTTCGCTGTTGGGGACGTATAACGACCTGACCCGGCACAGCCGCCGCTGGGTGCGCGATGCCGACGATCCGGGGATTGAGTTGCGGTTGACCGGGTTTGGCCTGTTGGTGCCGGACTTGCCGGCAGAGGTGTTGGGTGACTTGTCGGCAGAGGATGCGGCGCGGGCGGCTTCGGTGCTGCGGTCGGCGCTGCGGGCCAACCGATTGCAGCCGAACTTTGTCGAGCGACTGGAGCGGGCGCTGGATGCCGCCCTACCCGCCCCGGACCTGCGGCTGCGCCTGGCCGAGAGCCTGGACAATCCCGACCGGCCGGGTGGCCGCGCGGCAAGTGTCGAGCAGGCGTTCCGGGACACGCTGTCGACGACTGCGCTGGACCGGTTGCTGCGAGATTTCCAACAGGTGAGCGCGATTGCGGAGACAACAAGCAGCGTAAGCGCCGTGGCGCTGATCGAGCATGTGGGGGATGATCACGATCTGCGCCGGTTGCGGACGGTGGTCGAGGCGGGCGATGAGCGGGCGACGGCGCTAGAAACGCGGATCGGGGCGGACATTATCGACATCGCGCGGACCGGGGTGGCGATTTCGCGCTACACGGTGATGCAGGCGGTGGCGCTGGCGGGTGCGTTGCTGCTGTTGTTCTGGCAGGCCGCGAACACGGCACAACGTGAGTGGCGGCGCCGATACGCCAGCTCCGCCTACGGTTAGGATCAGCCCAACGGCACCGAAAGCCCGAAGGCTTCGCTGATACCGTCGATCAGGAGCTGGATCGACAGGGCAGACAGGATGACGCCGAGGATCCGCGTGAGGGCGCCGGCAATGCTGGGCCCCATGGCGCGGACAAGGGGTCCGGCGGCGAGGAAGATGACCAGCACGAGCACGAGGTTGAGGCCGATAGCGCCGAGGATGATCCCCTGCTCGAAGGGTGACCCCGCTTCAGCCATATAGAACATCACGGCAGCGATCGTGCCGGGCCCGGCGATCATGGGAATGCCGATGGGGAAGACCGAGACGTCTTCCGGCGGCTCGTCTGCATCCTGGTGGGACATAACGTCTTCGGCCCGGCTCTCACGCCGTTCGGTGCGCTTCTCGAACACCATGTCGAGGGCGATTAGGAAGAGCAGGACACCGCCAGCGGCCTTGAACGCGGCGATGGAGATGTGCATCGCGCCGAGCAGCCAAGTACCGGCAAAGGCGAAAAACCCGATGATGATTGTGGCAACGATGGTGGCCTTGATCGCCATCTGGCGGCGATAGGCGCTATCGCCCTGGGCCGTCAGCGCGGCAAACACCGGCGCGACGCCAACCGCATCGATCAGGACGAAGAAAGTGACGAAGACGGCAACGGCTTCGGAGATAAGTTCTGGGGTCATGGCCGGGCGCTTAGCCCGCCTTGCGCACCGCGTCGAGGAGGGATTTTACGTCTTCATTGACGGTGACGGTCGCGCCGCCGCCCGTGAGCACCGTGCGGTTCCGGGCAAGTTGTAACAACATGCGGTGACCGGTCAGCCGCTGGAGTAGCCCGGGCGCACCATTGGGACCATCGGGCCGGGCGAAACATCCGCCGCCGAGGTCGATTCCGCCATCGGGAATTGGCTCACCGGCTTCCAGGCTGCGAATGGCTTCGTCGAGAGCTGCGGGATCGATGACGTCGAAATCGTCTTCGCCATAGGCGTGGCCATCAGGCATAAGCCGCCTCCATCTGCAGTGACAGCGCCTTGCGGCAGCGCGACAGGGCCTTGTAGAGATTACCGCTAGCCACTTCCCGCGACAGGGTTACCGCCAGGTCGGGATGATCGGGCGCAAGATCCGCCAGGGCCGCGCAGGTCTCGTCATAACGCTCGCCCTCGCTCTCACCCATCAGATACATCTGCATGATGGCGAAATAGGCCCGCTTGACCGGCGTGTTGGCCTCTTCCGGCTGCATGATGTCCTTTTCGCGAAGAACGCGCGCCCGGTTTTCGAGCAGCAGGATCCCGCGCCGATCACCGTTGCGCACAACGGCGCCGTTCACGATGAATGTCTCGCCGGGCTTGAGGGACAATTTCAGCGGCATTGTGGCAATCGAATCACTTAAATCATTGTGTTCCTTATTAATTCGCCGAACTTTATTAACTAAAGGTGAGGATTGGGGAGCACGCTGGCTTGCCAGCCCTCGCCGGCTCCGGAATACAGGAGATCTGGAACAGACCCCATGCGAGGGCCGAATGGCCGACGTCTTTCTCAGCTATTCCCGGCAGGACACCGCCGCGGCCCGCAGGATCAAGGACCGGCTGGTGGGGCTGGGCCTGTCGGTTTTCTTCGATACAGAGGGTCTCGATAGCGGGGATGTGTTTCCCGACGTACTGGACCGGGAAGTAAAGACCGCCGGCGCCGTTGTCGGCGTGTGGAGCACCCACGCGCTGAGCCGGCCCTGGGTGAAGATCGAGTGCGATATCGGCCGGGCGCGAGGGGTACTGGTGCCGGTCCAGATCGAGCAGATTGCGGAGCTCGACAAGCCCGCAGCGTTCTGGAACGTGCAGTTCGACGATCTCAGCGACTATGACGGCGACCCCGGCCATGCCGGTTGGCGGAAGTTCGTCCGCTCGCTGTCGCGCACGCTGAACCGGCCGGCCCTGCTGGAGGCGGCGGGCATCGTAGGAGCCTCGCCGGGAACCGCTGGGTCACCCCCGCCGCCTGCGCCGCCGCGACAGCCAGCCGCGCCGGAAAGCCAGCCGGGCGTTACGCCCGAAGCCGTCGCGCTGTGGAACAGCGATATGAAGTACACGGAGAATGTCGCCGCCTTGCGGCGCTTCATGGGCATGGACGGGGTGCACCACACACCCTTGGAGCACCGTGTGCGCGAGCGCATTGAGCGGCTGGAGGCGAAAGAAGCAAGGCGGAATCGCCGGCGCGGGAGCAACCAATCTGGCACGTCCGGGCAGCAGACGCAGGAAACCTCCCCCTTTGACCGGCGCTTGCCGCCGACCCGTCTGCCCCGGGTGGCAGCGCTCATCATCGTCGCCATCGCGGCGAACCTGGGGGTGACCCTGATCTGGCTCCTCTCGGCGCCGACCCTGTTTGAGGGGATCTCGAGCCGGGGCTTGTCCATGGCGCAGATGAGCGTTGTGATTACCGCGGCGAGCAGTCTGAACGGGCTCATCTTCACGACAATCGGCGCGGTGGCGGGCGTTTGGCTGCACATGCGCCCAGGCATGGCCTGGGCGTCAGCCCTGTCGATTGGCGGCCTGGCCGTGCTGGTCCTGGCTGGCTTTCTGTTTCTGGGTTTCTCCTCCGGGCAGGGGCTCACGCTGGCCAACGCGCTGACGAGCTTTGTCGCCAGTCTCGTGAACATTGCCGTGGTCACGGGTGTGGCTGGACTGATCGCCAATGCGCTGTTCCGGCGGATGGCGTCCTGAGCGACGGCAACCGCAGCCCCTCCCCCTCGGTCACGGCTTGCACTCCCCACAAGCCGGTCTAATGTCACGCCGGTTGAGCTGACGGGTAGAGACGGAGAACACACCATGCGCTTTGAAGGCACCAAGGATTACGTGGCGACCGATGATTTGCGCGTGGCCGTCAACGCAGCGATTGCGCTGGAGCGGCCCCTGCTGGTGAAGGGCGAGCCCGGGACGGGCAAGACGGTGCTGGCGGTGGAAGTGGCCAAGGCGCTGGGCGTGCCGCTGATCGAATGGCACATCAAGTCGACCACCAAGGCGCAGCAGGGCCTCTATGAATACGACGCGGTGAGCCGCCTGCGCGATGGCCAGATGGGCGATGAACGCGCCAATGACATTGCGAACTACATCAAGAAGGGCAAGCTGTGGGAGGCGTTCGAGTCCGGTGAGCGGCCCATCCTGCTGATCGACGAGATCGACAAGGCCGATATCGAGTTTCCGAACGACCTTCTCCAGGAACTCGACCGGATGGAGTTCTATGTCTACGAGCTCGACAAGACGGTGAAGGCTGTGCAGCGGCCGATCGTGATCATCACATCGAACAATGAAAAGGAACTGCCGGATGCGTTCCTGCGCCGGTGTTTCTTCCACTTCATCAAGTTCCCCGATGAGCAGGTGATGCGGGACATTGTCGAGGTCCATTATCCCGGCGTGAAGCAGAAGCTGGTGAAGGAGGCGATGACGACCTTCTATGCCATGCGCGAAGTGCCGGGGATGAAGAAGAAGCCATCGACGTCGGAACTGCTCGACTGGCTGAAGCTGCTGATGAACGAGGATATCGACCTGGAAACCATCCGGGAGACCGATCCGGAGCGGCTGACCCCGCCGCTCCACGGCGCTCTGCTGAAGAATGAGCAGGATGTGGCCTTGTTCGAGCGGCTGGCCTTTCTGAGCCGGCGGCAGGGCGAAGGCGGCGGCGGCCGGCGCGGGCCGGCTGGGTAGGTTTTGGTGTTCGGGTGGGGGCGCGGCAACGCCGCTAAACAATCGGTGTCGGCCGACCGGGAAATGACATCCCGCGATCTTTCCGATCGCCGCCCGACCTACGTGATGGACACGCCGTGCCTCACACGAAACTACGTCATCCGTTATGGGGAGTTCTTCGATGTGACAAGGTCGGAGACGACCGATGAGGGACTTTTGCGGACCAACATGCTGTTGAAGATCATCAACACGTACATCGCGAAAATCAATGAAATGACCAC
>JBCCBN010000145.1:0-7312 GCA_039034035.1 Pseudomonadota bacterium
CCAATTGGATCGCGAAACCTCGCATTGCAAGGCTCGCTCATCACACCAGCGATCGAGATAGACCGCGGCCATCGGGATCCGCAGCAGCCACAGCGCGCCAGCGGCCACGACCGACAGGACCAGGAAGAGGCACAGGGCCTTGATGGCCGTTCGCATCGCTTTCGTCCTCGAAACCGGCTCGACGGCCAGGGCGGCCGCCTTCGCCCTCCCGCCATGATGGTCTTTCTCTTGCACACCCATGCCAATGCTAGAAGAGACTTGCGCGCCGGGTTTGTTACCGAAATTGTAATTTTTCGCGGTCTTCCTGTGAGCAGAACGCTCGCCTATTGAACCCTCAGTCGTTGGTGGAGTGAGATTTGAGTGCAGATCATCTGACCCCAAGCGTATCGGCCGCCTATCATGGGGCGGTGATTGCAACGATCGCTGGCGGGGTCGCGATTGTCGGCGGGATCTGGTCACTGGGCACCGCCCGGGCCGCAAGCCCCGAACCTACACCCCTCGCCGCGCCCAGCGTCACCGCGATCGACACGGTGTCAGCCATCGCGCCGCCGGAAGCCTGGTATACCGCAGATTTCGCTGTACCAGACCGGAAGATCGAACGGGCGGACGGCACGCTGAAACGCCGAGAAACCCTGGCAGACCTGTTGACCGGATTGGGCGCCAGCCCGTCCGATGCCTATGCCGCGCTGAAGCCGCTGTTCGATGGCGAATTGCTCGATCCCCGGCGCTTGCGTCCGGGTCTTGAGGCCGAGCTGACCTTTGAGGACACTGGCGCTGACGAACCGGCGCTGATCGGCCTGTCGATCCGGACCGCCGATGACCATTCCCTGTTCGTCGAGCGCCTGGACGATGGCCGCTTCGAGGCGGCGAAACTCTCGACCAAGCTGTTTGCGTCCCACAAGCGTGTCCACGAGACCATCAAGTACACGCTCTATGAAGCCGCCCTTTCGGCGGGCGCGCAGGACCAGCAGGTCGCCGATTTCGCCCAGATCTTCGCCTATGACGTGGATTTCCAGCGCGAGATCCAGCCCGGTGACACGTTCGAGATTGTCTATGAAGCCTTTGTTGATGAACGCGGCAATCCGGTCCGAACCGGTGAAGTGGTCTATGCCGCCCTCGACAGCAAGGCGACAAGCAAGGGCTTTTACCGCTTCGAAACGCCCGATGATGGGGTCGCCGACTATTACGGGGCCGACGGGGCGAGCGCGACGCGATTCCTGATGAAGACGCCGATCAATGGCGCCCGGCTATCGTCGTCATTCGGGTTCCGGCGGCATCCGATTTCCGGCTACAACAAGCTGCACAAGGGCACCGATTTCGCCGCCCGCAAGGGCACGCCCGTTTTCGCGGCCGGCCATGGCACCGTGGAGCGGGCCTCGCGGTTTGGCGGCTATGGACACTATGTCCGCATTCGCCATGCCAATGGCTACCAGACCGCTTATGCCCACCTTTCGCGCTATGGCGCTGGCGTAAAATCCGGCACGCGTGTGCGCCAGGGCCAGGTGATCGGCTATGTCGGCTCGACCGGCGCATCGACCGGGCCGCACCTGCACTATGAGGTGATCAAGAACGGCAAGCATGTGAATGCCATGCGCCTGAAGCTACCCACCGGACGCAAGCTGGACGGCGACATGCTCGAAGCCTTCGACCTGCACCGGGCCAGCATCGACCAGATGCGGACGGAGCTGGACAGCGGCAAGACTGACGGTGTGAGCGGCGGAACGGCTGCGATGGCGGTCGCTTACACCACGTCGCTCCGTTAGGCGGGGACGCTTTTTTCGCTCCTTGCGGTCTGGCATGGGTGCGTGCCGGTTCAGATCTGTGAGTTTGGCGCCAGCCAGCGGGCGCGCATCGCCTCGATTTCGTCATCGTCCCAGAAGTGGCGCACGAATTGGCTGCCATAGATCTGGTCCAGCAAGGGCGCTTCGAGTTGCACCAAGGCGCGCACGGCCTCGTAATCGTCGCTATAAGCTTTTTCCGCCGCTTCATTGGCGCGCTGAACCTCTACATCAAAGCCCAGCACCTTGGTCAGGATCCTGGACTTGACCTCATCGGGCGTATCCACGCGGAAGATCACGACCCGCTCATGGTGGCTGAGCTGGTAGCCGTTCTGGGTGCGAAACACGCCCGCATAGATGTCGATATCGAGGAATTCCTTGTATTCGCGATCATACCAATTGACCGGGAAATGGTGGGGGTAGCGATTGATGAAATCATCCACATAGGCATCGACTTCGGCCCGGTCGCCGCCGTCCAGCTTGTCGACGAAGCGCCACAGATTCTGGAAATAGGCCGAAATGTTCCGCGCCACCGGATCGCGCACCAACGAGATATAGACCGCCCGCTGGCGGATGGTGATTTCGCGCGCTTTCCACGCCATCGAGACGCAGAAATGGGGGTTGGGAAAGCGGTTCTCGTCCACCGCCTTGCGCATTTCGCGCATCAGGGTTTCATCGTTCAGCGTGTGGATGTCATGGACCAGCCTGCCGGTGCGGCGGATCGCGGTCGAGATAGCCGATGAGGCGACCTTGCCCATGGTGTAAACGATCGGTGTGCGCATGATTGCGGTTTTCCTTCCGATCGGGTGGGACCGCAAGACCTCCCCTGCGGAAGGCTCCGCCCCGGCTGCAGATCCGGACTCGGGGACGGTTTCAGTGCTTGATGAATTCGAGTGCAAGGACGGCGCGTTTGTCGAAAAGGGACCGCCTCAGCTTCATGCCGTGCAGGGTTTCGCTGTAGCGGCCGCTATCATCAAAGCCGGAGTCTGAGAATGCAAAGGTCCTGAGCCGGGCCGACAGGTTTGGCGCCGGTTCCAGCAGTCGGCGGCGGGCCGACGCCAGGTCATATCGCCGGGAAATGGGCGCCACGACGGAGATGTTGAAATCGACCCGGGCGTCCTCACTCGCCATCTCCGCCTCGATCAGCGCGGCATAATCGGTCTCGCCATTGGCGATGAAGCAGGAGAACGGGCTGACGGTCAGGGCATGACGGTCGGCGACGCTGAAGGGGGCGATCAGGAACCGGCCGCCGCGCACGAGCACCCGGTCGATCTCCCCCATGGCCTGCTGGTCCTGGTTGCCGGCAAGACGCTCGAACCGGTTGTGGGCGACGACGAGATCGACGCTTTCATCCTCGAACAGGCCGAGATCGGTCACCGGCGCGCCAAGCCGGTAAATCCGGTCCTCCCGCTCGGTGAGCCCGTCGGCATGGCTGTCATCCACCATGCAGATCTCGGCGTCCGGCAGGGCCCGGGTCAACAGCCGCGCGAAATCAGGGCTGGTGCTGCCGAAATCCACGACCCGCTCAGCCGGCAGCGCTCTCGCGATTTCCAGGCTGTGGTGGAACAGGGCATAGCGCAGGAAGAACGTGTCTTCGGGCGTCGCATTGCGGGCCCGGTATTGTTCGGCGGAGTCGCCATCCAGGGCGATGGTTTCGAAGAGGGCGGCTGCATCCAGGGTCATCGGATCGACGAGATATTGTTGATCGGCCCAATCGGGCAGGAATTTCCGCGGGGTAGCTGGCGTGTTCACGGTCTCTCGCATCCGGGCCAGGATGGCGGGCGGGATCATCGGGATGTACTCGCCGGTTTGCCGGACAAAGGCCTGGAGGCCCGGCAGGGTGTGCCACTTCGCCGGGTCCACCTTTCCCTTCAGGGCTTCATAAGTCTGGACGATCTCGATCAGCCGGTGAGAGGAGCCTTCGGGCCCAGCAGCCTCGGCCGCCTTGAGGAAGGCATAACCGTCGATTTCCATCGGCTCAGCAGCGGTGGGATCGGCAGGCCTGGACCCACCCCCGAAGCTGGCGCGGAGCCGGGCACTGGGCTGTTGCAGCCGAGCCGACAGGGCGCGAAGCTGGTCTTTCAATGCCATGGAGGAGATGCCCTCTGGTTTGGGTCCCGGCCGATCGGTGAGACCGGCGCTACTTCGCGCCGGCGGGCGGCTTGTTGCGGGCGGGGCGCCGCACGCTCCATTCGCCGCGCAGGGCGACCGGCCCCCAGCTTTCCTTGTCCCGATTGATCAGCAGCGGGGGAATGGCGGCGCGGTAGAGGGTCTGCGCTTCCTGCACGATCCGCAGCTCGACATTGTAGTGCCCATTAGCCAGCGGAGACAGGTCCAGCGTCAGGTCGACCTCGACAAAGGCGCGAATGCTCGGCCGGGCGCGGATCGATGTGTGGCCCACACGGTTGCCATCGCGGTCGGTGAGGTAGACCACGAAACGGGCAAGCTCCCGGGGCGGGTTCGGGTGGAAATCGGCGCGAACCGAGAGCCTTGCCGTTTCGTTCTCCTCGAACGTGTCGACCGGTTCGCCAAGCTGGTTGCACCAGGCCGTGGTCACGCCCTTGAGGACATTGTCATTGAGATAGACGTGCCGGTCATCGTCCTGGGTGAGGTTGAGTGCCGGCGTTGTTGTGGGGACCGCCGGGGCCGCGGTTCCTGTGTCCTGGCCATCGGCGCTGGAGCCGGCGTCGGGGCTGGCGCTAGCGGCGGCGTTGGCGGCGGCCGCTGCTGCCTTCGCAGCCTTGGCTTCGGCGGCTTTCCTGGCGTCGTCTTCCTCGGTCTCGAGATAGGCCTGGGCGGCATCCTGGGCCATGCCGGCAAACACCATCTTGCCCTTGTCGAGGATCACGCCGAACTCGCAGAATTTCGACAGCATGCCCGTACTATGGGTGCACAGGACAATCGCGCAGCGGTGGCGCATCCGCTCCATCTGCTCCATGCATTTCTGGCGGAAGGCGGCATCGCCCACACCGATCACCTCATCGATCAGCAGGATGTCGGGATCGGTCAGCACATTCACCGCGAAGGCGAGGCGCATTTTCATGCCCATGCTGTAGGTGACATAGGGCGCATCGATGAAGGCTTCGATTTCGGCGAAATCAATCATCTCTTCGGTTCGGCGGCGCAACTCCGCACCGCTCAGCCCGCGCAACCGGCATCCCAGGACGATGTTTTCGCGTCCGCTTAGCAGGGGTTGGAAGCCGGCCGTCAGATTGATCAGTTCCGCGACCCGTCCGCGCATGGCCAGAGCGCCATGGTCAAGATCCATATGCCCGGCGAGGATCTGCAGCAGCGTGCTCTTGCCTGCGCCATTGCGGCCCAGAAGGCCGACCGACTGGCCCCGGTCGAGGCTGAGATAAATCCCCTCCAGCGCCCAGTATTCATGTTCATTGAGCAAGCCGGAATTGGGCCGCAAGCCCATTGCGGAGCGCACGATCGAGCGCGATAGCCGCTTGCGGTTCGAGGCAACGGTGCGGGAGAATTTCTTCCAGCCATTGTCGAGTTCGATGAGCGGTTGTTCCATGGCCGACTGACGCCGTGCATTGCCCCTTGGGTCAACGCGACAAGCTCTCCTTGATCTGGGGTTCGGTGGCGTAAAGCGTCCGCGCGCCGAGGATGAACAGCACCGGCGTTGCAATCACCAGTCCGGCCAGCACCAGCGGAAAGGCCAGCGGCTCGCCCACCGAAAGGTCGCGAAAAGCCCCGATGAACACCGCAAACGGATTGAACCTGTAGAGCGCGTCGGACCCGTTGATTTCCGGCACGCTCCAGATCACGCCGCTAAAGAAGATCGCATAGCGGAAGAAGATATCCAGCACGTGGCGGATATCGGGCACGGCGACGAGGACCGGGACGAGCAACAGGCCCAGGCTGAGCGAGAACACGGCAATCACGACCAGTAGCAGGAAGGCGAGGCCCGCGCCGAGCGGTGTAAACGCGCCGAGCAGCGCAACAAAGGCAATGCAGGCGGCAAGCCGGATCAGGGTTTCGAGGGTAACCGCGCCAAAGCCCGACACGACGGCTGCGATGAGGGGGAAGGTCGAATTCATCACCAGCGTCTTGTAGCGCCCGATCGCTTCGAACGGTGTCAACATGCAGGCTCGGATCAGGAGCCATGGCATGACCCCCATCACCACGAAGACGGCCGGGTGCACGTCATCGGGGTCTGCGTTCGGGTCAGCCACCACGGTGCGGACCAGGATATAGGCGGTAATCGGCAGCAGGGGCATGACATAAGCCCACAGCGCGCCGAGCACGTTCTTCCGGTGGGGGACGTTGAAATCGCTCCAGAAAACCGAGAGAATTTGCTGACGATGCTCGCCGATGCCGGCCAGCACCCGGCCCGTGGCCCGCAACAGGCCGGTGCGGTGGCGCGGAACGGGGATCGGTTCGCTGATGGATGCCACTGTACTCACCGACATTGCTGGGCGCGCGCCCCGATACACTTGCGCACTGACCGGCGGTACAGGGTGTCGCCGGATCCGTACAGTCGCCAGTCGCGCTCGCCTGTTTAGATGCCATGAAGGCCCCGCCCCGGCAATGCGCCGGCCACATGCGCGAGGGCGGGCGCAGATAGAGTTGGACCCCGGAAGCGGCGGGGCGCTGCGGCCTTGGCTTCCGGGGTCCCGATAGGGGGCCTGTTTGTATGCGGCGGGGTGAGCCGCTTGCCTCAGGCGGACTTCTTCTCGTCGTCGATCTCTTCGAAATCGGCGTCGACCACATCCTCGTCGCCGGCAGCATCGGAGGCGGCATCGGCATGGGCCTGCTCTTCCTGCTGGGATGCATAGATCGCTTCGCCTAGCTTCATGGCCGCGGTCATCAGGGCCTGGGTCTTGGCCTGGATGTCCTCGGCATTGTCGCCTTCGGCTGCGGTCTTGAGCGCGGCGATGCCGCTTTCGATCTCGGCCTTCACATCGTCGCCGACCTTGCTGCCATGCTCTTCGAGCTGCTTCTCGGTCTGCACGGCGAGGGATTCGGCGTGGTTCTTGGCTTCGGCCAGCTCGCGGGCCACCTTGTCGGCTTCGGCGTTCTGTTCGGCCTCTTCCATCATGTTCCGGATATCGTCTTCCGACAGGCCGCCATCGGCCTGGATGGTGATCTGCTGTTCCTTGTTCGTCGCCTTGTCCTTGGCCGACACCGACACGATGCCATTGGCGTCGATATCGAACGTCACCTCGATCTGGGGCAAGCCGCGAGGCGCCGGGGCGATCCCTTCAAGGTTGAACAGGCCCAGCAACTTGTTGTCCGCCGCCATTTCCCGCTCGCCCTGCATCACCTTGATGGTCACGGCGGGCTGGTTGTCTTCGGCGGTGGAGAAGACCTGGGATTTCTTGGTGGGGATGGTGGTGTTCCGGTCGATCAGGCGGGTGAAGACGCCGCCCAGCGTCTCGATACCCAGTGACAGGGGCGTCACGTCCGCTAAAGATAGTTTCTGAAGTTGAAATGGAGGTTGGTAAATTGGCAGTCAAGGGGTGGGATTGAAAAGCTGACATTAATTGGGTCAAATGTCCTGCTTCTGAAACTTTTAAAGGGGC
>JBCCBN010000146.1:0-7307 GCA_039034035.1 Pseudomonadota bacterium
ATCGCGCGCGAGACCATTTCCGCCATGCGCAAGGACGTGACCGCGAAATGCTATGGCGGTGACGCGACGCGCAAACGCAAACTGCTCGACAAGCAGAAGGCCGGCAAGAAACGCATGCGCCAGTTCGGAAAGGTCGAAATCCCGCAGGAAGCCTTCGTCGCCGCCCTGAAAATGGACGGCGATTAGGGCGTTTGCAGCTTGTTTGCGCTCACGGCAGTTTGGCTGCGCCAGCCACTGCCGTGGCCTTCTTCGCCTTTATTTGATCCACAGGATCAAATAATCGCTGCGCGACCGTCTACGAAGCCTGCGCGGGCGCGGCCTGGCCGGCCGACGGGCCTTGCCCTAGGCGCGTATCCGTTACGATCGGAAACGCGCTGGATTGGCCCGATGGCCGCAACCAGTGAAACGACCTAAGCCTCGGCAGCCTCTTCGGCGGGGGCTTCATCGGCGGCGGGTTCTTCAGCCGGAGCGTTCTTGGCTTCTTCGGCCGCTTCCTTGCGGGCCTGGGCTTTCTCGGCCCGCTCTTCGGCGCGTTCCTTGGCCTTGGTGCCGGGCTCGCCCTTGTTCGGGTTGTTGCCATGCGCCCACGCCCAAAGCGGGGCGTCGGCGCCTTCCAGGGTTATCTGGCTCAGGAAGCGGGCGACCCGGTCGGTGGGCTTGGCGCCTTTCTTGATCCAGTCAGCGGCTTTCTCACCGTCGATCTGCACGCGCTGCTCGCTGTCTTTCGGCACGCGGGGGTCATAGGTGCCGATCTTGTCGATGAAGCGGCCGTCGCGAGGGCTGCGGCTGTCGGCGATGACGACGCGGTAGAAGGGCCGTTTCTTGGACCCGCCGCGCGCGAGCCGGATTTTCAGTGCCATTGTGTTACTCCTTGTTGGTGAAGGGGCTCAGCGGCTGTTCCGGGCTTTCGCCCGGGCCGCTTGCGCCTTCGCTTTGCGTGTGGGGGTGAGTTGAAGATTGAGGTGTGCCCGTAGTCCCGGGCTCGACCCGGGTTCTGGTGGGCAGGCCGCGCTCCCGTTCGCTGCGTGTCCACCACCCCGACGGTGGGGGTGGTGCCTGCGGAGCAGGCGGTGGGGGTGGTCTCGACGGAGAAAGGCCCCCTCCGATCCAGCGCTGGCGCGCTGGCCCACCTCCCCCACATACGTGGTGGAGGAAAGGGCCGCACTGTGGCGTGAGGCGCGCGCTCCGTTGTGGGAGGCCCCGGGTCAAGCCCGGGGATACGGGATGTATGACCGCCATCATTCGCCGTCCCGGATCTGTTCGTGGTGGCGGATGACTTCCGCGACGATGAAATTGAGGAATTTCTCGGCGAATTCCGGATCAAGACCGCT
The DNA here is from genome assembly GCA_039034035.1 of Pseudomonadota bacterium. Taxonomy (GTDB): domain Bacteria; phylum Pseudomonadota; class Alphaproteobacteria; order Caulobacterales; family Hyphomonadaceae; genus UBA5336. The sequence goes on from JBCCBN010000146.1 coordinate 1,332, forward strand.
CTCGTCGGCGAGTTGGCGGAGGCGTTCGATCTGGCGCGCCTCACGGGCCTTGTCCGCGGCCGGCAGGCCATGCTCGGCCTTGAGCCGACCCACGGCCTGGGTAACCTTGAACCGCTCGGCGAGCGTGTGCAGCAGGATGTCATCGAGATTGTCGATGCTGGCGCGGTAGGAGGCGAGTTGGTCGGGGGGAGTCATTCGGCAACCCCCTGCAACTGGTCGGCCTTTCTGCGTAGACGATCGACTACGTTTCCGACTTCAGCGTCATAGTGAAACCAATGCTGCGCAGAAGTATCATCAGCGCGGATATTTCGCAGATTCGTATTCAGGTTGTTTTCGGGCTCTGCGGTTTTGAGCAGTCCCAATATCTTAGAAAGCTGAATATCTATAGCTACTACTCTCTCGTGCTCCAAAACCCATTTGTTCGATGGCCCAACATTCTTGATAGGGTTTCGTAGCAGGGCAGTAAGTCGCGTCGATCGGTCTGATAGTTCGTTTGCAAGCGTATTTAGTCTGTCAGCCTGTCGTATTGCGATGAACTCGGATTGCTGCTGCTTGACGCGCGCCTCGCCGCGCACCACCGCGAACATCGCCGTAGCAGCAGATATGACGGCTGCAATAACACCTGCGAAATTCAACAGAGTGGTTTCGTTCACTTCTTCCCCCCTGGAAGCCCTGGCAATCCCCCGCCACCACCGGGAAGGCCCGGCAGGCCGCCTGGGGCGCCGCTGAGCTTGGCAAGGTCCTGAGGGTTCATGCCTCCCATAGGACCGCCGGGCGGCATCCCGCCGGCGCCGCCCATGGCGTTCATCAGGCCCTTCATGCCGCCTTTCTTGCCCAGCTTCTTCATCATGCCGGACATCTGCTTGTGCATCTTCATGAGCTTGTTGACGTCCTGAACGGTGACCCCGGCGCCAGCGGCGATGCGCTTGCGGCGTGAGGCGTTGAGCAGGGCGGGCTTGCGGCGTTCGTCCCGGGTCATTGAGCCGATGATGGCCTCCTGGCGGAGCAGCACCTTGTCATCCATGCCCGAGGCGTCCATCGCCTGCTTGGCCTTTTTGGCGCCAGGCAGCATGCCCATGATGCCGCCGAGGCCACCCATCTTCTGCATCTGGCGGAGCTGGTCGCGCAGGTCTTCGAGGTCGAACTCGCCCTTGCGCATCTTCTTGGCCATGCGCTCGGCTTTTTCCTCGTCGAACTGCTCGGCTGCCTTCTCGACAAGGGAGACAATATCGCCCTGGCCGAGGATGCGGCCCGCGAGGCGCTTGGCATCGAACAGTTCAATCCCGTCCAGCTTTTCGCCGGTGCCGAGGAATTTGATCGGTAGGCCGGTGACCGCACGCATGGAGAGGGCTGCGCCGCCGCGCCCGTCACCATCCATCCGCGTCAGCACCAGACCTGTCAGCGGCAGGCGCTCATGGAAGCGCTGGGCGGTCTCGACGGCGTCCTGGCCGGTGAGGCTATCGGCGACCAGCAGCACTTCACCTGGCTCGGCGATGTCGGAGATCTCGCGGGCCTCAACCATCATCTGTTCGTCGATGGAGGTCCGGCCGGCGGTGTCGAGCATGAGGACGTCATAGCCGCCAATCTTTGCCGCCTGCACGGCGCGGCGCGCGATATCGGCGGGCAGCTGGCCGGCGATGATCGGGAGAGAGGCAACATTCTCGCCCGCCTGGTCGGCCAGGATGGCGAGCTGCTCCATGGCGGCGGGGCGGCGCACGTCGAGGGAAGCCAGCAGCACTTTCTTCTTTTCTCGGCCCGCCAGGCGCATGGCCAGTTTGCCGGTCGTCGTCGTCTTGCCCGAGCCCTGCAGGCCCGCCATCATCACCACGGCCGGCGGGTTATCGACCTTCAGCGTCGTGTCTGCGGCCTCCCCGCCCAGCATGTCGACCAGCCCGTCATGGACGATCTTCACCACTTGCTGGCCCGGCTTCACCGATCGGACGACTTCCTCGCCGACCGCCCGTTCCTTCACCTTGCCGACGAAGTCTTTGACCACGGGGAGGGCGACATCAGCTTCCAGCAGGGCGACGCGGATCTCACGCAAGGCGGCGCTCACATCCTTTTCGGACAGCGCACCGCGGCCCGTAAGGCCGTCAAATATTCCGCCGAGGCGGTCTGATAGGGCGTCAAACATGCCGCGTCTCCTGTCCTGGTCCTTGAGGGTTCAAGGTCAGGACCCGAGGTCCAATCGTCAATACGGTCCGCACAAACGAATTTTGCCCCGCTGAGCGAACCTTCGCCGGGCGGGGGGCCTCGCCGGGCTCGGTCCCAAGCGTTCCCCGTCGGCCTTGGGCCGCCGATGGAACGCGTTCAGGGCTGCTGTCCCGGTCAAAGCGCGCTTTTCGATTGCGCGGATGTCGTGCCGACAGAAGCCATAGCGGGGCGCCCGCGTCAAGCGCCGGCTTGCTGGGCCTCGGCCCCTGAAGCCGCATCGGCCATCCTGGCCCTCCAGATGTCGTTGATGAAGGGCAGGGCGGCCTTGGCTTCATCGCGCAGGAATGACAGGACGATCATGTCCGAGAACGTGCCATCGGCCAGCCGGATAAAGCTGCGCATACGGCCTTCTTCCCGGGCGCCAAGGCTGAGCACCGCTGCATGCGCCGCCTCGTTCCGCGCCGACACCATCCACGCGATCCTCCGCGCGCCCCACTCGACCGCACGCTCAACCAGCAGGGCCTGGCTCGCCTGGAACACGCCGGTGCCGCGCATCGGCTCAGGATGCCAGTAATGGGCGATGCGCACCCGGCGATGGGTCCGGCTCATATTCTCGAAGGCCACCACGCCGGCAAAGGCATCGTCGGACTGGCGAAAGATCACGAAGGGGACGATCCGTCCCTCCGCCTTCTGTTTCAGCGTATAATCCGCGTAGGCGGTGAAATTGGTGCCCTTGGGAATGTCGGGCATCGACCGCCACATATCTTTCACCGCCGTACTGGCACCCAGCACAGGCACATGCGACGCGTCGAAGGTTTCGAGGCGCACCAACGCATTGCTCAGGCCGGGGGCGTCCAGGGTCATACTGCCAGAGTATGGCCCTGCCCGATCACGGCAACCGGTTTCTGGTCACTTTGGGGTAAATTTTTGCGTGACGCCTGCGTCAGCTTTGTTCGATCTGGAAGGTCATGCCCGCCCGCTCTGTAAGCGGTGCAACAAGACCCGTCCCGAAGGCCGAGCCCGGCGTGTGCAGACCGCCCGCCGCCTCGCAATGGCCATCGGCGAGGTACAGCGCAGCCTCGGCCAGGATTTTCGAAGTCGAGCCATAGCCCGGATCCTTGTCGCCCGTGACCCCGGCATGCACCCGCGTGCCGTCTGCCGTCTCGGCGACGAACAACACGTCATAGTGGCCAGCCTCGCGTTCTTCCTTCGTGGGGCCCTCGCCTGGTTTCGGTCCGCCAGACGCGCCCATGGGATCAGCACTGGCAATCGCTTCAGCAGCTGCCTTGCCGGCCTCGCCCGGGCCGGTGACGATCATTTCGTCATATTGGAAGTCGGTGCCATAGGGATGGCCGAGCAGCGCGTTCGACCGGTGGACATTCTTGGTGTTGATCACCGCCATGAAGAAAGGCGCGACCCAGGCGCCGATCGTGTCGTCTTCCATCGGTACGTTCATCTTGGGCTGGGCGCCGCCTTCAAAGCCCGGCGTCAGGCCGAAGGGCGAGATAAGCGCCGGCATCAGGCTCGGATCCTTCTGCACCATGGCCATGGTGGCCTTGCCGCTGGCCGCCGTGCCGCCCGAAAACGTCCCCTGCATCTTGCGCACCCGGCCGCGCACGCGCTGGGCAAACTGGCCGGTCTTCGCCTTGGTCGCTTCCTGGGCGAACGCCACGCCCAGGTCGAACGGGATCGAGTCGAAGCCGCAGGAGAAGACGATGCGGGCCCCGGTTTCGCTCGCCCGCTCGCCATGGGTCTCGATCATCTGGCGCATCCACAGCACTTCCCCGCAGAGGTCGACATAATCGGTCCCCGCTGCCACGCAGGCCGCCACCAGCGGTTCGCCATAGAGCGTGTAAGGCCCCACGGTGGTGCAGATCACCTTGGCGCTGTCGGCCATGGCTTTCAGGCTGGCCGGGTCCGACGCATCGGCCACCACGAGCGGGGTGTCAGCTGGCAGGCCCATCTCGTCGCGCACCGCTGCCAGCTTGTCAGCGCTGCGTCCTGCCATGGCCCAGCGGCCGGCGCGGCCTGGATGGGCGGTGTGCATGTATTCCGCCACCAGTCGGCCGGTATAACCCGTGGCGCCATAGATGATGATGTCAAACGGCTTTTGCTCGCTCATGATGTGTACGGGGCTCCTTTGGGCGTTCTCGGATTTCTCTCAGGGACCACACGTGGGCGCTTCAGGGCAAGGGAAACGGTCTGGGATTTCAGCCCTCTCCTTGCGTCATGAAGAGCGCGGCGGGCCGGTTTCGATCCGGGTGAGCATCGCCGCCAACGTCCCGGCCGCGAGATCGGTGGCTTGCGCGTCGCTGGCAAAATCGACGAGAGACGCACCGTCCACGGCCACCAGCAGGGCTGCCGCCACTTCGTCCCGCCTCTCTGGATCGGCGATGTCCAGCCGGGCCGCAAACCAGGCCTGGAAGCCGGTCACGATCTGGTTTCCCAGCATGCGTGCCAAGCCGTCCCCCCGTGCCGACTGGGCCGCGATCTCAAGCCACAGAGCCATGTAGGGGCGCATCGTCTCGCCCCGCACCAGTTCCAACGCCGCCGAGAAGAGCTCGGACGGGGCCTGCTTGCCGGTATCGGGCAGGGCGGCATTCAGCGTTCCCTGCAGCTCTGACAGCAGCAGCACCAGCGCTGACGCCATCACGTCGGCCTTGTCCTTGAAATAGTAGAGCAGCATGCGGTCGCTGATCCCGGCGGCGGCGGCGAGTTGGCGCAGGCTGGTTTTGGCCAGGCCATTGGCGAGCACATGGGCCGCGATCTTTTCGAGGGCTCGGGCCCGCTGAATATCCTTCGAAACCATTTTTGTGCTTGTAGCGGCCGCTACAATAGACTACAAATGTAGCGAGTGCTACATAGAGAGAGTGACATGAATGCAGTTCAGTATGGAGACGAGACGGAGCCGGGCGGCGCTCTCAGTTCTGGCCAGATTGCCACGATGATCGCCCTCGGCGCGGCGCTGTGGTTTCTGGCCGCCATGATCCTGAAGGTTGTTGGGCCCATGGGCGCACATGAGGGATTCGCCCGTATTCTGCTGTACGGGCTGATCGTGCCGGGATCGGTACCGTTCGTCTTTCTGATGGCCCGCCTGGGGCGCCTGCAGGGCATCCAGCTCCCGCTTGGGGTCGCCGTGGCAGATGCGACCGCCCTGATGCTCGACGGGGTCGCGGTGGCCTGGCTGCCGGGCCTTTATGGCGACAATGCTGCGCATGCACTTGGCGCGGCGACCGCGATCCTGTGGGGCGCCGGCGTGATCCTAGCCCTGGCCTTCATCATGGTGCCCTGGGTCTCGGCACCCCAAAAGGAGCCGATCGGATGACCGCATTCAGACTTCTGCTCGCGGCGATGTTGCTTGTCCTCTTGGCCTATACCAGCTTCGTGATTGCCGACCATGGCATGGGGCTGGTCCCGATCTTCTTTGGCGACATGCTGGAGATGGGCTGGCCCGGACAGTTCAACCTCGACTTTTTCGGCTTTCTCATCCTGTCGGCGCTCTGGACCGCCTGGCGCAGTGATTTCTCCGCGCTCGGCCTCGCCTTGGCGGTTCCGGCCCTGACCGGCGGCATCCTGTTCCTGACGATCTACCTGCTGGTGCTGACATCAGGGCGCGGAGCCAATATCCGCACCGTCCTGCTCGGAGCGCGGCGCGCAGCGGCTTGAGGTCGCGTTCGGGCGGGCTCAGCGCCGGGCGCGTTTCTTCGGGCCGAGTTTCGAGACGGTGGCCGGGTCCGGTGTCTTGGGCTTGTACCGGCACAGCTCGGCAATGGTACAGCGCCAGCATTCGGGCGTTCGCGCCTTGCAGACATAGCGTCCGTG
>JBCCBN010000147.1:0-7181 GCA_039034035.1 Pseudomonadota bacterium
ATAGTGCGAGAAGGCGCGGTTGGCTTCGGCCATTTTGTGCGTGTCTTCACGCTTCTTCACCGCGGTGCCGCGATTGTTTGCGGCGTCCATAAGTTCACCGGAAAGCCGGTCAACCATGGTCTTTTCGTTGCGTTTGCGGGCCGAAGAGATGAGCCACCGGATCGCCAGCGCCTGACGACGCTCGGGCCGCACTTCAACCGGCACCTGATAGGTCGCACCACCAACCCGGCGGGACCGAACCTCAACCGACGGCGAAATCGCATCCAGCGCTTCCTTGAACACTTCCAGCGGGTCTTTCTTCGCGCGCTCTTCCACCAGGTCCATGGCGCCATAGACAATACGCTCGGCGGTGGATTTCTTCCCGTCCAGCATGATCTGGTTCATGAACTTCGAAAGGATCACATCCTTGAACTTCGGATCCGGCAGGACTTCACGTTTCTCGGCGGCGCGGCGACGGGACATATCGGTTCAGCTCTCTTATTTCGGTTTCTTGACGCCGTAATGCGAACGGCGCTGCTTACGGTCCTTCACGCCCTGCGTATCGAGCACGCCGCGCAGGATGTGATACCGGACGCCGGGAAGGTCCTTCACCCGACCGCCCCGGATCAGCACCACAGAGTGTTCCTGCAGATTGTGGCCCTCGCCCGGAATGTAGCCAATCACCTCAAAGCCCGACGTCAGCCGAACCTTCGCAACCTTCCGCAAGGCCGAGTTCGGCTTCTTCGGGGTTGTGGTATAGACGCGCGTACAGACGCCGCGGCGCTGGGGACAGGCCTTCAGGGCTGGTGTCTTCGAACGCTCCGGCTTCGGTTTGCGCGGGCTGCGGACAAGCTGCTGGATCGTGGGCATGGGCGCCTTTGTCTCTGTCGTCTCGTATCAGGCCCGACATGGACCCGCTCATCAATCTTGGGCGCGCGACGCTCCTTTTCAGGAACCCTCCGCAACGCTGCGAACACTTGGGGTCCGGGCGACTGACTCAGCATTCAGCATCGGCGCCGATTGCCCGGAAAGCGGGGCTCTTACGCCCAACATGCGCCCTCGTCAACCATGAGGGGCAGGCCCGGAGGCAAGATTCGGAAAACTCTGCAGCGCCGCCGGCCCGGCCCTTTCCGGCGCACGTCTTAATTGAGCACACGGCGCGCCCGCATCGGGCACCGCTCACCGGAAACCCGATTACGCGTCTGCGCAGATTTCCATAGCCAGCTTGATCCGCCCCTCAACCCCCATCGCTAGCGTATCGCGCTCGCTGACAGCCTGGACGCGATTGCGCAGGCCATGGCCATTGGCAATCTGAATCGCCAGCCCCGGCCGGGCGTTCAGCTCCAGCAGCATGGGCCCCTTGTCCTTGTCCAGCACGATGTCCACGCCGAGATAGCCTAACCCGGTCACTTCATAGGACTTGGCCGCAATTTCCAGCATCTCGTGCCAGCCCGGAATGGAGACGCCATTCAACGGTGCGCCCGTGTCGGGATGGTGCTGGATGCGCCGATCATGCTGCATCGCGCTATGGGTCACACCCGTGGGAATGTGGATGCCCACGCCAACGCCGCCCTGGTGCAGGTTAGCCTTGCCATCGGATTCCGCCGTGGGAAGCCGCAACATCGCAGCAATCGGCACACCCTTCAGGGCAACGATCCGGATGTCAGGAACACCGCCCACCGAAATCTCGCCAAACACCTCGTCGAACTGGATCCGCTCTTCCACCATCGCGGTGTCAGGCTCGCCGCCCAGGCTGAACATGCCAGACATGACATTCTGCGCATGGAAGTGGATATCGTGCTCGGCCACTGGCTTGCCGCCATTGCGCTGCCATTCGGGCCGGCGCGGACAGGTCTGGTTCAGCAAGATCAGGATACCCTTACCCTGAGACCCGTGGGCTGGCTTGATCACAGCGCCCTTTTGCGAACAGATCATCCCGGTGATCTTGCGGCAGTCGGAGAGATTGTTTGCTGAGCCGAACAGGGTCGGCGTCGGAATGCCGGCCTCGCTCGCAAGCTTCTTGGTGATCGTCTTGTCATCGACAAGGCGAATGGACCGACGGTGATTATACCGTCCGATTAGGCTTTCGTTGCGCTCGTTGATGCCAATGACACCCGCGTCCCACAACCGTTTCGCTGAAGAAATCATCATGACTTCGCGATCTCCCTAAAGCGTATAAGCTCTGAAAGACGGTACCCCGTATACTTACCCATGAGTAACATCACCGCCAATACCACAAAGAGCAACTCTGGAAAGCTGTAAAACACGTGCTCTAAGGCGGAATTAGTCATCAAAAAGTGGCTAATTATGGCAATAAAGAGACTGCCAATACCTTTGAGGATAGCGTCACGTGGAGAAAGCTCTTCCCAGGCGATTGCCATACGTTCGATCGTCATCGCCAAAATCACCAAGGGAAACAGGGATGCAGACGAACCAATATCAATATCGAGCTGGGCAAACCCGACCGCCAGCAGGATGATGGCCATCACCACCACAACCAGCACCGCCGCCAATCGCGGCACCAGGAGAAGCCTCAGCTTCTCGAAATACATCCGGACCACCAGCCCGATGATCACCAGCAGCGTGAACACAATTGTCCCGACAACGGGGCCGGTCTCGCGAAACGAAACCCCGATCAGGACCGGCATGAACGTCCCGATCGTTGCGATCCCGACAAACTGGCGCAGGAACACCAGAAGCAGGATGCCCAGCGGGACCAGCACCATGACCCGGAACGTGTCCTGCACGTCCGGCGGTAACAGGGTCAGCGGGTTAAGCATGGTCTGCTCAGGCAAGGGGCTGCCTTCAGGCAAGGCCAGCAGGGGCATGTCATAGCCCACCACCTTCACCAGGAAGATGCCCAGCCCCAGCGCCGCCAGGACAGCCGCCAGCAATCGGGTTTGAACAGCGTCACTCAAGGGCGGCCTCGCCTTCGCTGTCAGCAGGACCGGTAACCGATTCAGGCGCGTCGCCCGCATCCCCGGCATCGGCCGTCGCCGTTTCCTCAACCGCCGGGTTCTTCGCTTCGAGATACTCATTGCATGCGTCTTCGGCGGTGTACCGGCGTCCCGAATCCACAAGGATCCGGGCGGCCAGGAATTCCCGTCCGATCAGCACGTCATAGTCGAACTGGTCCCGGTCAGCCAGATTGAATTCCGCTACCCCGTGGGTCCCCCCCACGCAAACGTCCAACAACACGACCGGCCTGCGGATTGTCCCACCCCGCTTGGTCTTGATCTGAGCATAGCGCACAACATTCTTTTCGAACCGAATGGTGCGCCCGTCATCTCCAATCAACCGGTAGCGTACCCAATCATCGCCCCGCGATTTCTCGAAAACCCGCACGTCCCGCGCGTAAACCGAACTACTGTCGGCGCCGGTGTCGAGTTTCGCACTCATCTCCAGGGTGAGATCGCCGATGAACGCGGTTTCAATGAATCCGAGAACAGTTGCCGTGTCATCATCCTCATCACGTGCATGTGCCGCCGGGGCCACCAGTCCGCTGACCAGAGCCAATACGAACGCCAGCATTGCAGCGCGCAGCATGATCGATGGAGTTTGCACGGCTGTTCTCGGCCTCGTCCTTGCCCAGTGGATGATAGATCAGAGCGTGGCAAAATATCGACCCCGCCGCCCCAGCTCGGGTCAGTCCGCTCAGGCGGACGCTGCCCTTTCGCGCGTGTTCGCGGCAAAAACGTGGCAATTCAAGACCTAATTGCACAACAGGGCCGGGATTCACCCACCCTTCACCCCGCTTCCCTGTGGAAAGCTTACTGAAACGTAATGACAATGCGAGGCGCCAATCCTCCGCATCCTGCCCCCGAAACGCCATCGCGCCGGTCAAACCCCTCCCTACCCCCCCAGAATGCAACGCGCCCGCCGGTCAGAATACCGGCGGGCGCCCTACTGTTTCCAAACTTCACACCCCAGGCAGAGGCGCATAGTGGTCTGCGCCCGCCGGCCAATCAGCCCGCCCCTCGGTGGCGACGGGTGATCGGCAGCCTGCCATGCGCAGCAAGCAACCGGGGATCGAGCCGCCGGAGGCGAAACCGGCTTAGGCCGGGTCAGGCGCCGGCAGCTGCACCGCTTCGTTGGCAGCGGCTTCCGCTTCCTTTGCCCGGGCGACCGCAGCGGCTTCCCGCTTGGCCTTGAGGGTCTGGTCACGGTCGGCCGCCACGCGGCGATACTGCCGCAGCCCGCCGCCTGTACCGGCCGGGATGAGCCGGCCCACGATCACGTTCTCCTTCAGCCCTTCGAGCGTATCCACCTTGCCCTGGATAGCCGCTTCGGTCAGCACCCGGGTCGTCTCCTGGAACGAGGCCGCCGAGATGAACGAGCGGGTCTGCAGGGACGCCTTGGTAATGCCCAGCAGCACCGGGGTCGCCTTGGCCGGCTGGAGGTCCTTCTTGCGGGACTTCGCCAGCGCCGCATTGGCCTCCTCGAACTCCATCGCATCCACATGCTCACCCTTCAGCAGCGTGGTATCGCCCCCATCAGTGATCTCCACCTTCTGGAGCATCTGGCGCACGATGACCTCAATGTGCTTGTCGTTGATCGGCACGCCCTGCAGGCGATAGACCTTCTGCACCTCATCGATCAGATAATTCGCCAGTGCCTCGATCCCCATGGTCGCGAGGATGTCCTGGGGCGCCGGATTGCCATCGATGATGTACTCGCCGCGCTTGATGAAGTCGCCATCCTGCACGACCATGTGCTTGCCCTTCGGCACCAGCATGTCGACCGGCTCCAGGCCTTCTTCCTCGGGAACAATCGAGATCTTCCGCTTGTTCTTGTAGTCGCGGCCATAGACGATCTTGCCCGACACTTCCGCGATGATCGCATGGTCTTTCGGACGGCGCGCTTCGAACAGTTCCGCCACACGGGGCAGACCCCCGGTGATGTCCCGCGTCTTCGCCCCGCCGGTCGCAACCCGCGCCAGCGTATCACCCGGCTTCACCCCATCGCCGTCGGCCACCGACAGGATCGCGCCAACCGACAGGAAGTAACGCGCCTCGGTGCCGTTCGGCAGGATCACCGGCTCGCCCGCATCATCCACCAGCAGCACCGCAGGCTTCAGTTCGGCAGACGATTTCGCCGCCCGCCAGTCGATCACCACGCGCGAGGAAATCCCCGTCGCCTCATCGGTCTCTTCCCGGGCGGTCGTGCCGTCGACCACATCGATCAGGCGCACCTGTCCGGCCACTTCCGACACGATCGGCTGGGCGAACGGATCCCAGTCGGCAAGCCGGTCGCCCGGCTTCACCTTGGCACTCTTCTTCACATGCAACCGCGTGCCATAGGTCGGCCGGAAGGACTGCCGCACACGGCCATCACCATCCACGATCGACACTTCCATGCTGCGCCCGATGACGACGAACGTGCCGTCCTCGCGCTTCACCACGGCGCCATCGGTGAACTTCACCGTGCCCTCGAAAGTGACATCGATGGAGGACTGGTCCGCCACCGTCGCCGCGCCGCCAATATGGAAGGTCCGCATGGTCAGCTGGGTGCCCGGCTCGCCAATCGACTGGGCCGCGATCACACCAACCGCTTCGCCCCGATTGACGATCGTTCCGCGCGCCAGGTCCCGGCCATAACACGCCACGCAAACACCAACCTTGGTTTCGCATGTCAGCGGCGACCGCGACTTCACCTGGTCCACACCGGCCTCTTCAATCGCCGCCGCCAGGGCTTCGTCCACATAGGCTCCAGCGGGCGCAATCAGGTCACCCGTCGAGGGATGCTTCACATCCTCGCCCAATGTCCGGCCCAACAGCCGATCCGACAGCGGCACCACCACATCGGCGCCATCCATCACCGCCGAGATCTGGATACCGAGATCAGTCCCGCAATCATCCTCGGTGATGATGCAGTCCTGGGCCACATCCACCAACCGGCGGGTGAGATAGCCCGAGTTCGCCGTCTTAAGGGCAGTGTCGGCCAGGCCTTTCCGCGCACCATGGGTCGAGTTGAAGTATTCGAGAACCGACAGGCCTTCCTTGAAGTTCGACGTGATCGGCGTCTCGATGATTTCGCCAGACGGCTTGGCCATCAGGCCCCGCATCCCGGCCAGCTGCTTCATCTGGTTCTTAGAGCCCCGGGCGCCGGACTGGGCCATCATGAACACCGAATTGGTCTCCATCTGACGACCGGTTTCGGGATCCACCGAGGTCGCCCCCGCCGAATCCATCATCGCATCGGCCACCTTGTCGGTGCAGGTCGACCAGGCGTCCACAACCTTGTTGTACTTCTCGCCCCGCGTGATCAGGCCGTCGGCGTATTGCCGCTCATATTCGGCCACCTGTACGCGCGTCTCTTCCACCAGTTTCGCCTTGGCATCCGGGATCACCATATCGTCCTTGCCGAACGAGATGCCCGCCTTGGCCGCCTCGCGGAAGCCGAGCTCCATCATCTTGTCACAGAAGATCACCGTCGCCTTCTGGCCACAGTTCCGATAGACCTCGTCGATCAGCTTCCCGACCGCCTTCTTGGTCATCAGATCGTTCACGATCTCCGCATGCATGCCCTTTTCCTTGGGCAACAGCGACGCAATCATGAACCGGCCCGGCGTCGTATCGATCACGCGGACTTCGGGATTACCCTCCTCGTCAACGCCCTCGAACCGAGCCTTGATCTTCGCATGCAGCGAGACCCGGCCGGTCTGCAGCGCATGCTCGAGCTCATCCACGCCGGAGATCAGCGTGCCCTCACCAGGCTCGCCATCCTTGTCCAGCGACAGGTAGTAGAGCCCAAGGATGATGTCCTGCGACGGCACCACGATCGGCTTGCCGTTGGCCGGGCTGAGAATGTTGTTCGTCGACATCATCAGCACGCGGCATTCCAGCTGTGCTTCCAGGCTCAGCGGTACGTGCACGGCCATCTGGTCGCCATCGAAATCGGCGTTGAACGCCGCACACGCCAGCGGATGCAGCTGGATCGCCTTGCCTTCGATCAGCTTCGGCTCAAAGGCCTGAATGCCAAGCCGGTGCAGCGTCGGCGCCCGGTTCAGCATCACCGGGTGCTCGCGGATCACCTCGTCCAGGATGTCCCAGACTTCCGGCTTTTCCTTCTCGACCAGCTTCTTGGCCTGCTTCACGGTCGATGACAGGCCCTTGGCGTCAAGGCGCGAATAGATGAACGGCTTGAACAGTTCCAGCGCCATCTTCTTCGGCAGGCCACACTGATGCAGCTTGAGCTCCGGA
>JBCCBN010000148.1:0-7177 GCA_039034035.1 Pseudomonadota bacterium
CAGCTGATCGACTACATCCCTGCCCCGGACTTCCCCACGGGTGGGCTGATCCTCGGCTATGCCGGCTCCCGGCGGGCCCTGCTCGAAGGCCGGGGCTCGGTCATCATGCGCGCGCGCACCGAGATCGAGGACATGGCCAATGGTCGCCAGGCGATCATCGTGTCCGAAATCCCTTACCAGGTGAACAAGGCCACGATGGTGGCGAAAATCGCCGAACTGGTGCGCGAAAAGCGGGTCGAAGGCATTGCCGACATGCGCGATGAAAGTGACCGACACGGCATTCGCGTGGTGATCGAAGTCAAGCGCGACGCCAGTGCTGACGTGGTGCTCAACCAATTGTTCCGCTATTCCCAGCTCCAGACCAGTTTCGGCGTCAACATGTTGGCGCTGAATGGTGGCCGGCCCGAATTACTCAATCTGCGCGCTGTCCTGGAGGCGTTTATCCGCTTCCGCGAAGATGTGGTGGCGCGGCGTACGAAATTTGAACTCAACAAGGCGCGGGACCGGGCCCATGTGCTGGTCGGCCTCGCCCTGGCTGTGGCCAATATCGACGAAGTGATCCGGATCATCCGGCATGCGCCAGATCCGGCAACCGCCCGAGAGCAATTGCTGGAAAAGGCCTGGCCCGCCCAGGACATGGCCCCGCTGATCGACCTGATCGCGGACCGCCGCACCCGCCAGGCCGACGATGGCACCATCTTCCTCTCCGATGAGCAGGCCCGCTCGATCCTCGACCTGCGGCTGCACCGGCTGACCGGGCTGGGCCGCGACGATATTGGCAATGAAGCCAAGGGCCTTTCAGAGAAGATTGCCGACTTCCTCGACATTCTCCGCTCGCGGGTGCGGATCATGGACATTATCCGCGGTGAACTCTCCGAAGTGAAAGAGAAGTTTGCCGTGCCGCGCCGGTCCGAATTCTCGTTTGGCGATGCGGACATGGAGGATGAAGACCTCATCGAGCGCGAGGATATGGTCGTTACGGTCACCCATGGCGGCTATGTGAAGCGCGTGCCGCTGGCCACTTACCGGACCCAGAACCGGGGCGGCAAGGGCCGGTCTGGCGTGTCGATGAAGGATGAGGATTTCGTCACTCGCCTGTTCTCGGCCAATACCCACACCGAGATCCTGTTCTTCTCCTCGGCTGGCATGGTCTACAAGGAGAAGGTCTGGCGCCTGCCGCTGGGCGGGCCGCAGTCGCGGGGCAAGGCGCTGGTCAACATCCTGCCGCTGGGCAATGATGAGTGGGTCACATCGGTGATGCCGCTGCCTGATGATGAAGAGGCGCGGGCCAGCCTGGATGTCATGTTTGCGACCCAGCAGGGGACTGTGCGTCGGAACAAGCTGTCCGATTTCGTGCGCGTGAACCGTAACGGCAAGATCGCCATGAAGCTCGAAGAGGGCGATGGTATCGTGTCGGTGAAACTGTGTTCGGAGCGGGATGACATCCTGCTGACCACAGCGCTCGGCCAGTGCATCCGGTTTGCGGTGCCCGATGTGCGGGTGTTCACCGGCCGCACATCGACGGGGGTCCGCGGCATCCGCCTGGGTGCGGGCGACCGGGTCATCTCAATGGGCATCCTGCGCCATGTGGAAGTCACCCCGGCTGAAGCCCGGGCTTTCCTGAAGCATGCCGCCGCCATGCGCCGGGCAACCGATGGCGAAGAGGTCGATCTCGGCGATGATGACGGCGATGCCGGCAACGAAAGCGCGGTGTTGTCGCCAGAGCGCCTGGCTGAACTGGGCGCGGCGGAAGAGCAACTGCTCACCATCACCGATGAGGGCATGGGCAAGCGCGCCTCGGCGTTCGACTACCGGGTCACAGGCCGCGGCGGCAAAGGGCTGATCGCCCATCGCTTGCCTACCGGTCGGAAGATCGCCCAGAGCTTCACGGTCGAAGAGGCCGATGACGTCATGCTGGTCACCGATGGTGGCCAGTTGATCCGCGTGCCGGCGGCCCAGATCCGCCTTGCCGGCCGGGCAACGTCGGGGGTCTGGGTCCTCCGCACCGCCGAGGACGAGAAAGTCGTATCGGTGGCCCGCCTTGTCGAACAGGATGAAGACGATATGGATGGGGACGCGCAAACAAGCGCAGAACAAGAATGACGCCATGCCTGCCGACACAGGGCCTAGGCGCTGCGGGAGGAAACCATGAAGAGAACCGGCGTCTATCCGGGCACATTCGACCCCATGACCTTGGGTCATCTGGACATCATCCAGCGCGCAGCCAAGCTGGTTGACCACCTCATCATCGGGGTGGCCGTGAACGAGGCAAAGAAGCCGCTCTTCACGCTCGAAGAGCGCGTTGCCATTGTCGAGCGCGAATGTGAGGCGGGCATGCCGGCCGGTCGCGCGACCATCGAGGTGCGCCCGTTCAATACATTGCTGATGCATTTTGCCGAATCCTGCGGGGCCGACGTGCTGGTGCGCGGGCTTCGGGCGGTGTCGGACTTTGAATACGAATTCCAGATGACCGCGATGAATGAGGCACTGAACCCCGATATTGAAACCGTCTTCCTGATGGCCGATGTTCGTCACCAGGCCATCGCGTCACGCCTGGTCAAGGAGATCGCGAGCCTGAAGGGCCGCGTCTCCTCCTTCGTGACGCCGGCCGTGGAACAGGACCTGTTGGAGAAGTTTGGATCATGATCAGAGCGGCATTGGCAGCCTTCGCCCTTTCAACCGTCCCGGCCCTGGCTGTGGCGCAGTCGGATGAGGATGCCACCCCGCAGGCCCAAGCGCCGGCGGTATCGGTTGAGCAGGCCAAGGCTGACCCGGCCAACTGGCGCGCCGTCGATCCGGAAAATCTCCTCATCTTCAACACCTCCAAGGGTGAGGTCGTGATCGAAATGCTGCCCGAAGTGGCGCCGGCCCATGCCGCCCAATTCAAGGCCATTGTCCGTTCGGGCGACTATGACGGGACGCTGTTTCACCGTGTGATCAACGGGTTCATGGCGCAGGGGGGCGACATCTTCGCGCTCAAGGGACGCGACTCGGGGTTGCCCAACATCCCTGGCGAATTCACGTTCCGCCGCGATCCCGAAGCCATGCAGATCGACCCGATTGGCATGCGCGACGCCGCCACGAATGGCTATTATAAAGGGTTTCCAATGCGGACCCAGGCCTTCTGGTTGGCGGAGATGTCCAAGGATGGCCACGTCGAGAGCCATATTCCCCATTGCCGCGGCGTGGTCTCCACGGCCAGGACCGACGATCCCAACTCGGCCAACAGCCAGTTCTTCCTGATGCGCGACACCGCCGCCCATCTCGACAAGGCCTACACCGCCTGGGGCCAGGTCGTGTCGGGCGTGGACGTGGTGCTCTCGATCAAGCTGGGCGAACCGCCGGTCAATCCCGATGTTCTGCAATCGGCTCGGGTGGCTGCTGACCTGCCGGCCGCCGAGCGACCCCAGGTCTGGGTCCAGCGCACCGATGGGCCTGATTTCCAGCCCGTCCTCGCCGAGTATGCTGAGGCCGATGATTGGAATGTGTGCAATTTCCCGCAAGTTCCCACCGTCGTCGCCCAACCCGGCGCAACCGATAACAGCGCGCTCTAGCGCCTGCTGCGCGTCGGGACCGCACGAGGATCAAGCGTGGACCTGGCGCCCTTCCAGTTCGACCTGCCGGAAGACCGGATCGCCCTGCGCCCGGCTGATCCGCAGGACAGTGCGCGCCTGCTGGTTGTCCACGCCGACGGGCGCCTGGAAGACCGCACCATGCTGGACCTGCCGACCTGTCTCCGCTCCGGCGACCAGTTGGTGTTCAACGATACAAGGGTGATCCCCGCCGCCCTCCGAGCGGTGCGCCCGGCGCGTGACGCGGCTGGCCGGGACGTGTCGGTCGATCTGAATCTGGTCGAGCCGCGCGGGCCAAATGTCTGGGTGGCCCTGGCGCGGCCGGGGCGCCGCCTCTCGGTCGGTGACCGGCTCCACATCGCGCCGGACTTTCACGCCGATCTTCTCGAAAAGACCGATGGCGGCACTTCCGTCCTGCATTTCCATCCACCAGACGGATCCAGCGTCGAGGCTACGCTGGAGCAGGTCGGGCAGATGCCCTTGCCGCCCTATATCGCGCGTCGCCGCGGCGCCGATGCCCGTGACCGGTCGACCTATCAGACGCGCTTTGCCAGCGACGATGCCCGGTCGGTCGCTGCGCCCACAGCGGGGCTGCATTTCACAGACCGCTTGCTCGCCGCGATCGATAGCGCCGGTGCGGTGCGCCAGACAGTGCGCCTGCATGTCGGGCTCGGCACCTTCGCCCCGCTCGACGACCGCGCATTGGCGCAGAACGCGCTCCATACCGAATGGTGCCGGCTGGAGGCGGGCACCGCCGCCGCCCTCAACACCGCCCGGGGCGCTGGCCAGCGAATCATCCCGGTCGGCACCACGTCGCTGCGCACGCTGGAAACAGCCTGCGATGAAGCCGGCCAGTTCGCGCCTTTCGCCGGTGGAACCGATATCTTTCTGAAACCGGGCGACCGATACCTCGCCACCGATGCTTTGATCACCAATTTCCACTTGCCGGGCTCCAGCCTGTTCATGCTCGTCTGCGGCTTAATGGGCACAGACATCATGCGGGCAGCCTATGCACACGCCATCGCCGAGGCCTATCGCTTCTATTCCTATGGCGATGCGTGCCTGCTGTTGCCGGAGCCAAGCAGACCATGACCGGCATCGATTTCTCCATCGACGCAACCCAGGGCGAAGCCCGCACCGGGCGGCTGCAAACCGCGCGAGGGACGATCCGGACACCGGCTTTCATGCCAGTTGGCACGGTCGGCACGGTCAAGGCGTTATATATGGATCAGGTGCGTGACACCGGCGCCGACATCATTCTGGGGAACACCTACCATCTGATGCTGCGCCCCACGGCGGAGCGGGTGCAGGCATTCGGTGGCCTGCATGCGTTTTCCGGATGGAAGGGACCGATCCTCACCGATAGCGGCGGCTTCCAGGTCTGGTCCTTGTCCCAACTTCGTAAAATGGATTCAGATGGGGTGACCTTCCAGTCTCATATCGACGGGTCCACCCACCGGCTCACGCCCGCCCGCTCCATCGAGATCCAGGCCGACCTCCTGGGCGCCGATATCTCGATGCAACTCGATGAGTGCACGGACTATCCCGTGTCCCGCGCGGGCGCAGAGGAAAGCCTGGACTTGTCGCTCCGTTGGGGCGAGCAGTCCAAAGCCGCTTTTGGCGCCCGGTCCAGCCAGTCCCTGTTCGGCATCATCCAGGGCTCAGTCTTCTCCGACCTGCGCAAACGCTCCGCTGAAAGGGTGTGCGCCCAGGGATTTGACGGGCTCGCAATCGGCGGTTTGGCGGTGGGCGAGGGGCACACCCAGATGTGCCGAACCATCGAAGACACGGTTCCGCATTTGCCGGCGCACTATCCCCGCTACGTGATGGGGGTTGGCAAACCCATCGACCTTGTGGCGGCGGTGGCGCGGGGGATCGACATGTTCGATTGCGTGCTACCCACCCGGTCGGGCCGCCATGGCCAGGCCTGGACCTGGGCAGGGCCGATCAATGTGAAGAACGCCAAGTTCATCGATGAGCAAGTGCCCCTGGACCCAGCCAGCGATTGCCCCGCCAGCCGCGACTACTCTCTGGGCTATCTCAACCATCTCTTCCGGTCCGGCGAGTATCTGGGGCCAATGCTCCTGTCGTGGCACAACACCGCCTTCTTCCAGGTCCTGATGGCGGCGATGCGGCAA
This sequence comes from Pseudomonadota bacterium, assembly GCA_039034035.1. Lineage (GTDB taxonomy): Bacteria > Pseudomonadota > Alphaproteobacteria > Caulobacterales > Hyphomonadaceae > UBA5336. The sequence continues at coordinate 5,711 of JBCCBN010000148.1, forward strand.
GCCATCGCAGACGGTACGTTCGACAGCTTGCGCGAAGATCTGGAGGCAAGGTGGGCGCACACCCAGTCAGCGCCACGGGCGGGCCCTCGATCCTGAATCAGGGCAGCTAGTTCCCGCCTTGATGCTGCCGGTAAACGATAGCGTCCGCCTCCGGGTCGTTCGGCCAGGGCGCCGCCGGCGGAAGGCATCCCTTGGGGAGGCCCGCCCCCTGGAGGAAGGCGCGGCGTTCGCGGCCCAATTGATAGGCCCGCACCACCCGGTCAGCATGGGATTCAGCCCCCGTCGCCTCGCGGACAAGGCCGCGAAACGGAATGAAGCCCCGCGCCTGTGACGCGATTGCGCCCAGGGCTGCGTCCGAGGATTGGTTGGCCGCCCATTCGGCCCGGCTTTCATTATCCTCTTCAGGGGGCGGGGCGTCCCAGTCCCGGCCAAGGTCGGCGTCGAGCGCCAGCACTGCATTGGCGATCTCGGCGCAGCTCATATCATGGGCGCTGGAATAGGGGCTCTTCAGGGGTTTTAGGTTGGGCGGGATGGGTTCACGCTTGAGATTGAGGTCCTCCAGCGGGCTGAGTGCGGCATCGGCGAAGCCGTCCCGGGTCTGGTCGACGGCGCTGCCAGCCGCCTCTCCAGCCGTCGATGCTGTGCGGCCATCCTCGACCGGGGCGGTCCGATCCTGGCCGGTCGAGCTGCACGCTGTGATCAGAACAAGGCTGGTGATGAGAGGTGCAAGCCCAGGCGTGGTGAAGAAGCGAACTCGGTCCATGACCGGACCTTAATCGGTCTCGCCCATGAGGAGAAGCGGCCGCGGCACACCGTTCATTGACGCGCAAGCATACCCCTTCTATATCCGCCACCTTGGGTGCCCTTAGCTCAGTTGGTAGAGCAGCTGACTTTTAATCAGCGGGTCACAGGTTCGAATCCTGTAGGGCACACCAATCTTTTCAAGGCATTGAGGGAGACGCAGAGGGCGTCGATCGCGACCGCGGACCGGCGCCCGAATCCCAGGTCATGGTCAGGCTCTCCCTGCACCCTCGGCGCCGCGACTGATCAAACCGAGCGCCGTCAAAGTGACGTCGAAACGGAGATCAAAGCTGTGCTGTAGGCCAAGCGTACGGGCTCTAGATCCCGAAGTCGAAATCGGCATCCGTGAGCGTCATCGCATCAACCTTGTTGAGGTCAATCGTCCCGGCAATACCAGCGCCTGTGAAGTCGATGACAGAACCAATGAAGGTGACGCCCTGTGCCTGCATGTCAGCGATCGAATTGAAACCGAGGGCGGATAGGTCGATCATGTCCCCGCTCTCAAAGTCAGCGATCCGGTCATTGCCAAAATCAGTGGTATCGAACACGAAGGTGTCGTCGCCCCCCAGGCCGCGGAGATTGTCGTCTCCCCCCAGTCCGTGAATGGTATTATCGCTTCCATTGCCGCTGATCGACTGGCCATCATCATTGCCTGTAGCTGTGAGC
>JBCCBN010000149.1:0-7117 GCA_039034035.1 Pseudomonadota bacterium
GGCGCGGGGCGCCCCGCCGTATGAGTTCCTGTCCCGCGTGCTCGACCAGCCCCTGGCGGCGGGAGGCGCCACCGGCTGGACGCGGCTCTTGGCACGGCTTGGCGGTCCAGCGCGAGATCCGGTCAGCGCCCTGCTCGCCCGTGCCCTGGATCCGCCGGGCGATGGCCCCCACGATCTTCAGCACTTCGTCAGCGCCATGGATGGTGACCGGACCCAGATCAAGCGCGACCTCGCCGCGGCGGGCGGCGATGTGCGGGTGATGACGGTGCACGGCGCCAAGGGGCTACAGGCGCCGGTCGTGATCCTGCCCGACACCACGGCACCGCCAAAGCCGGGCCGGGCGCAGGTGTTCACCGTGGATGGCGTGCCGGTCTGGTCGCCGAATAATGGGCTGGACCCCGAGCCAGTGGCTGCCGAACGGGCGCTGGCGGCGGACAAGGACCTGCGGGAGCACCGGCGGCTGCTCTATGTGGCGCTGACCCGGGCCCAGGACCGGCTCGTCATTGCGGGCGCCTGGCATGGCCGCGCCGATCCGGGCTATCACCCTGCATCCTGGTATGGACTATGCGAAACCGCGCTTACCCGGCTCGGCGTCGATGGCGAGCCGGGCGAAATACGCGCGCTGGGCAAACTGGAAACCGCGCTGGCGCCCGGCACCGACACACCAGCGGGTGTTGTAGCCTCGGAAACCCCGGACTGGCTCGACCAGCGGGCGCCCGCGATCAGCGGCGGCTGGCGCGCGATCAGCCCGTCGCATCTCACCGAAGAGCGCGGGATCGTGGTCCCGCCCGGCGGCGGCAAGGCCAGCGAGCGGTTCAAGCGCGGGCGGCTGATCCATGACCTTCTCCAGCGCCTGCCCCATCTCGCCGATAGCAAGCGGGAAGAGGCCGCCGCAGCGATGCTCTCCCGCGATCTCAGCCTGTCGCCCGATCAACGGAGCGAGATTTCAGCCACTGCGCTGGCGACCCTGCGCGACCCGGTTTTCGCCGGTGTTTTTGCGCCGGAGGGCCGGTCTGAAGCGCCTGTGATCGGCCAGGGGAAGGGCTGGCCGAAAGGCACCATCATCAATGGCCGGGTCGACCGGCTGGTGGTCACGGAAACAGATGTGCTGGTGGCCGACTTCAAGACCGACCGGCCGCCGCCACGCGACGCTGATGACGTGGACGAAGCCTATCTCCGTCAGATGGCGGCCTATCAAAACGTGCTGCAGCAGGCCTATCCGGGGCGCCGTGTGCGGTGCGCGCTCGTCTGGACCGATGGGCCACGCTTGATGGAACTGCCCGACGCGCTCTTGTTAGCGGCGCTAAACCGAGCGCAGAGCAGCCTTTGAGAGCGCGTCAGAATCCCTATGTATCGGCCCTGAACGGGTGATTACCGATCCGATACAGCGAACCAACACGGAAGGAGAGGCCCATGGCCGCCGCCACGATTACCGACGATGATTTCGACAACACGATCCAGGCGGGCAAACCCGTCGTGGTGGATTTCTGGGCCGAATGGTGTGGTCCCTGCAAGCAGATGGCGCCTCATCTCGACGCGGTGGCTGAGGAGCTGTCCGAAAGCGTGACCGTCGCCAAGATCAATGTGGACGAGAACCCCATGTCGCCCGGAAAGTATGGCGTTCGCGGCCTGCCGACGCTGATGCTGTTCAAGGATGGCGATGTGGTCGCCACCTCGCTCGGCGCGATGAGCAAGCAGCGCATCGCCGAGTGGATCAAGGAAAACACCTGATCGGAGCCCAGGCTCCAGCCGGGTAAAGCCGAACCGGTCGTCGCGGGGCGCGCCTGAATCACTGGCGCGCCTGCGGCCCTTGCCGTAAAGCCGTCCCATGACTGAGCTGAAAGCCGTTCTCGGTCCGACGAATACGGGCAAGACCCATTATGCGGTCGAACGGATGCTGGCCCACGGCACCGGCATGATCGGCCTACCGCTGCGCCTGTTGGCTCGGGAGCTTTATGACCGGATCGTCGCCCAGAAGGGTGAAGCCGCGTGCGCGCTGATCACGGGCGAGGAGCGGATCGAGCCGCCCGGCGCCCGCTATTTTGTATGCACCGTTGAAGCGATGCCGGTGCACAAGCGGGTCGACTTCCTGGCGATCGACGAGATCCAGATCGCCGAGGATGAAGACCGCGGGCACATTTTCACCGACCGGCTGCTCAACGCGCGGGGCACCCAGGAGACGGTGCTGCTCGGCGCAGACACGATGCGGCCGATGCTGCGGGAGCTGGGCCTCAAGGTTGAGACCGATACACGCGAACGGTTTTCCGAGCTGAAATATGCCGGGCCCTCCAAGCTGACCCGGCTGCCGAAGCGGACCGCGATTGTCGCCTTCTCATCCGATGCCGTGTACGCCACCGCCGAAATCCTGCGGCGGCAGAAAGGCGGGGCGGTGGTCGTGATGGGCGCGCTGAGCCCCCGGACCCGGAACGCCCAGGTCGAATTGTTCCAGTCCGGCGAAGTGGATTTCCTAGTCGCCACCGACGCCATCGGCATGGGGCTGAACCTGGATGTGGAGCGGATCGCGTTTGCCGAGCGCTCCAAATTCGATGGCCGGCGCCACCGGGTCCTGTCGGCGGCCGAATGCGGGCAGATTGCCGGCCGGGCGGGACGGTTCCGGTCCGATGGTGAATTTGGCGAAGTTGGCGATTGCGCCGCCTTCGATGAGGAGATGGTCCGCCGGATCGAGGATCACCGCTTCGAGCCGGTCACCGATATCCAGTGGCGGAACTCGGAGCTTGACTTTCGCTCGATCAAGACGCTGATCGCGTCCCTGGCCCGGCCGTCACCGCTGCCGGTCCTGCGCCAGAACCCCCACGCGCTGGATGAATGGGTGCTGCGGCGGATGGCGGAAGATGCGGAGATCGGCCCTGATGTGCGCGGCCAGCGGGTCGTTCGCCGGCTGTGGGACCTCGCCCGGTTGCCTGACTTCAGGAAGGCCGGACATGATGGCCATGGCCGGCTGGTGCTTGGCCTGGCTGAAACCCTGCACGATCCCGATGCGCGCCTGGGCGATGCGGCGATGGGTCTGCGGCTGGATAATCTGTCATCGACACAAGGCGATATTGCCCAGTTGCAGACGCGGCTGGCGGCGATCCGGACCTGGGCCTATGCAGCCCATCGCGATGATTGGCTTGAAAATCCGGTCCAGTGGCGGGAAAAGACCCGCGAGATCGAAGACAAGCTGTCAGACGCGCTGCACCAGGCGCTGACCGCGCGATTTGTGGACAAGCGAACCACGGCCCTTCTGGCCGGCATGAAGCGGGAGCACGGCCTGGTGGGTGAGATGAATGATGATGGCGAAGTGAGCGTTGAGGGCCATGTGGTCGGCAAGCTGACCGGGTTGACCTTCGAGCCGGCGAGCCAGGCCCGTTCGCTGGAAGGCAAGGCGGTACGAAATGCGGCCCAACAGGCGATGCGGCCGATCCTGACGGACCGGCTGAAGCGGATTGCCGGCCATGACGGACTGGGCCTGGCCTTTGCCGAGGATGGGACGATCACCTTTCTCACCGAGCCGGTGGCAACCCTCGCCAAGGGGGCGGACTGGTTATCGCCGCGGGTCGAGCTGGCTGGTGGCGAGGGTGCGGACAATGCCGAACGCGAGGCGGCGCTGGCGCGGCTTGAGGCGTGGGTTCAGGATCAGATCAAGAAGCGGCTACCGACCCATTATGCGCTGAAAGTCGCGGAGTCTGCGAAATCGGTTGAGGGCCTGGCGCGGGGCCTGGCTTTTCGGGTCATGGACAGTGGCGCTGCGGTGGATTTGCGCGGGGATGATCCCAGCCACCGGCTGAAGCCGGAAGAGCGCGCCGGGCTCAAGCTGATCGGGTTGAGGGCGGGCCGGGTTGCAGCTTATGCAGGCGATGCGCAGAAACCGGCGGCGCAGAAGCTGACGGCGGTCTTGCGGTCGACATTCGATGGCGCGCCTTGCCCGACGGCGCCGGATGGCGCGGGCTCTTTCGCAATTGCAGATGAGCGCTGGACCGATGCGGCGCTGAACGCCAATGGCTATCTCCGGTTTGGCAAGCGGGCGGTGCGCGCGGATCTGGCCGAGCGGTTGGGCTGGGAGATTTCGAAGAAGCGCCGTGAGGCGGAGAAGAATGCCTTCCCGATCCCGGCCGATATGGCGTCCATCGTGTCCTGCCCGGCCGATGCCTTTGGTGATGTGCTCAAGGGGTTTGGCCTGGCGCCGGCAGAGAAGGATGCTGAAACCGGTGTGCCGACGCTGTGGAAATATGCGGCCCGAGCCCGGCCCGATGGCGACCGGCCACGTGGCCGGCGGCCGCGTCGGGAAGGGGATACCGGTGGAAGTGGCGCTGGAGGCCGGGGGCAGCGGCGCGATGGTCCTGGCGGCAAGGCGGCTGGCGGGAGTGGACCGCGGCAGGGAGGGGCGCGCCGGACGCCTGATCCTGACAGCCCGTTCGCTGCGCTGGCGGTGCTGGTCCAGAAACCAGACCCCAAAGCGGGCAAGCCGAAGCGCAAACGCAAGCGCGGAAAAGGCAAGGGTGCAGGGGCGGTGGGATCACCGGTCTCGGCTGGGTCTGCGGATTTCAGCTACACGCCGTTCCAGTGAGCCGGCGCCGTGGCCGATAAGGGCGAGGACGATACCCTGCGACTGGACATCTGGTTGTGGCGGGCGCGGTTCTTCAAGACCCGTGCGCTGGCGAGCGCCCATATCAACAAGCGCGGGGTCAGGGTTTCTCGCCATGGCCAGACCCGCCGGGTCGACAAGCCGGGCGCAACGGTGACGGCGGGCGATGTCTTGACATTTACCCGTACGCGGATTGTGCATGTCATTGAAATTGCGGGCCTTGGCGAGCGCCGGGGACCTGCAGACGAGTCCAGGACGCTCTATATTGACCTGAGCGGCGACGAAGAGGATGGAGCGGCCAATGTTTGACGCGGTAAAGCGGCTGCTGGGCGGCAAGAGCGAGCCCAAACCGGACACGGTGGTCGACCCCCATGAAGCCGCGGTGGCGCTGATGGTGGAAGCAGCGCTGGCCGATGGGATCTATGCCAATCTCGAGAGCGACATGATCGCCGAAATCCTGATCGAGAGCTTTGGCTTCAGCGCTGACCGGACCGATCATCTGATGCATCGCGGCGAGTTGCTGGCCGAGGAGGCCATCGGGGCGCACCAGTTCACCAAGGAAGTGAAGGCCCTTGCCGAGACCGAACGGGTGGCGGTGATCGAAGGGCTCTACCGGGTTGCTCTGGCCGATGGCGACAAATGCAAGTTCGAGGACGCCTATATCCGCCACGTGGCGAGCCTGCTCCACGTGGACGATATCAGCCGCGCCGGGGCCCGCCAGCGCGCCGAAGCAAGGGTGCAGGGCGACTAGGGCCTGGACCCGGATCCGGGACGACCGAACAGGGCTGCCCAGACCTGGCCGAGCGAGCGGGCCCGGCCGAGATCGGCGAACAGTCCCGGCCATTCCGAGAACCAGACCGACAGGGGATTCACGCTGTCATAGTCGCGCTTCAGGCCGTAGGCGGGCGTTTCCTCCTCAGCCTGGTATGTCCCGAACAGCCGGTCCCAGATGATGAGGATGCCGCCATAGTTGCGGTCGATATACTTGTCATCACACCCGTGATGGACCCGGTGATTGGCCGGTGTGTTCAGGATGCCCTCAAGCCGGCCCAGCTTGCCGATCAGTTCGGTGTGGATCCAGGTCTGGTAGGCCAGAACGACGATGATGCCGAAGAAGACCAGTTCAGGCGGAAACCCGATGAGCAGGAGCGGAAAGTGCAGGATCGCCGAGATGAACCCCTCGAAGGGACCAAAGCGGATCCCGACGAGAATGTTCATGTCGCGGGACGAGTGGTGCACGGCATGCTGGGTCCAGAGGATCCTGACCTCGTGGGCGAGGCGGTGTTCCCAGTAGTAGACGAAATCGGCCGCAAGCACGGCGAGCAGGACGGTTCCGATCGTGATCGGCATGGCCCAGCTGATGAATGCGTCGGCAAAGGCGACAAATCCCAGATAGGCGAACGACAATAGCAGGATCTCGACGAGCAGGAACGGGATCTGCGTCGATGCACTGGCAATCATGTCGAGAATGCCGTGTGACTTTAGGGAACCGGAAAACCAGCCCTTGAGAAGCTCGATCGCGAGCATGCCACCGCCGATGAGAAAGAAGGCGTCGTCAATATTGGTGCCGAGGCGTTCCACGGATTCGAATGTCATGCGTGTTCTGGCCCCAACCCGTTCGTCAGTGTCCGCCACGCCAGACTGGCCGCCTGGGCCGCCGTCGCTTCTCCGGTCCTTTCCAGCCCATTAGGAGAAACGGCCCTACCGAGGCGCCCGTTTGGCAAGGATGCGCTGGAGGGTGCGGCGGTGCATGTTCAGGCGGCGGGCGGTTTCGGACACATTGTGATTGCAAAGCTCGTAGACCCGCTGGATGTGCTCCCAGCGGACCCGGTCGGCTGACATGGGATTTTCCGGCGGTAGCGGCTTCTCGCCCTGATTAGCCAGCAGCGCCTTGACGATGTCTTCCACGTCGGCGGGCTTGGAGAGATAGTCCACAGCGCCAGCCTTCACTGCCGCCACGGCCGTGGCGATGGCACCATAGCCTGTGAGGATGACGGCGCGGGCATCATCGCGAGAGGCTTGCAGCACTTCGACCACATCGAGGCCCGAGCCGTCTTCGAGGCGAAGGTCGAGGACGGCAAAGGCGGGCGGGTTGAGCCGGCAGACATCCTTGGCCTCGCTGGCGCTGCCGACTGCAGAAACGAGGAATCCGCGCTGGGTCAGTGCCCGGGCGAGCCGCTGGAGAAATGGGCCATCATCGTCGAGCACGAGACAGGTCTTGTCTTCCACATTCTTGAGACCCTCATGGAGGGTGACCGTGACCGGGCGATCCATCGCGATATCCTCTTCGTCTTATGATCCTATATTGTATCCGCCATCGCTGGCTTCCAGTTTATTTCGCGGCCAGAAGGCCTGGACGACTGCGCCATGGCGGGGTGGGGTCCGGTTGCGGCTGGCCAGCCGCCCGCCGGGACGCTCGATCAGGGTCTTGGCGATGAAGAATCCCAGCCCCCTGTCGCCGCCGCCGAGACGGGCCTCGTCGCGCTGGCTGCCATAGGGCTCGCCGAGTTTCTGCAGCACTTCGGCGGCAAA
>JBCCBN010000150.1:0-7086 GCA_039034035.1 Pseudomonadota bacterium
CCATACTGCCTCCGGTTAGGCCCATGCCCCCGAGAAGCTTTGTCGGGGTCGATGTCTTTTTCGTCATCTCGGGCTATCTGATCACGCGGATCATTGATGGCGAGATGCGCGAGGGGCGTTTCTCTATTGCCCGCTTCTATGAACGCCGGGCGCGGCGCATCCTGCCGGCCTTGTTTGTGATGATGGCGGCTTGCATTCCGGCGGCCCTGTTGATCATGCTGCCCAGCGAGCGCGAGGCGCTTTCCGAAGCGATGGTAGCGACGACGCTGTTCTCGTCCAACATCCTGTTCTGGCTCCGCAGCAGCTATTTCGACACCGCCGCCGACCTCAATCCCATGCTCCACACCTGGAGCCTGGCGGTGGAAGAGCAATTCTACATCGTCTTCCCGCTGGTCCTGATGGCGTGGCGCGGCTGCTCCCGCCGGGCGCTGGCGCGACTGATTGGCGGGCTGTGCCTGGTCAGCCTGGTTCTGGCCGAGATCGCCGCGCGCACCTATCCGAACGCTGCGTTCTACCTGATCCCGTTCCGGGCCTGGGAATTGGGGGCCGGGGCGCTGGTCGCCATCGTGTTTGGCGGCCGGTTGATCCGGCGGCGGTGGCGGCGGGAAGTCGGAAGCGGGCTGGGAGTCCTGCTGATCGGGTTCAGCGCGGTGGCGTATGATGCCGGCACGCCGTTTCCCGGCGTCTATGCGTTGCCGCCGGTAATCGGCGCCTGCCTGGTGCTGGTGTGCGCAGGGCCGTCGACGCTGGTTGGCCGGCTCTTGTCCCTGCCCCCACTCGTGGGCATTGGCCTGGTGAGCTACAGCGCTTATCTCTGGCACCAACCGCTGTTTGCCTTTGCGCGCTTGTCGAGTTTCCACGCGCTGGACCTAGCCACGATCTGGGCCCTGATCGCGGCGACGTTTGGCCTAGCCTACCTGACCTGGCGGTTCGTCGAAACGCCGTTTCGGAACCGGACCCTGTTCACACTGCCGAGGCTCAGCGCGAGCCTGGCGCCGGCCGCCATACTGCTGGTCGCGGTCGGGTTGGCGGGGAATGCCACCAAGGGGCTGGCGCGAGACACTGGCCACATCAAGGCGGCATCGGACCTCTTTTACACGCTCCACACCGCCCGACTCGACCGGATCGGATCGGGCGAATGCCATTTCAATCGCCGCGGCACCCATACCACGATTGATGATTTCCTGGCCCATTGGGACTGCGGCGGCGCTGGGCCGGGCCAGCCGACTATTGCGGTATTCGGCGACAGTATCGCGGCGGACCTGGCGGCGGCCTTGCGGTCGAACGGCGTCGAGCCGGTGCAGATGACCGGGGCAGGCTGCGCGCTGAGCCCGCGGCTGCAATCGAAACCGTGTCGGGCGCTGAATGACGCGTTGCACGCCCAGCTTGCGGCCGGCGGGGTTGATGAAATCTGGATCACCAACTGGTTCGACCCGCTCGAACTGCGCGGATCGGAACTGGAAGCGGCGATCGAGCCCTGGCTGGTGCACGGGGTCCCGGTCCGGGTGTTCTCTCCCTTGCCGAATTTCGGCGCGGTGCAGCGGGCCTACATGACACGGCTGGAAGATGGCGACTGGCCGGACGATCTCTACCGCGACGGGCAGGCAGAAGCCTTCTTCGCTTCGGTCAACACGCTCGACCTGCCTGATAGGGTTGAGGTCTGGGATAGCCGGTCGATCTTCTGCGGCCTTGCCGACAATTGCCATTTTGCGGACCGGGATACGCTACTGGTGCTGGACCAGTATTCGCACCTCTCACCGGAGGGGGCGACCCGCTATGGCGCGGGCCTGGTTGCGACCCTGGCGCCGCTCCGCCAGCGGCTGGCGGCGATTGAGCCGGCGGGTCCGGGGCGGATGCGGGAATAGCAGGGAGGCCTGTTCGGCGGAGCGAGGTGGGGTCTTTCGGCAGCGGCCGGCGGCACCGCCGGAAGTCATTCCTTTGTCATCCATTGGCGCCATGCTAGGCCATCGGGCGGGAGGAGTTTCCCATGGATTTGTTGCGTACTCTGCTCAGCTGGCTGCTGGCCGCCTTCATCATCTTCGTCTTTGTCCAGGCCGCCATACACCCCCTGCCGAACCCGCCCCTGGGGCAAGTGAAACTCTATGACCTTCCGGGCCAGAATATCGTGTTCCAGACGATGGCAGACCGGTCCGGCATGGCGGTGTTCGAGCCGTCGGTCCGGGTGCTGACCGCTCTGGCTGAACTGGTAGCAGCGTTTTTCCTGCTGCTGCCTTGGACCCGGCGGTTTGGGGCGATGTTGGCGGCGATGATCATGGTGGGGGCCGTTGGCTTTCACCTGTCGCCCTGGCTGGGCCGGGAGATCCCGGTATCGCTGGAGGCTGGGGCACCGACCGATGGCGGACAGCTGTTCATGCTGGCGGTGGCGATGCTGGTGGCGAGCCTGCTGCTGATCTTCGTGCATCCGCAACCGAAGCGGAAACGCCCGTTCTGATTTTCCCGTCAGGTTTTTCGGCGGCCCCTGCCCTGTCTACCGCTGGTTAACCGCTGGTCGCTAGGGTGCCCGCCATGGACCTCGCGCTTGACCAAGACCAGTTGCCCAGTCTCCACACGCGGCACACCCTGCTTCGCCGGCTGATCGACGTTGTGTCGATGCCGTCTTCCTCGATCTCGTCACAGGAGCGCTCGGTTGCAGGTGACATTCTGCTGGAGATGCTGTTCTCGGCCAGCAATGAGGAACGGATTGTAGCGTCGAGCCGTCTGGCGGAGAAACAGGAAGCGCCGCCCCGGGTGTTGCGGTACCTGGCAAGCTGCGAAATCAGCGTGGCCCGGCATGTGCTCGAGGAGAATGTCGGGCTGGATGACGGAACGCTGGTGCGGGTTGTCCATGGCGGATCGATCGACCACAGGATGCTGGTGGCCGAGCGCAAGGTGGTGCCGCAACTGGTCAGCAGTGCGATCATTGAGCGTGGCGATTTTGTTGCGGTGGCGGCGCTGTTGAAGAACCGGGGAGCGAGCATTTGCGACAGTGCGATGGACGCGCTGATGGCACTGAGCCAGATGCACCTGCCGCTTTGCGACTTGTTGATCAACCGGCCGGAACTGACCCCAGCTCACGCCCTGGCCATGTTCTGGTGGGCCGATACCGAGACCCGGGAAAAGATCATGCGCCGAAACACAGCCGACCGGATCGAGCTGATCCAGCGCTGTGAGGACATTTTTGCACTGGCGGCGGCCGATGGCTGGTCCGATCCGGTGGCGCGGAAGACGTTGCAACTGATCGAGCGGCGCCAGCGCAATCGGGCGGCGATCTCCCGTAGCCCGTTCGACCACCTTGAACATGCGATCGAAGTCGCCTTCCGGGACGGGATGGAGCCGTCCACGGCGCAGGAGATCGGGTATCTGGCCGGGATCAAGCCGGTGACCATTGCCAAGATCCTCTCCGACAAGGGCGGTGAGGGGATGGCGGTTCTATGCAAAGCCACGGGTTTGAAACGATCGCACCTGGCTATGCTGTATGAGTCTGTTGGGCGGCCTCTGGTCCAGATCAATGGCGATGACCATCCGGTGTGGCACCAGGTGCGGGAGATCTTTGAAATCCTGTCGACGGCCAAGGCCCAGACCACCCTGCGCTACTGGAACTGGTCGCTTTCGAGTACGTTCTCGCCGCAATTGGGTTCGGTGGTGGATCCCGCCGATACCCAGGCGCTCAACCATTCGATTGCCCAGCGCACGGCCAGCCTGGTGTTCAACCAGTAGACGCCAGGGGCGTTGGCGGTGCGGTCTGTGCCTCGTATGACCGCTCCCGCGCTAGGCGGATCAATCGATCGCGCCTAAGGATAAATCATGAGCGACCAAGCGCCCCCCGACGATCCCCGGCCCGACGAGCGGGCCGAGCTTGGGGCGGAGACCGAAGCCGATGGCACAGCCGGTTCGAAGCCCATGGACAGTGACGATGTCGAGGGGGTGAAGAGCCCCGTCTCGGGGATGGAAAGCGCCATGTCGGCCGGGGTCGTTGCCGGGGCGATGGCAGAAGCCATGGCCGATCAATCCCCACTGGCGACCGCTGACCGGCGGCGGGCCAGGCGGGTTCGGCGCGGGGTTCACCGCGAATTGCCGGCCTATCTGTTTGTGCAGGTCAGCTGGTTCATGGCGTTCGGCCTGCAGATGGTGCTGTTTCCCTACCTGATCACAAGCCCGCAGCATCTGGCGCGGGACGGGCTGGAATTGGGCCTGGCGAATATGGCGCTGTCGGCGCCGTCGGTTGTGTTTCTACTGCTGGGCGGAGTGATCGCCGAGCGGGCGGATGGGAAGCGGCTGTTGATGCTCCTCCATGGCATGGCGGCTGTGCCGGCAATCGGGCTGGCGTCCGCTCTGTGGTCGGGCACGCTGACCTATCCGCTGATGATCCTTTACGGGATTACAATCGGGACGGTGGGCGCCTTCATGATGCCAGCCCGGGACGCGATCGTGAACGAAGTCGTCGAGCGGCGGATGCGGGTCGGGTCGGGCGTGACCCTGCAATTGGGGGTGACGCTCGCGACCATGGCGCAGTTCATCGCCCAGATCATCGGGCTGACCCTTGGCGGGTATGCCGACAAGATGACCCATATGCCGGCCTGGCTGGGCGGGTTCGGGGTCGGGCCGATCTCTTCGGAGCGCCTGCTCCTGATCCAAGGGATTGCCCTAGCCGGCGGGGCCGCGTTCGCGCTTTTCCTGGGCCGGGGACGAAAGGTCCGGACGGGGCGGTCGGGCCTCGGCGCGGCCTATGGCGATATCAAGGAAGGCTTTGCTGCGGTCCGGTCCGACCCACGTCTCTGGGCGATGACGTCCCTGATGTTTGCCGTGGGCATCTTCGTGATCGGGTCGTTCCTCGTGGTGCTCCCGATCCTGAACCGGGACGTTTACGGGCTCGACAGCGACGGCATCCGGGACATGTTCGTGACTTTCTGGATGGGAGCGTTTGTCTCGTCTGTTCTCCTGTCGGTGTTCAAGCGGATCAAGCGCCAGGGAAGGCTGTTGCTGACCGCGCAGGCCCTCGGCTCGATGGTGATCCTGGTGATGCTGGCCAAGCCGCCGCACTGGATCTTCCTGATGGTGGTCTTTGTCTGGGGCCTGGCAGCGGGGGTTTCCATCGCCATGAGCCGGTCGATTGTCCAGGACGCAGCCCCCAAGGACCAGCTGGCGCGGGTTCTGTCGATCTACCAGCTTGGCTTCATGGCCGGCGCGCCGTTCGGAGCGGCGATCATGGGCGCGTTGACCGATTTGTTCCCTGGCGAGCCGCAGCGGGTGGCCGTGGTGCCGGCCTTCGGCATGCTGGCGATGATCGCCTGGATGGTAGCCCGAACGCCGATCTGGAACATGAAGCACCCCGACTTCGAACCGGCTGAAACGGAGACAAGCTCGCCGGGCTGAGAGGCCGCTCAGCTGGCGGCGGCGCAGGCTGGCGGTTTACGGCGCGGACGGTCATAGCCGCGGAGGGCAAGGACGCCCTGGAATTCGGCGCGGCGGTCTGGCAGGGCGCAATAGGCGGCGGTGAGGCCCGCTTCGGCACGGGTGCGGGTGGCAGGGACGAGGGTCAGGTCGCCATCGGCGCCCGTAGCAGTGAGCGTTGACGTGTGCGGCATCTGGCCGGTTCTGAGGTCGACCAGGGACTTGCCGCCCAGGGTGAGGGTCGACAGCCATGCGGCGACGTCGGCCGGGCCATCGAGAGTGGCGGGGTCGATCACTTGAAGCGTGTCATCAGCACCGGGAATGGCGGCGGCGACATAGTAGGCAAAGCCGTCGCCGCAATCACGCCGGCGGAAGCATCTGCCGGCATCCTGGACTTCGCTGAAACCGAGGACGCGGTCGCCCGGCGTCGAGGGCGTTACCCAGATCTTTGAGGGTGCGTAGCCGGCAGCGGCGAGCGTGTCGGCGATGAGGGTGGCGCGGTCGGCGCTGTCGGAGGCGCGCGGGTCGGTCAGGACGAGGCAAGTGGGGGCCGCGGCGTCGAGCTGGTCCTGCGTGCAGGCCAGCGTCTCGGCGAGCTGGAACGCGCCAGCCGGGGTGCCTTCAAGCGTCGTACAGGCGGTGAGCCCGACCAGGCCAAGGCCTAAAGCTACGAGCTGTGTTCGCATGCGCATCGCCATGTCCCTGCCCTATTGGCTGGCGCTTACCAGCTGCCGATATTCTCCGCGCTTGCCCACGGCTCTTTCGGCTCAAGCGGCGCGCCTTTCTGGAGCAATTCAATTGATATGCCATCGGGCGAGCGGATGAACGCCATGCGGCCGTCCCGCGGTGGGCGGCTGATGGTGACACCCATGCTGAAGAGGTGGTCGACGGCGGCGTAAATATTGTCGACCTGATAGGCGAGGTGGCCGAAATTGCGGCCGCCCTCATAGGCTTCGGGGTCCCAATTATGGGTGAGTTCGATCATCGGAATGTTCAGCGATGTGGGGCGGGCGCCTTCCGGCACACCGCCGGCGCGCTCAACATCGTCGGGTGAAGCAAGGAAGACGAGGGTGAAGCGCCCGGCCTCGACGTCATAGCGGGCGACTTCGGTGAGGCCGAGCCCGTCGCGATAGAAGCGGAGAGACGCATCGATATCGGTGACGCGGACCATGGTGTGGAGGAATTCGATGCTCATGGGCGGGGTCCGTTAAGCTGCTGAATGGCCTGGCGTAGATTGGGCGGAGTGCGCGAATGATAGCGGCGCATGGTGAAGGCGAGGATGGCGATCATGGCGGCCATCATCATCAGGAACATCGAGAAGGTATGCACCATGGTGCCCTGGGCGGTGGGGGCCCACTGGCCGGTGAGGGTCCACACTTCATGCCAGAGGCTGGAGAAGATGGCCATGAGCGGGGGGATGAGAATGGCGCTGGCCAGGGCGGCGAGGAAGAAATGGGTCGCACCACGAGGGGCTTCGGCGCGGACATAGGCGTCGCGGAAGTCCGCTTCATCGACGTGGGCGGCGATCTCGCCCTGCTCGCGCTTGGCGGCATAAACCCTGGCTGCGTCCGTGCGCGTGGCGGACCAGCGCCAGGCAAGCACCGCGCCCCATCTGTCCAACCCAGAAGTCCAAAGGGGATTCATATGGTTAGCTCTACATTATTTCTCTTTTGGTGTGTTTTGCTCTCTAATAAC
>JBCCBN010000151.1:0-6912 GCA_039034035.1 Pseudomonadota bacterium
CGGGCTCCAGCCTTCATTCGCATCAGCAATAAGCCGCGCATGAGACCCCAAAGCGGGGGGCAGCATGCAGGATCCGATCACGATCCGGCTGTACCAGATGTTCGAACAGCGGGGCTTTGGCGTGCTGCGGTACAATTCGCGCGGCGTGGGCCGGACGCAGGGGGTCTATGACCATGGCGTTGGCGAGTTGGAAGATGCCGCCTTCGTGCTCGATTATCTTGAAAACCTGGCTGAAAGCCCGCGCTATGTCTGGTGTGCCGGCTACAGTTTTGGCGCCTGGATCACGCTCCAGCTCCTGATGCGCCGGCCCGAGATCGATGGTTTCTTCGCCATTTCTCCGCCAGCCAATCACTATGACCTTTCCTTCCTGGCCCCCTGCCCCGCCTCGGGCCTGATCGTGTCCGGCGATGCCGATGCCATCTCCGGCCCGTCGGACGTGGAGCGGGCGCTTCAGAAGGTCCGCGTCCAGAAGGGCGAGGTGATCGACCGGGACGTGGTCCACGGGGCCAATCATTTCTACCAGGACCGCCAGGCCGAGCTGATGGCGAAGATCGAGGCGTATCTCGAGCGCCGGCTGGAGGATGCTGAGCGAAAACTTCGCGAGGAAGCTGAATCCGACACCTGACCGGTTCGATACGTACCCAATACGCTTCAACGCTGGCGTAGCGGCATGTTTTGTGCTTGCGTCACAACCCTGTGGAAAAACGGGGGTCTGGCATGGCAACGGCCATTCCGGCGGTAGAAACCGATCAGTCAAAAAGCGAGGCCGTGCTGCCGCGTCCACCGATTTCGGCGCGTGCCCAGCTGGCCGAAACCGTCACCTTCCTCGTGATCGGCGCCCAGAAGGCCGGCACGACCTGGATCTGCGACGTATTGCGGCGCCATCCGGATGTGTTCATTCCCGACTGGAAAGAGCTTCACTTCTTCGAGCAGGAACCGAATTTCGAGAAGGGCTATAGCTGGTATCTCGATTTCTTCCGCGGCAGCGAGAGCGCGCTGGCCCGGGGTGAAGGCACGCCGAACTATTTCTACAATGTCTGTACGCCGAACGAGCACCGCGACTGGATCAATCGCGAAGTGCCACAGCGTATCAAGGACCATTTGCCGGACGCCCGTCTGATCCTCAGCCTGCGCGACCCGGTCCAGCGCGCCATCTCCTCGTATAATCACTTCGTGTTGCGCGGGAACCTCTCCCCCCATACCCGCCTGCGCGATTGCTGGGACGAGCGCGGTATTCGCAGCGCCGGTCGCTATGACCTGCAACTGGCGAAATGGCTGGAGCACTATGATCTCGACCAGTTCGAAATCGTCATTTACGAGGACGATATCAAACCGGACGAGCGCAAGCTGGCCACGGCAAACCGGCTGTTCCGCGCCATTGGCGTTTCGGCCCAGGCCGACTTGCCCGGCCTCTTCGAGCGCAGCAATGGCCGGCTCGATAGCGCGCTGGCCCATCTCAACCAAGTCGGCTTTCTGCGGGACAACCGCTATGGCCGGAAGATCCGGGACCGGATCAATGGCGCGATCCCCGCGCCGGTCCAAAACTTGCTGAAGGTCAAGGTGGACCCTCAGGACGTTGACGCGCTCCGTGAGGAATTCGAGCCCCACAACCGCGCCCTAGAGGCCATGATCGGACGTAAACTGCCATGGTGACAATGACGCCGGCGATTTCATCCCTGCATCCCCTGTCCCCCCTCCATGTCGACCAGATCCCAGCCCCTGACCACACCGCGCAAGCCGGCGATGTGGCCCAGGTGGTCAACTTCCTCGTGCTGGGCGTCCAGAAGGGCGGCACGACCTGGATCTGCGACATGCTGCGGAAACACCCCGACGTGTTCATTCCCGACTGGAAGGAGCTGCGCTTTTTCAATCGCGACGCCAATTTCGAGAAAGGCTATGCCTGGTATCTCGATCTCTATCGCGGCTATGGCGACGCCATGGCCGTGGGCGAGGGCAATCCGACCTATTTCTTCAACCGGTGCGATGTGCCTGGCAAAGGCGACTGGCACCATTCCGATGGCCCAGCCAGGATCAAGGCCGCCCTGCCCGATGCGACCTTCATCCTCTCGTTCCGCGACCCGGTGAAGCGGGCCGTGTCGGCCTATCAGCACTTCCTCACCCGCGGTCAGCTGACCCCCTACAAGCCCTTTCGCGAGGTCTGGGATGAATACGGCATCCGCGCCCAGGGCGAATATGCCAACCAGTTCGACCGCTGGCTGGACCTCTTCCCACGCGAGCAATTCCACACGCTGGTGTTCGAGGATGATATCGTCCCCGACAGTGCCAAGCAGGCCACCCTCGATGGCCTGTTCGACCGGCTCGGCGTCTCGCGGCTGACCGATGTCGATGGGCTTTATGCGCGCTCGAACGAGGCCCAGGCGCCGGCCCTGGCGCACTTCAACAATTTCAGCGCGTTCCGCGATAATGCGCTGGGGCGCAAACTGCGCGACGGGATCAATCGCCGCTTGCCAAAGGCGATACAGGACCGGCTGAAAATCACCATCCCCGAGGCCGATCTCGACGCCCTCCGCCGCCACTACCGCCCCCACAATGAACGCCTCGCCGAAATGCTCGGCCGCGACCTGCCCTGGTAGCGAGCGGCCGGCTGGCGGAAAGCGGTCGCCGCGAGTGCAGCCCTGATCGGCAAATCACGCAACGCGGATTCCGCAAGACGAGCGCCGGTTCCAGCAGCGCAGACCCTGCACCGACCGCTTGCCGCTCTACACTGGGCTGATCATACTACAGCCGGGCTGGCCGGGGATAAGTTTCATGCATCCAGTTGCAGCGGGCGCCGCGGTGCTGGCGATTGCACCGCTGGCGGTGACAGCGCCGGTATTCGGGTTTGCGCTGGTGACCGCAGGGGTCGCTGGCCATGGCTATCTGACCCACAATGCGGCGAAGCTCCGGGTGGAGCGGGGGTTCTTCGTGCGCGGGGAGGCGCCCGAGCGGGTGGGTCTGCGGATCCGGACCACGGCTTTGATCAATGCGGTGTTGCGAGCCCTGGCGGTGGGGCTGCTGGCGCTGTTCACCTTTCCACCGCTGGCCGCAGACGAGGTGGCGCGGAACGGGCCGCTGGCCGACTATGGCGCGCAGATGAGCGCTGAGCGGTTGCCGACCATCGCGATCGTGTTTCTCTCGATCGGGCTGGGGGTCCTGATCACTCTGGGACTCGGCCGGTTGATCCGGGCGGCGCCGGCGCGGTGGGCGCTGTATCGCCTGGGGTTGGTCTTCGGACTGGTCTTCTCGGCGCTGACCACTTTGGCGAGTTTACAGTCTGACCGGATCGTTGCCGCCCTGCCGGCTGAGCATGTGAGCGAGGGGGTGACGCTTTATGCGGCGCCGCAGACGCTGGCGGTGCTGGATGCGGTGCGGGGCCTGCATGATGAACTGAGCACCGCCGAGCAGAAACGGGCCGGGCTGGATCACCGTTCGCGGGCCTGCGCGCGGGATTTCTGGCTCGACATCTATGACCTACGCGGGCGGTTGAACCGGGCGACCTGGCGGTGTGATGATTACCGGGCGGCGGTGGATCCGCTGCCGATTGCCCAGACCGCGATCCTGACCATGGCGGTGTTCGATGACCTGATCGATGGGCTGGTGGCCGATCTGGTGGCGAGCGTTGCCGGTTCTTTCTCTCCGGAGGGCGGGCCGGTGTCGAGTATGGCCAGGGTTTCGGCAGCCGTCGTGCTGTCATCGAACCTGCTGCAGGGCTTTGTCCTGGCGGTTTATATTGCGCCGCTGGCCGGAGCGGTGGGGCGTCCTGGCGCCGTCGGGCTGGGGCGGCGGCGGCGGGCTAGGCGAGAAGCTGGCCGCCGGTCTGGGGATGGGGAACCCCCGTCGTCTCCGGCCAGCTGATGGGCAGGTTCCTCGCGCAGCGGACCGCTAGGAAGGCAAACGCTTCCGCTTCGATACTATCGCCGCGCCAGCCGGCATCTTCCGCTGAAATCACCGGGCACGGACAGGCTTCGCGGAGCATGCGCATCAGCTCCGGATTTCGCCGACCGCCGCCGCAGGCGACCACTTTCTCGGGCTGGGTTTCGAGCTGGGCCAGTCCGGCGGCGACGGCCCGGGCGGAGAAGGCGGTGAGGGTTGCTGCGCCGTCTTCGAAAGTGAGGCCGCGGGCCATGTTGGCGTTGAAATCATACCGGTCGAGGCTCTTTGGCGGGGCCATGGCGAACCAGGGGTGTTCAAACAATTGGGCTAAGAGACCCTCATGGATGGTGCCGGCCGCGGCGAAGCGGCCTTCGGCGTCCTGAGTGCCCCGGCCGTGCCCTTCGACCCATTCATCGATCGGGCCATTGGCGGGTCCGGTATCGAAGGCTATGAGCTGGCCGCCCGTGTCCCTGAGGGTGACATTGGCGACGCCGCCGAGATTGAGGACCGCCATGGGGCCAGGTCCCATCCTGTCCATCAACGCGCCGTGATAGGCTGGAGCCAGGGGCGCGCCTTCGCCGCCGGCGGCGACATCGGCAGTGCGGAAATCCACCGCCAGGGGCAGTCCAATACGGGCGCGGAGCGCTGGGGCGTCGAGGAGCTGCAGGGTGGCGCCGGGCCGGTCCCCGGTGGGGCGGCGGTGGAGGACGGTCTGGCCATGGATGCCGGCGAGGACCGGAGCGGGGCCGGACCACCCCTCAAGCATGGCGGCGAACGCGTCGGCATGGGTTTCCGTCAACACGTCACAGGCGCGGGTGAAGGCGGCCTGGGTTTCGGGTGGCCGGTCGCCGGACCAGCCCCATTCGATGGCCGCATCGACCGCGCGTTTCAGGGCGGCACGCTCGTCTGGGGTATATTTCCGTTCGGCCACCAGGCCCCAATCGAGCACGGCCTGGCCGTCGGTGAGGATCATGGCGGCGTCGACCGCGTCCAGGGAGGTGCCGGACATGAAACCGGCAGCCCAGATCGGGTCTGTTCCTGTGAGGGCGTTGTCCAAACCGTCCTCCTTCCCTATGACGCACAGCTTCCCCGATGAGTGGAGAACCCCGTGGCCGAATACAAGTCCGCTTTCCTGACCGCGCTGCATGCGCGGGGCTATGTCAAACAGCAGACCCATGAGGCCGAACTCGACGCCTATTGCGCGAGCGGAGTGCCCACCGCCTATATCGGATTTGATGCCACCGCTGACAGCCTGCATGTGGGCTCGCTGGTGGGGATCATGATGCTTCGCCATCTCCAGCAGGCCGGGGGCAAGCCGGTGGTGCTGATCGGCGGGGGGACCACGAAAGTGGGCGATCCGACCGACAAGGAAAAATCCCGCCCGATCCTGACGCCTGAGCAGATCGAGACCAATGCAGCCGGTATCCGGAAAGCCTTCGAGCCGTTCCTGACCTTTGGCGACGGGCCGACCGATGCTGTGATGGTCAACAATGCCGATTGGCTGGACGCGCTGGGATACATCGAATTCCTGCGCGATATCGGCCAGTATTTCACAATCAATACGATGGTGAAGCAGGACACGGTTGCCCGGCGATTGGCCAATGAGCAGCCCTATACCTTCCTCGAATTCAACTACACCTTGCTGCAGGCCTATGACTTCCTGGAGCTGGCCCGCCGCCATGCCTGTCATATCCAGATGGGCGGGTCTGACCAGTGGGGGAATATCGTTGCCGGCGTGGACCTGAACCACAAGGCCGATGGGCGGGACGTGTTCGGGCTGACCTGCCCGCTGATCACGACCGCATCCGGCGGGAAAATGGGCAAGACCGCCGATGGCGCGGTGTGGCTGAATGCCGACAAGCGCTCCCCGTATGAATACTGGCAGTTCTGGCGCAATACCGAAGACGCCGATGTGGGCCGGTTCTTGCGCCTGTTCACCGACTTGCCGCTCGACGAGATTGCCGCGCTGGAGAAACTGCAGGGCGCGGAGATCAATTCGGCGAAGACCGCCCTGGCGAATGCGGCGACCACGCTTTTGCATGGCGCAGCGGCGGCGCAGGCGGCGGAAGCGGCGGCGGCGGCGGTTTTTGCCGGTGGGGGCCAAGCCGACGCCCTGCCCTCTGCGGAGGTCGCCCGGGCCGATATCGAGGCGGGATACCTGGCCGCCGCGGCGTTTACCGCGACGGGGCTTTCGGGCTCCAACGGCGAGGCCCGGCGGCTGATCAAGCAGGGGGCTGCGAAGCTGAATGATGCGCCGCTGTCTGACCAGAATGCGAGCCTGTCGCTGGCCGATTTTGGCGATGATGGGACGGCGAAACTTTCAGCCGGCAAGAAACGGCATGCGATGGTGAAGCTGGTCTGAGCGGACCCACGGCCGGCGGTGCGTGTGCTGTCGCGCTGGCGGCGGGTATCGCTTTGCTCAACCCGCCCTACCAATTCTGGTCTTCTTTGGGGCCAGCGCGGGCGGCCTCGGATGGGGGTCCGAGGCGGGGTTTGGGCTGGATTTTGGGGTACGGTTCAGGGGCTTGCTCCCCTTTGGGCCGGGATTGGGGACGGGGCTGGGCGGCTGGGTTCGCGGTCGGCATGGGTGAAGGGGCGGGGAAACCAGCGGTCGCACCAGAGCGGATATGTGGTCTCGCTGGTCTTGCGCACGGCGCGGCGGCGAAGGATGCGGGCCAGGCGCAAGGTGGCGTGGGCCGGGGCCATGATCGTCTGGACGATGCGGGCATAGCGTTCGAACTCACGCGCTGCGGAAACGCAGGCGAAACCGTAGGGGTCGTCGATTGAGGGTTTGCGGAGCCCGCCGGCGCGGCACGGGGACGGGTCTTCGGAGGCGGGTTCGGTGAGCCGGATTAGCGGCGCGCGCACCTTGGCGGTGGCCGATTGAGGCGCGGGCGGGCGCGCCGCAACGGCGCCGCGGAGCATGGGCGGCAGGTGGGGTAAAAGGGCTTCGGCGCCGGCGAGGAGCGCGCGGCGGAGCAAGCCCTCGGCGTCGCGGATCCGCTGCCGGGCGCGTTGCCAGCGCGTGAGGATCGAAGA
>JBCCBN010000152.1:0-6903 GCA_039034035.1 Pseudomonadota bacterium
CATACGAGTGATGGACGCCCCGGGCGCAGAGGCCTCGCGTGCCTTGTCGATTTTGCGGCGGACGGCTCGCGGGCGGTTGCCGGGACACTGGGCGAGGCCATTATAGACGGTCTGCGGTGTGTAGGGTCCGCGCAAGCCGAACTGTTCGACGTAGGCGTGCTGGCGCTCCACTGATTCCTTCATGGCCATCGGGTCGGCATCGCCGAGATAGTCCCAATAGTCCACAGACCAGGTGATTACCAGGACGTCGGGGTCTTCTGCAGACACGGTTTTCAACGTCCGGTGAGCCTTCGGGCAGGCGCGGCAATTGTGCGAGGCGAACAGCTCGACAAGCACGGGCTGGCCGGACGTTTCTGCGGCGGCACTTTGGGCCGTGGCAAGAGGAGCGCCGAACGCGCCGCACAAGGCGACCAGGACAGAGAGGAGTGCGAACTTCATGGGGCCGGAATACTGCATCCGGTGGTCACCGAACAGTCACAAGAACGAGATCGCTGCCACCCGGCATGGGGGACGGCCTTTAATTGCAACGCTGGCCGACCCATAATATCCACCGGCAGATGCATTGTTGCTCAAAGGATCCCAACAAGGCGCGACCTGCCGGGATGGCGAGTCATCATTGGCGTGAAGGAGACTGACCATGGCTGACACCGAAACCGTGCAGCGCCATGCCGAAGTGCTGATCATCGGCTCTGGGCCGGCGGGTTGGACCGCAGCGATCTATGCAGCGCGCGCGCTGCGCAAAACGCTGGTCGTCACTGGCCTCCAGCCCGGCGGGCAGCTCACGATCACGACGGAGGTCGAGAATTATCCCGGTTTTGCAGAAATCCAGGGGCCTGATCTCATGGTGAAGATGCGGGCCCATGCCGAGGCGATGAATGCCGACGTGGTGGAAGACCATATAGCATCGGTCGACCTTAGTGCCCGCCCCTTCCGAGCTATCGGCGAAAGCGGCACCGAATACACCGCCGACGCAGTGATCATCTCAACCGGCGCGCAAGCCAAATGGTTGGGCCTGCCCAGCGAGGAAACCTTCAAGGGTTTCGGCGTGTCAGCGTGTGCGACCTGCGATGGGTTCTTCTATCGCGAGAAGGACGTGCTGGTCATCGGCGGCGGCAACACTGCGGTTGAGGAGGCGCTGTTCCTCACCAATTTCGCGTCAAAGGTGACGCTCGTCCACCGGCGTGACAGCTTGCGGGCCGAGAAGATCCTCCAAGACCGCTTGTTCAAGCATCCCAAGGTCGAAATTCTCTGGGACACCCAACTCGAAGAAGTTGTGGGTACGCAATCACCCCTCGGCGTCACGGGCGCGCGCCTTAAGAATGTGCAGACCGGAGCGGTTGAGGAACGCGATGTCCACGGCATCTTCGTCGCCATCGGTCACGCACCGTCCACTGAGCTGTTCGCCGGCAAGGTGGACATGCACGCTAATGGCTACATCAAGACCGCACCTGACAGTACTGCGACCAACATTCCTGGAGTCTTCGCGGCGGGAGATGTCACCGATGACATCTATCGTCAGGCGGTAACCGCCGCCGGCATGGGCTGTATGGCAGCGCTTGAGGCGGAGAAGTTTCTCGACGAGGCCGAAGCGACCCCCGATATGGTTGCGGCGGAATAGTCAGGATACTTTCCCGGCCAACACCTGCCGGCCACCGTCAAGGACAAGGGTCTCGCCAGTGATGATGGCGGAGGCTGGAGAGCTGAGGAACAGCGCAGCGTCGGCGATCTCGTCGCCCAGGGCGGCGCGGCCCGCAGGAACGCGGGATTTCTGCCAGTTCTCAGCGGTCTCGGCCCGGGGCCGGATAGCCGAGATAGCGTTCACTCGGATCGAATGGGGCGCCAGTTCGAGCGCCGCTGCGCGGACGGCGGCGAGGATGGCCGCCTGCGACACCGCCTGAGAAAAGTGCGCAGGCTCGTGAAGCTGGGCGATCTGGGACAGGATCACTGTGATCGAACCATGCTGGCGCATGCGTTCCGCCCGGGCGGCGTATTCGTCTTCCAGCGCCGCGATCCGTTCGGCGAAGAGGGTCATGGCCACGGTGACGGCCTTAACGCTGTGGCCAACCGTCGCCTGGAACTTGTCCACGTCCAGCCCGACCAGCGTGTCGCTATCGGGCAGGCGAGGAACGATTACGAGCCGGTCGACTTGGGGGTGGCTCTCCTCGGCGGCGGCGAAACAATTGCGCAGGCCGAGCCGGGTTTGCAGGTCGCCATGGAACAGGGCCACCTTGTCGGGCAGGCTGTCGCGGGCCTTGTCGATGCGGGACTGGTCGGTGTCGGCGGCGAGCACGGCGTGCCCTTCTTCATGGAACCGCCGCGCAATAGCATCGCCCACTTCCCCGCCCAGGCCGAGGATGACTGTAACCGTTTGTGCCATGACCGTTGCTCCGCTTGACCCCGGAGCCCCCCGGACGTGGGAAGGGCGCGCCTCTCGTCAGGGTTTTCGCAACGTACGCAGCTCTTCCTTAATGCGCAGTTTCTCTCGCTTCAGACTTCGCAGGTGGACCGTATCGGCAATCGGGCGTTTCTGTTCTTCGTGGATCTGGCTCTCAAGGGCCTGATGGCGGTTGGACAGTTCAGCGATACGGCCTTGGATGGACATGGGTCCTGCCTCCTTCTGCAGCGTCTACCGGATTGTAGGGGTGAAGTGTTCCACACGATGTGCGGTCTGTCACGGAGCGGCGAAGGAATTTGGCGGTTTCAGCGCGCTGGGGGTGCGGCTGGCGCCGTAAGGGCGTGGCAGGTGGCGACCAATCGGGCAATATCCTGCGGACGGGACAGGCGATGGTCGCCATCCTTGACCAGCGTGAACGTGAGGTCATCGGTGGTCAGCGCCGTGACGAGGCTTTCGGCGTGGCGCCAGGGCACGTCGGGATCCTGCATGCCCTGGAGGATGCGGACGGGGCCGTCAAACGCGATCGGAGTGTTGAGAACCTGGTTGCGGGCACCATCCTCGATCAGCGCCCGGGTAATGGGGACCGGTTCGCCATAGTCCGATGGCTGCATCCAGACGCCGGCCTGGGTAATCTCGATCTGCGCGTCTGCGGGCAGGCTGGGCCACATCAGCTTCGCCGTGAAATCCGGCGCCGGGGCGATCAGCACCATGGCGGACACCCGGCCAGGCCGGGCAATCGCGGCGAGCAGCGCAATCCAGCCGCCCATGGACGAGCCGACCAGGATTTGCGGGCCATCGGTAAGCGCCTCGAGGATCGCCAACGTATCATCCCGCCAGGCCGAGATTGTGCCGTTCTGAAAGTTGCCGCCGGACTCGCCATGACCGGAGTAGTCAAACGCTAGAAACCCGTGCCCGGCTGCCTTCGCCCACCCTTCGAGTTCCAGCACCTTGGAGCCCTGCATGTCGGAGTTAAAGCCGGAGAGCCAGACCAAATTGTGGCCGCTAGTGCCTGTGGTTTGGCGGTAGGCGAGGCTGCGATTGGCGGGGGTGGTGAAGTGTTGCGTCATGGGGGGTGTATGGCCCGGGCCCGCGGCATCAACAAGCCGGGCCGGGCGAGCGGGTTTGTCGAGTTGATTTCAGCGCTGTGCATTGACATTCCCCCCAAACACGACCAATTGCGTCGAGTGCTTGCGGAGGGCTGTGCCCTGCGACCGGGACAGATAGCGTGAAGCGGCGCCTGCCAAACTGCGGCGACCGCGCTCGACCCCAAAGCACCCAGATTTATCCCCTTCGCCCCTATTCACGCGGGACGTTTTCACCCCGTCCACCGCTTTGGTCCATTGGCCAGAGACGCGGTGGATCGGCTTGTATTTGAAAGCCTATCATGACTGACTTCAATTCGTTCGACCTGGCCGAGCCGGTTGCGCGCGCCCTCACGGCCGCCGGCTATGCCGATCCCACTCCGATCCAGAAACAGGCCATCCCGCTGGCCATGGCCGGCAAGGACCTGTTGGGTATTGCCCAGACCGGCACCGGCAAGACCCTCGCCTTCGCTGCACCCACCCTCCACAAGCTCTGCAAGGACCAGAAAGCGGCGCCGCCCAAGGGCTGCCGTGTCCTGGTGTTGGCGCCGACGCGGGAACTGGCGGCGCAGATCGCCGAGAGCTTTCAGACCTATGCCCAGTTTATGGGGCTTCGCGTCATCACCGCGTTTGGCGGTGTGAAAATCACCAAGCAGAAACGCCAACTTGAACGCGGCGCCCATGTGCTGGTCGCAACGCCTGGTCGCCTGGAAGACCTGGAGAACCAGCGTGCCCTGCGCCTCGATGCCGTCGATACGCTGATCCTCGACGAGGCCGACCAGATGATGGATCTCGGCTTCATCCATGCGCTGCGGCGGATCGTGAAATTGCTGCCGGTGGAACGGCAAACACTGTTCTTCTCGGCCACCATGCCGAAGGCGATCGCCGACCTCTCCAAATCCTTCCTCACCGACCCGTCCACTGTCAGCGTAACGCCACAGGCGACCACCGCAGAGCGGGTGAACCAGAGCGCATACTTCATCACGCAGAAGGACAAGCCCGCCTTGTTGTCGAAAGTGCTCAAGGATCCAGCGGTCAAGCAGGCCCTGGTGTTCACGCGCACCAAGCACGGCGCCGACAAGGTGGTGCGCCAGCTTGCCAAGGCTGATATCGACGCGGTGGCGATCCATGGCAACAAGTCCCAGCCCCAACGCCGCAAGGCCCTCGACGCCTTCAAGGGCGGCAAGGTGTGGGTGATGGTGGCGACCGACATTGCCGCGCGGGGGCTGGACATTTCCGGCCTGTCCCATGTGGTGAATTATGAGCTGCCGAATGTGCCTGAGCAGTATGTCCACCGGATCGGGCGGACCGGGCGCGCCGGCGCGGAAGGCATTGCCATCTCGCTGGTGGCGGGCGACGAGAAGGGCTATCTGCGGGATATCGAAAAGATCACCAAGCAGAGCGTCGAAATCCTCGTGCCGCGTGAAGGCTTCGAGGACGACGAAACCGACCGGGCGCCGGCCGAGCCCCAGCGCGGACGCGGGCAAGGCGGCGGCCAGGGTCGACGGCAAGGTGGTGGTCAGGGAAGCGGCCAAGCGCGTGGCCAGGGCAGGCGCCCCAAACGCGGCGCGGGCGGCGATGACAAGCGCAACAAAGACCGCGGTAGCAAACCCGCCAGTCAGACGGCCTCAGGCGGGCGTCAGGGAGGTTCCGGCAGCGGACAGGGGGGTCCGAAAGGCGGCGGCGGCACTTCGGGCCGGCGGCGCGGCAGACCGAACCGCGCGCCGGTGACGGCCTAACGCGTCCAGCCTACAAAAAGGAAGGCCGCCCTTTGCGGGGCGGCCTTTTGTGTTGGGGACCTGCTGGCGATCAGCGGTTGCCAAGTCGTGCCCACCGCCGGCGCCGGAAATCGAGGGTGCGTTCACCGATTTCCTGTTTGGTTTCAGGCGCTTTTACCCTCGCATCATTGGTGGTGTGAGCGAGATTGATCGCGTTCACCGGTGCCATCGTTTCGGAACCTGGAGTGGCTGCCATGGAGGCGTGAGGGGCGCCGCGGACAAGCGGGGACATGATTTTTTCCTTTTTCTTTCAGGCAATTGGCCCGGTCGGCGGGGGTTGAAGATGAGGTGTGTTCCGCCGACACACTCCATCTGGGAGGGCCCATATTGTTTTTCAATAATGTATCGCCGCTTTTCGGAAAGCAATCGAACAAATCTGAATAAATTCAGCGTCCTGGAGACACCGATTTTCGGCGAAAACCACGCCCCGCAGCAGCGAACGGTGCTGGGCCGGCTCAGGGGCCGGGGACGGCGAAGAGGTCGTAGCCCAGATCATGGTCGAACAGGGCGGTGACCTGCTCGCGGTAGATGTCCATAGCCTCGCCGGAGAAGAGCTCCGCCAGTGCGATTTTCCGGCGTTGGAGCACATTGGGTTCGGCGTCGGGATCGGTTTTCGCCTCCATGGCGTCCTTGGTGCCGGCGGCTAGCGCCACGTCGATAGCGGCGGGCGTGAGCTCGATTGCCCAATGGGTGGCGATGGCTTTTAACGTACCGCGCGGATCGGCCAGTGTGGCTTCATAAGGCACAGTGAGCATAGCTTTCGGATGGTCCCGCGCGATCTTTCCCCACCGGTTCCAGAACCGGGCCAGCCAGTGAATATCGCACCGGTACCGCGCGCCGCCGGGGTCGCCGCGTAAATAGGTCAGCCAATCGACCTGGATGTCATACTCCCACTTCGCATGGTGGCTGGCGAGGATCGCCATCGGATGGCGCACGCACAGGGCATAATTGGGCAGGCCGGCCCAGGCCCGGCTCCAGCCCCAATCGGCCAGCCGGTGAGGGATTGTGTGACTGAACGCAAGGCGCGGCAATTCGGGGAATGTGACCGCGTCCTTCGGCCAGCCGATATAGGGCCGGACGGCGTTCTCGGAAAAGTACTGTGGATGCGACAATCCATGGGTTTCAGCCAGCGCGACGGCCAGCATGTACTTTACCCAATGGGTCCCCGAATTCTTGGACGTCACCAGAAAGCCGTCGAACTTCCGGTGCCGCAGCACCGAGAAATTCGTCCAGTTATCGTTCCAGACCCGGGATCTGTAGGCAGGCGTCAATCCCATCACGGGCCCATATCAGCGGTGCGCGGCACTCTCCACGCCCACAATCGGGCGGCGGAGCGGTAACGGACCTATTCGAGGCGGCGCTCGATCTCCTCGACGGTGAAGCACTCGATCCGGTCGCCCTGGCGGATGTCCTCGTAGCGTTCGAACGCCATGCCGCACTCCATGCCATTGGAGACTTCGGCGACCTCGTCCTTGAAGCGCTTCAGCGTTTTCAGCATGCCCTCATGGATGACAACTTCGTCGCGCAGGAGGCGAACACCGCAGCCGCGGCGGACCACCCCTTCGGTGACCTTGCAACCGGCAACTTTGCCGACCTTGGTGATGTTGAACACTTCCAGGATTTCGGCGTACCCGATGAAGGTTTCGCG
>JBCCBN010000153.1:0-6902 GCA_039034035.1 Pseudomonadota bacterium
ATCGCAGCGCCATTCAGGCTTTTGGAGCATTTTAGACCCCCGGAGTACGGGGTGGTGGGCCCGGCAGGACTTGAACCCGCGACCAAACCGTTATGAGCGGTCCGCTCTAACCAACTGAGCTACAGGCCCTGACCGGGCGTTCCTCCTCGCAAGAGGCACGGCGGCCGGCTCGTGCGGGCGCGATTTGCCGACACCAGCCTTGATAGAGCCGCAATGGCCGATTTACTCTTCCCAATCAAGTCATCGGAGCCGCTACCCATGTTTCCTCTTCCGCTTCGCCAAGCCGGCGCCGCTCTGGCCGTGACCGCCCTGGCCGTTCCCGTGGCGTGCGCCCAGACCGCCGCTGTAACCGGAGCCTCGCCTGTGTCGACCCATCCCAATTCCATCCAGCCCGAGACGACCCTGTCGGTCC
Organism: Pseudomonadota bacterium; assembly: GCA_039034035.1. Taxonomy (GTDB): domain Bacteria; phylum Pseudomonadota; class Alphaproteobacteria; order Caulobacterales; family Hyphomonadaceae; genus UBA5336. Next base: position 413 of record JBCCBN010000153.1, read on the forward strand.
AGGCCGACAGCACGGTTATGGCCGAACCCGACCTGGCGATCATCAATGCGGGTGTCGAAACCGAGGCGAAGACGGCGCAGGCTGCGATGGCGGACAATCGTGCGGCGATGAATGCGGTGTTCGATGTCCTGCGCCAGGCCGGCATTGCCGATCGCGACATGCAAACCTCGAATTTTCAGATCTTCCCGCGCTATGACTATGTGAAGGTGCGCAGCAGCAATTCGACCAGCCGGGACCGCCGGGAGCTGCAAGGCTACACCGTCACCAACCAGCTCACCGTGCGGGTGCGGGAGCTGGACAATCTGGGGCCGACGCTGGATGCACTGGTCGAAGCCGGGGGGAACACATTCAACGGGCTGAGCTTTGGCCTTGACGATGATACGGCCGTGCTGAATTCCGCCCGGGAGCAAGCGGTGAAAGCGGCCGTCGAACGGGCGGAACTGCTCGCCTCAGCTGCCGGATACCGGGTCGGCCGGATCGTGACCATGTCCGAGAACAGCTACAATCGCGGTCCCCAACCGATGATGGCGATGGCGCGCGCGGAATCTGCGGATATGTCCACCCCGATCGCGAGCGGGGAAGTCGGCTATACGGCGAACGTTTCCATTACATTCGAGCTGGTGCGCTAGGAACGGGGCTCACCCGCAGGCGAAGGGGCAGCGCCCGGCTCACCCGGTTCCGGCCGCGGCAATGGCGGGTGGAAAACCGGCGCGAGGGGCGGTCATGAGAGGGGACATCCATGTCGGTTGACCAGATTGATGGCAGCGCGGAAAGCGGCGGCCTGATCGGCGCGGTGGAGAGCAAATGGTTCGTAAACCTGATCACGGCGCTGATCGTAGTCAATGCGGTGGTGCTCGGCGCGCTGACCTATAAGGACCTCGCGCCATCGGTCACGGATCCGTTGCGTGTGATCGACCAGGTGATCACCTATGTTTTCGCCGCCGAGATCGCGATCAAACTCGTGGCGTACCGGCTCAATTTCTTCCGCTCGGGCTGGAACTGGTTCGACTTCTTCGTGGTGGGCATATCGCTGATCCCCGGCGGCGAGGGGGTCTCGGTCCTGCGGGCGCTAAGGGTTTTGCGGGTGCTGCGCCTGTTGCACGTGGTGCCGATGATGAAGCGGATCACCGAGGCCTTGCTCAAGGCGTTGCCGGGGATGGGCGCCATTCTCGCGGTTCTGGGGCTGATCACCTATGTCGGCGCGGTGATGGCCACGAACATGTATGGCCAGACCGACACGGCCGAAGTGCAGGAACTGTTTGGCGACCTTCCCCGCTCTGCCTTCACCCTGTTCCAGGTCATGACCATGGATGGCTGGCGGTTCGAAGTGGTGCAGAAGGTCATCAATGACGGCCACCCCTATTCCTGGATCTTCTTCCTCACCTTCATCTTCTTGGCGAGCTTTGCAGTCCTCAACCTGTTCATCGCCCTGATCGTGGAAGCGCTTCAGACCGAGCAGGAAGAAGCCCATGAGGAGCAGATGGAGAAGATCGAGGAAGATGCCGAGGAAGCCCATGACGAACGCGAGGAAATCCTCGCCATGCTGGCCGAAATCCGCCGCGAACTCACCGAGCTGAAAGCCGGGCGGCAAGCCTCGCCATCGGAGCCGGGCTGACAGAATCGGGGCCCGGCCGGCGCCAGCGTGCGAGCTTGCATCCGCTGGCGCAGGCGCCCATCTTGGCTGAAGCATGTTTCACTTCCAGTGAGGAGGCCTGTGGCCCCATGAGTATCTTTTCCTTTGGCGACGATCAGGCCACCCCTGCCGGTGCCCCTCCCGGTGGCGGTGGCGGTTCCCCCGGTGCGCTGATCAAGGACAGCTCCGACCAGGCCTTCATGCAGGACGTGATCGATGCGTCCAATGAAGCCCCGGTGATGGTGGACTTCTGGGCGCCCTGGTGCGGGCCGTGCAAGAATTTGACCCCGGTGCTGGAAAAGGTCGTCCAGGACGGCGCCGGCAAGGTGAAGCTGGTGAAGATCAATATCGATGAGAATCCAGGGGTTGCGGGCCAATTGGGCGTGCGGTCGATCCCGGCGGTCTTCGCGTTCGACAAGGGACGGCCCGTGGATGGGTTCATGGGCGCCTTGCCTGAGGGCCAGATCCGGGAGTTTGTGACCAAGCTGCTGAGCGGGACGGACGCGGGAAAATCTCTGGTTGAAGCTGTGGAGCAGGCCGACGAACTCTCTCGTCAGGGCGACATTGGCGGGGCGGCCCAGATCTATGCCGCTGTCATCAACCAGGACCCGGAAAACGTACCCGCCATCGCCGGGCTGGCGCGGTGCTATCTCGCGAACGGAGACGCTGAACGGGCGCGCGAGACCCTGAACCTCGCGCCGGAGGACAAGCGCGGCGACACCGCGTGGAAAAGCGTCAACACAGCGATCGAGCTGATGGGCGATGCGCCGAGCGCCGATGAGTTCGCCGACGCGGCAAAGGCGGTGGAGGCCGATCCCGGCAATCATGATGCGCGGTTCGACCTGGCAGAGAAAATGGCCGCCGGCGGGCGGGTTCAGGACGCTGCCGACCATTTACTGACGATCCTCAGCCACGACCTGAACTGGGCCGATGGCAAGGCGAAAGAGAAACTGCTGACCCTGTTCGAAGCGGCGGGACCGAAAGATCCGATCACCGTCGAGGGGCGCCGGCGGCTGTCATCCCTGATGTTCGCCTGAGGCGAGGTATGGGCCGCGCTTTGCAAGGAGGGCCAGCATGACCCGGCGATTGATTGGCGCGGCCCTCGCCCTGTTGGGCGCCTGGCTCTTGTGGGCGCCGATCCAGCCGGCGCTCTTGTACATCAATCGTGGCGCGCCGGTGGTTGAGACGCTGGTGGATCCGGTATTCCTGATGCCGATCCTGCGCGGGGTCGCAGCCCTGGTCGGGGGATTGCTGGCGCTGAACATGTGGCGTTTCGGCCCGTGGTTTTCCGGCGCGGCGGCGGTGATCAGCTTGGTTCTGGGCGGGCTCTTCCTCGCCATCGGCCAAGGCGCGGTGCCCTATGTTCCGCACCTGGCCTATGGCGTGATCTTGGCTGGCCTGACGGCGGGCCTCATTCGGCTGCCGAGGGACACAATTGCGGCCTAAGCCGCATTGATCCCATGCACCGGTCGGCGGTAAGGCTGGCGCGGTCAGATACAACCTCACAACAGGCTAAATCCATGTCAGAGACTTATGACGTCGTCATTATCGGGGGCGGTCCAGGCGGCTACAATTGTGCAATCCGCGCCGGACAGCTGGGGCTGAAGACGGCTTGTATCGAGATGCGCGAAAAACTGGGCGGAACCTGCCTGAATGTCGGCTGTATCCCGTCCAAGGCCCTGCTGCATGCGTCGGACTTCTTCCGGTCCGCCAAGGAGGACTTTGCCGGCATGGGCATCAAGGTCAGCGGCGTGGACCTCGATCTCAAACAGATGATGGCGCAGAAAGCCGACGCCGTGGACGGGCTGACCAAAGGCGTCGCCTTCCTGCTGAAGAAGAACAAGGTGGATCATATCAAGGGCAAGGGCCGAATTGCCGGGCCAGGCAAGGTCGAGGTCGCGCTGGCCGGTGGCGGTAGCCAGACACTGACGGCGAAGAATATCGTCATCGCGACCGGGTCGGAACCAACGCCGCTGCCAGGCATCGACATTGATGAAGAGCGCGTGGTGACCAATACGGGCGCGCTGAAACTGGAGGCGGTGCCCAAGACGCTGGTGTTGATCGGGGCCGGCGTGATCGGCCTGGAGATGGGCTGTGTCTGGTCGCGCCTGGGCTCAGAGGTACATGTGGTGGAGTTCATGGACCGGTGCCTGCCGGGCGCAGACGCGGAAATCTCGAAGGAGGCCATGCGCACCTTCAAGCGCCAGGGCCTCAAATTCCACTTCAACACCAAGGTCACCGGGGTCGAGAAACTGAAGACCAAGCTGAAATTGACCACCGAACCGGCCAAGGGCGGCGAGGCTTCAACCATGGATGCCGATGTGGTGATCGTGGCGGTCGGCCGGCGTCCCTATACCGAAGGCCTCGGGCTGGAAACCGTGGGCGCGAGCACCGACAAGCGCGGCGTGATCGAGACCCAGGACGGCCATTTCAAGGTGGCCGATGGGGTATGGGCCATTGGGGACTGCATCCACGGCCCCATGCTGGCGCACAAGGCGGAAGATGATGGCGCTGCGGTGGCCGAACTGATCGCGGGCAAGCCCGGCCATGTGGACTACAATCTGGTGCCCAGCGTGGTCTACACCAATCCCGAGATCGCCTGGATCGGCAAGACCGAGGAAGAGTTGAAAGCGGCTGGCATTGCCTACAAGTCCGGCAAGTTTCCGTTTATGGCGAACTCGCGCGCGCGGACCAATCACGAGACCGAGGGCTTCGTGAAAATTCTCGCCGATGCCAGCACCGACCGCATCCTCGGTGCCCATATGATGGGCGTGGGGGTCGGCGAGATGATCGGCGAGGTTTGCGTGGCCATGGAGTTTGGCGCGGCGTCGGAAGATGTGGCCCGCACAAGCCACGCCCACCCGACCATGTCCGAAGCGATCCGCCAGGCGGCGATGGGTGTCGAAGGCTGGACGATGCAGATGTAACTCGCCGCCGCTTGCTCACTGCGATGGGCTGAAGTCAAGCCCTGTACGCGACCGCCCTTCATGCTAGCCTCACGCCATGATCAACCATGACGGCGCAGGCTGGCAGATCCGCCCATACAGGCCGCTCGACCATGATGACTGCATGGCGATCCTGACCGGCTGCCTGGAGGACTTTCCCTGGCGGGGGGCGCCCGAGACCAGCGTTCAGCAGCTAGCGCGGGCCCTGTCCCGGGGGCTGTGCTGGGTGGCCGAAGAACCGTCTGCCGGCGTGGTCGGGTTCATCACGTTGATCGAGACGCGGGAATATGTGGACCATCTGTTCGTCGACGCGGACTGGCGCCTGTGCGGGGTCGCCGGCGGTCTGCTGGACACCGCCCGGCTGTTCCTGGGCCGGCCGCTGACGCTGACCGTGGACCGGGGCAATCATGGCGCACGGGAAGCCTATGCTGCGCTCGGCTGGGCGCCGACGGGAGAAGCCGGCGGACGAGGGCGAAAGGGCTGGCTGCGCCTGAAAGGGCCTTGAGAGCACATCCAACGACGACTGAATCCGCCGGCGGCGAAATCAGTCTAGAAACTGGCGCCGGGCTCGCTGAGATAGGCGATTTCCGCTTCGGTACTGGGCCGCCCCAATAGGGCATTGCGATGGGGAAACCGGCCAAACCGGTCGATCACTGCCTGGTGGCGGCGGGCATAATCGAGGGAACTTTCGGCCAGGTCCACGAATTCCGCGCGGGCGGTTTCGGCGAGCCCTTCGAACAGGGCGACACAATCGGACTGGTCCTGCGCGTCTTCGGAATGCTCCAGCGGCAGGTACAGAAAGATCTGCTCCGCTTCCATCAATCCGTGATGCTCGCCCTCGGACAGGGCTTCGAGCGTCAGCAGGCGGGCGAGGCCATCATTGGCGAACGCCTGAGCCCGGCCGCGGAAGATGTTCCGGGTGAACTGGTCCAGCGCAATCACCGCCGCCAGTCTCGCGCGGGGGCCCCGCATGGCCCATTGCCAGGCAAGGCCGGCTTCAAGGGCTGCCAGCGTGGGCAAGAACCGGTTGGTGATGTCCTGGTCGATGACCGGCGATTTGCCGAACCACATTTTCTGCTGTTCAGCGGCAGCGGCGGCGCTGTCGCGCGCTGGACCGATCCAGTATTCCCATATGTCCAGCGGTGTTACGATACTCATTGTGACGGGCTTGTAACCCGTCAGTTCGTCCGTGTCGCTACCATCATGTAATTCACTTTCGCATCTTTTGAGAGTGACCAGGCATCCATGAGCGGGTCATACGAAACCCCTTGTGGCGGCAGCGCTGAAAGGCCTGCAGCCGTTACAGCGGCGGTGATTTCAGCCGGGGTGACGAATTTGCCGAATTCATGGGTGCCACGCGGCAGCCAGCCCAGCACATATTCGGCCCCGACAATGGCCAACGCCCAGGCTTTCGCGGTCCGGTTCAACGTGGCGACGACCATCAGCCCACCCGGCGCAACAAGGCGCGCGCAATCAGACAAGAATTGCTGAGGATCGGCCACATGCTCGACGACTTCGAGGTTCAGCACCACGTCAAAGGGCGGCTCTCCGCTGGCGAGAAGACCTTCGGCTGTGCCCACGCGGTAGTCGATCTCGAGACCGCCTTCGCGGGCGTGAACCATGGCGGTCTTGATATTGGCGTCGCCCGCATCGACACCGGTGACCGACGCGCCCAGGCGGGACATCGGTTCGCAGACCAGGCCGCCGCCGCAGCCGATATCGAGCACGCGGAGCCCCTCAAACGGTGACCGCACGCTGTCATCGCGACCGAAATGGGACACCAGCGTCTCGCGGAGAAACCCCAGCCGGGATGCGGATATGTCCGCGGGCTTAATTACGGAAGAAGAGGCCAAGGATCGACGCTCTAAGCTTGAGCAAGAAAGTACGTTTTTCGGGGCTATGGATGGTGCGG
>JBCCBN010000154.1:0-6872 GCA_039034035.1 Pseudomonadota bacterium
CCCCAGCTCTGGGTCGATGTCACCGGGATGATCTACCGCGTGCCGCCCCAGACCCATTCCCTGCGCGACGGCACCGCCCTTCCCGATCTGGCCCTCCGGCCAGACCTTTCAGGCATCAGCCTCGACCTACGGGCAGGCCCCACCATCGCGAGCCTCACCACCGAGACCCCATCCCGTAGGGTGGATAGAGCGCAGCGAAATCCACCAGCGATCCTCGCAGCAAGCGCAATCCGCGCCTGCTTGCTCGGCATTGGCCGCCTCTTCCAACCCCACGCACACCTCGCCCCGCCATAGCGGCGACGGCCTCCCCCGAAAAACACCCCCCAAATCTCCAAGACGACCCAAACCGCCCCGGCATTTCCGCGCGAAACGGCCCCGGCGGACGCCCGTGCTGGTCGCTGCCAGAATGCCCGCCGGATGAAGCGTCCATCGCCCGATGGGGCGCGCCTGGCGCCGAACGCCGGGCCAATCCCACCCCAACGCTTGCCTTTTACCGCCGGCGCCGTTCAATCCTCCCCGAACGGAGTAACGGCCAGGACAGCACCCATGAATGACAGCCCACAGACGCTGGACGCCCCATCCCGGCGCAATGCCTTCAGCCGTTTCCTCGACGGGGTGGAATGGCTCGGAAACCTGTTGCCCCATCCGGTCACGTTGTTTGCGATCCTGGCCGCCGGCATCGTCGTCCTGTCCGGCATTCTGGGCGGGATCGGGTTGGCGGTGGAAGACCCCCGTCCCGCTGGCGCGAAGGGCGTCGCCGAGGATGGAATGATCCGGGCGGTCAGCCTGATGAATGGCGATGGGTTGCGCCGTATCTTCACCGAGCTGACGACCAACTTCACCGGCTTTGCGCCGCTCGGCGTGGTGCTGGTGGCCATGCTCGGGGTCGGGGTGGCCGAAAAGTCGGGCCTGTTGTCAGCCGCCGTCCGCGCCATGGTGCTCGGCGCCCCGCGCCATGCCGTGACCGTGGCGATCGTGTTTGCGGGGATTGTGTCCAACACCGCGTCGGAGGTGGGCTATGTGGTGCTGATCCCGCTGGCGGCGGCGATCTTCTACGCTCTGGGCCGTCATCCCCTGGCTGGTATGGCCGCGGCCTTTGCCGGGGTTTCGGGGGGCTATAGCGCCAACCTGCTGATCGGCACGATTGACCCGCTCCTTGCCGGGATCACACAGGAAGCGGCCCGGCTCATCGACCCGGACTATGTCGTGGTCGCCACCGCCAATTGGTACTTCATGGTCGCCTCGACCTTCCTGATCACCCTGGTCGGCTCGCTGGTGACCATCTTCATCGTCGAGCCCCAGCTTGGGCGCTATGATGAGGCCGGGGCTGACCCGACCATTCTCGACGACAGGATGATGCAGCCGCTGACCGATGCGGAACGGAAGGGTCTGGTCTGGGCCGGTATCGCGCTGCTAGGCGTCCTGGCGACCATGGCGCTCACGCTGGTGCCGGACTGGGGTGTCCTGCGGAACCCCGATACGGGCGACCGGATCAATTCGCCCTTCTTCAAGGGCTTCGTCGTCTGGATCCTGATCTTCTTCATCGCCACCGGTTATGCCTATGGCCGGGCGGCCGGAACGATGAAGGGCGACCGCGATGTGATCGATGCGATGGCCGACGCGCTCGGTTCGCTAGGGCTCTACATCGTGCTGGTGTTCTTTGCCGCCCAGTTCGTCGCCTTTTTCGGGTGGACCAATCTCGGCGCCATCACGGCAGTGTCAGGAGCGCAGTTCCTCCAGGAGACCGGGCTGACCGGACCGATCGTGTTCGTGTTCTTCATCCTGATGTGCGCGCTGATCAATTTGTCACTCGGCTCGGCATCGGCCCAATGGGCGGTGACCGCGCCGATCTTCGTGCCGATGTTGATGCTGATCGGTTACTCGCCGGAAGTGATCCAGGCGGCCTACCGGATCGGCGATAGCACCACCAATATCATCACCCCGATGATGAGCTATTTCGGCCTGATCCTCGCCTGGGCGGCCCGCTACAACAAGGATCTGGGCGTGGGTACGCTGATCGCGATGATGCTGCCCTACTCCATGTTCTTCATGTTCACCTGGGCGCTCTTCTTCCTCGGCTGGACGTTCCTGTTAGACCTGCCAGTGGGGCCGGGCTCGCCAACCTATTACACCTCACCCGCCGGGGCCGGCTAAGGATCACGCCTCATAGCAACCCCTCGCCAGACAGCCAGTCCTTGCAGAGGCTTGCAGCCACGCCGGACAGTTCGGGCTTTTCGATATAGTAGTGATCGGCACCGTCGATGTCGTGATAGGCCTTGCGGTCATGGGCCACCGCTTCGAACAGGCGTCTGGCGTGACTCGGTGTGCAGGCGAGGTCGGCGGTGTTGTTGACCACCAGCACGGGACAGGTGATGCGGGCGGCGTTTTTCTCGCCATGGGCGTTGGTGTCCTCAAGGCTCCACTGGCTGAGCCAGGAGCGCAGCGTCGAGAACCGGGCCAGCCCGACAGGGCCGTCATTCACGATCCGGGGCTCACCCAGGTAACATTCGCGCGCCCGGCGGTCTGATGGGTCGATGGCGGGGTCGAGGAAGCGGGGATCGGCCATGGTACCATGGGTCGTGAAGCCCCGCTCCATATGCGGCTCGCCAGCATCGCGCAGGGACGCCAGCGTGTCTTTCACCCAGGCCGTGATGCGCCGGTTCCGGTCGATCTGAGCGGTGCGGTAGCCCGTGATGAAGGCGTCGTCATAGGGCGGCTGGTGCGGATTGGCCGGGTCGTAGAGGTTGAGCGAGGGGTCCCGTTCGAAGGGCGTGGTCTCGTCTAGAATCGAGGGGTCGATCCATTCGGTCAGAGTGGCCGCCCGGCTGACATGGGCGGCCAGAAGCATGATCCCGTCAGCAGGCGGCAGGTTCATGGCGGTCAGGTCGTAGGCATCACCGGCAGGCGTATGGGTCAGGGTCGGGTTCTCGGCCTGGTCCTGGTAGAACAGCGACAGCGAGCCGCCACCGGACCAGCCGCCGAGGATGATCGTCTCATAGCCGAATCGGGTTTTCGCATCGGCTATGCCCGCTCCAAGGTCGGCCGCGCACTTCTCCATGATCAGCGCGCTGTCATTACCCCGGTAGCGCGTGTTCACATAAAGGCAGTGCACCCCCATGGCAGCCAGCGCGGTGACCATGGGCAGGTAAGCCCCGCCGCCGACAGGATGGGAAAATACAATGGCGGTCTTGCTGTCGCCTTCGGCAGGACGGATCCGCATGCACTCGATGAACACGGTGCCCACCGCGCCGCCATAGGTGTCCTTGAAGCCGACATCCTCGGTGTAGACCAGTCCATAGGTCTCCCGAACCACATTTGCCATTTCATTCTCCTCCGGGGTCTTGATTGCCCTGCAGAAGCGGGCATCCTAGTGTGAAACAACAAAAGCATGCGTGCCGCGGGAGGACCAAGCCATGATCAAGGTCAATGGTATTCACCACATCGCCATCATGGCGGGAGACATCAAGAAACACATCGAATTCTTCACCGACGTGCTCGGATGCCGCCTATCAGCCATCTTCGATATGCATGGCGTGCCCGGCGGGCTCCACGCCTTCATGCATATGAATGACCATTCCTATTTCTCCGTGGTCCAACTGCCGGATGTGGACAAGATCCCCGTCGAACTGGGTGTCACTCATGCCGGCACCGGCGCGGCCCCTTCAGCGCCGGGTACGATGCAGCACCTGGCCTTCAATGTGGACAGTGACGCCGATCTACTCGCCATCCGTGATCGGATCCGGACCAAGGGCGTGAACGTGATCGGTCCGATCGACCATGGCATGTGCAGCTCGGTCTACTTCGCCGGGCCCGATCACCTCACCCTCGAAGTCGCTGTCGGCCGGGGCGATCTTGACCAGGCGGCCTGGGTCGATCCTGCGGTGCTCGAGCGCGCGGGGATATCGCCCGAAGAAGCGGCCGAGTACATGCGCCCCGACCCCTATGCCGGCGAAGGCGGCGCGGTCGCCCAGCCGCCCTATGATCCGGAAAAGCCCCACCAGGCCTATCCGGACGCCATGTATCAGCAGATGATCGCCGCGCCGGATGAAGCGATCGCTGCCGCTGCCAGCTATGCCGAACCGCCTGTAAATGGAGCAGCGTGATGGCCAAGTTCACCCTGGCGTCCCGTCCCATCCATCTCGGCCTCGGCGCGACCGCTGACGTGCAACCGAATTTCGCGCCGGAAATGAGCTGGTATGAAGGCTATATGGCGCGTCATGCGGGCGATGGCGCAGAAGGCCGGTTGGTGACCGCTTACACGTTCACCGAACCGTGGGACTCCTGGGAGGTCCACCCCGAAGGCGCCGAAGTGGTGCTGTGTACGTCCGGCGAAATCACCTTTCACCAGGAAACGCCCGATGGCGTTCGCTCGGAGGTCACAGTGGGCCCAGGCGAATACATCATCAACGCGCCGGGCGTCTGGCACACCGCTGATGTGGAGGGCGAAGCGACGGCCATTTTCATCACTGCCGGCAAGGGTACCCAGCACCGGCCTCGCTGACCTGACGGCCCGCCACCCGAGGCCGGTTGTGACCTACAACCAAGGAGTAACCGCCATGACCCCCGTCTGTCTCGTCATCGGTGCCGGCGCCGGTATCGGGGGCACCGCCGGCGCCCATTTCGCCCGCAATGGCTATCATGCGGTTCTGTGTCGGCGCAGCGACCAGGATGGGCTGAACACGCTGGTTCGCGGCATCGAGACCGAGGGGGGTAAGGCCACCGGTTTCCTGATGAACGCCATCGAGGATGACGCAATCGAGTCCCGCATCGCGCAGGTCGAACGGGATATCGGCCCGATCGAGGTGGTGATCTACAATCTCGGCGCGCAGATCGGCAATCGGTCCCTGGCGGAAACCACCCACAAGGCCTTCGCCATGGGCTGGCAACTGGCGACCTTCGGCCTGTTCCGCCTGGCCAAAGCCGTTTGTCAGGAGATGGAGGCGCGCGGCTCCGGTACGATCCTGGTGACGTCCGCCACCGCGGCCATGCGCGGCAATAAGGGCCAGCATTCCCACGCTGCGGCCATGGCTGGCCGGCGGCTGTTGTGCCAAACGCTCAACGCGGAATTCGCACCGAAGGGCATCCATGTGGCCCATATCCTGATTGATGGTGCAGTCGATGCGCCAGACACGCTGGGCAAGCTGCTCGGGCCGGAACGGTTCCAGAAGCTGCGCGAGACCCGCGGGGCCGAGGATGGCCTCATGCTGCCTACGAGAATGGCCGAGACCTACTACCACCTCGCCCACCAGCACCGTTCGGCATGGACGTTCGAACTCGACCTGCGCGCCTATTCCGACACCGCCTGGTGGAACCATTCCTGAGCCTGGCAGCGACCGTCAGTGAAACGTTTCACACGAGTAGACGGGAGGTCAAAAACCGCCGCCGGTCTTGAACCCGCCGCGGCGACCGCCCCCGATCTTTGGCAGGCGCTTGGGCAGCGAAACGCTTCGCCCGGACCGTCGGGAGGAGGGAAACCCGCTGCCGGGCAGTCCGAACGGGGCGCTACCACGGCCCGACGACCGGCCCATCTCCTTGAGGATTTCCCAGCCAATATCCTTGGCAATCTCGGGAATGCCCGAGGTCTGCCGCCGCGAGCGTCCGCCGAACCCCGGATGCGCCCGGGGCTGGCGGCGGCGCACTTTCCGCTTCAGCGCGCGGACCGCATCTTCGGGGCGCAGGCGTCCGGCCAGCAAGGCGTCGAGCGCGCCATCGAGGGCTGAGGCAGTGAAGGTGGCGTACGGGCTGTCCAGTTGTTCGCGCTTGAAGAGGCGGCGAAAGCGCTCCAGCCCCTCAAGGCTCTGGCGCCGAGCCCGGGGCGCTCGGGTGATTTCGTCGCGGCGCATTTCCAGGCCCATTTCTTCCTTGCGGAGGGTAACGAGCTGATCGACCATCCGATCATCATCCGGGGTTACCGTTTGGGTGACCAATAGGCGGAGATCGGGAAAGCTGGCGCGTTTCAGCGCGTCTGCCAGCCGGATGCGGGCCTGGTAGGCCGGGCCGCGATCACCCGCTTCGGCTTCGGCATGGACATCGGCAAGCGCGAGGTGCGCCTGTTCGGCGGTGTCGATGCTGGCATCCAGGGCGGCCAGGGCCGAACGGGCGGTTTCGACCTTGGCCTGCAAGCCTTCGGCGCCGGCCGATGCGAGGGCGTGGACTTCGGCGGCCTCAAGCGCGTCCTGGGCTTTGGTTTCAGCCCCTTCCATGCGGCGAACATGCTCAGCGATCCGCGTTGGCAGGGCGGTGAGCCGGTCATAGTTGCGATAGGCCCGGTCGTATTTGCAGAGCCGCGCAACCCAGCCATCGAGATAGCGGAACACAGGCGACGCCTTGTAATCGGTGGTGCGGTAGCCCCGGTCCCAAAGGTACATGAACAGCGGGTCGGCCTCATAGGGCGCGCCTTTCTCGACGCGGTCTTCCTGGGCGATGGTGAGTTTCTGGCGGGCCCGCTCCGTCACCGCTTCAGCCTCGGCAGCGGCCTCGACCAAGCCGCGATAGGTTTCGCTCTTTTCCAGCGATGCTTCCACTTCGGCCACGGTGGTTTCGTAGCGTTCGACCGCGCTATCCAGGCTGGACGCCGCTTTCTGGCGTTTGGTCTCCAGCGTTTCGATTTCGTCGGCTTTCTGGTCGAGCTCGCGGAGAAGGTCTGCGATATAGGCGCCCTGTTTGGACAGCAGGCGGGCGACGTCGCCCTCCAGCGCCTGGAGATCGCCCAGCCGTTCTGTGCCGCCCGGCTGGTCCAGTTGGAAGTCGGCGAGCGCCATGTAGGCGGCGGCCTGGGCCTGGCGGATGCGGGCCATCTCGCCATCGGCTTCCTTCTCGGTCTCGATGGCTTCGGCCAGCGCCTTGCGGGCCGACACCAGGGTACGATCGAA
>JBCCBN010000155.1:0-6793 GCA_039034035.1 Pseudomonadota bacterium
GGTAGACAGCTCCACGCCGCTGAGTTGTGGCACCATGCAACCCCGGTCGAGACGGTGCATGACGGGCGGGTCTACTATCCGGCCGATACGTTTGGCGGCCAGTCGGGCTCGCCGGTGTATACCTATGATGAGGATGGGGTGGCCACGGTGGTTGGGGTCCATGCCTATGGGATCGGATCGGGCGCCAGCGCGTTTGCCTATGAGAACAATTCCGCCGGCTGGGTCGATGCGGGACTGTTGCAGATCATCTCCGATTGGAGGACGTTGTAGGGCATGGTGCAGGCGAGCGATGAACTGGCGGGCGAGGCCCGGGTGGAAGCGATCGCGCAGGTCGTGCATGAGGCGGTGCGTGCCTGGCAGGGTGCGAACGGTCAGAAACCCTCGCCGACCTGGAAACGCGCGCCGGACTGGATGCACAGCTCGACCATTGAAAGCGTGCAGTTCACGCTTGACCATCCCGATGCGCCCCACAGCGCCCAGCATGACCAGTGGATGGAGCAGAAGCGCAGCGCAGGCTGGGTGTTCGGCCCGAAGAAGGATGAGCGCAAGAAGACCCATCCGATGCTGGTGCCGTATGACGAGTTGCCCGATTTCGAGAAGCGCAAGGACGCCCTGTTCAAGGCGGTAGTTCTGGCTTTGAAATAGGGGGGCTCACAGCCGAGCCGGCACCAGTAGCCTAGTCGGAATTGACCGATTTTTCGAGGAGCTCCACGCGGACCGGTTCGGAATTGCGGAAATTCACGTCGCGCTGCGGGAACGGGATTTCGAGGTCGTATTTTTCGAGCGCGGTGTGTATCGCCCAATTATAGTCGGCCTGGACCTTGGCCGGCCGGTTGACCGCCTCATCGGCCAGCCAGACGACAAGCTCGAAGTTCAGGCTGGAATCGCCGAACTCGACCAGCCAGACCTGCGGCGCGCGGGCTTCGCGGCGACTGTCGGTCCACTGCACGGATGCGGCGGCTTCGAGCCCGGCCTTGCGGACGGTTTCCTTGTCGCTGCCATAGGCGACACCGAAGGGGACGCGGAGGCGGCGCTGGGTTTCCTTGAGGGTCCAATTGACCACCTGCGCCTTGATGAACTCCTCATTGGGCACGAGGATATCCACATTGTCATTGGTGGTGATCAGGGTGGACCGGATGCTGATTTCCTGGACCTGGCCGGTCATACCCGATTGCAGCTCGATGAAGGCTCCGACTTTGACCGATCGTTCGAAGAGAATGATGACGCCGGAAATGAAGTTGGGGAAGATCGTCTGCAGGCCGAAGCCGATGCCGACGCCGAGGACGCCGGAGAAGACGGTGAGCGCGGTCAGGTTCACGCCAATCGCCGACAGGGCGATCACCACCGCAATCGCCACGAAGGTGATCTTGGCGACCTGGCCGAGAATGCCGGCCATGGAGGGATTGATCCGGGTATTGCCCCGCAATTGCGCCTGGGCCGCATCGCCGGTCACGCGGCCGAGCCAGAGTGTCAAGGTGGCAACGACAAAACTGGTCAGGATGCGCAGGAACGAGAACCGGTTGTCGCCAATCGTGATGGCGGCGGCATCCAGGGATGTGGTGAGCGGTTCAAGCAGTTGGAAAATGTGCAGCGCCGCGAGGGTCCAGGCATTGAGCAAGCTGGCAGCGACCCTGAGGCCGGTATTGTCCAGTCCATAGGCGGCGAATGCGCCCATCGAAGTCTATAGCAAGGCGACCGTGAAGGCTGGCCAGACGATGCGCGCGAGCGAGGCTTAGAGCCGGAACAGAATGTCTTTCAGCTCGCGGGTCTCGGCGGCGTGCTTGAGCCATTTCGCGACGGGGCGACTGAGCACGTAGCCGACCGCTGCGCTGGCGATGACGGCAAAGACCTGCCAAAGCGAGCCAAGCGACCAGACCTGGTCCACCACGCTTTCAAGCCACGCGGCGACATCGGCGCCAACCTGATTGAGATCAATCTCTAGCCCGGAGACGCCAACCTCGAGATCATCCGCATTATCCTGAATGTGTCCCAGAGCCATCTAAGCCTTCTGAATACGTAGATTTGCAAACCGGAAACGGCGAAGAGGAGCACAACCGTCAGCCAGAACGCCACCGGCGATTCCACCCCAGGCTGCCGCCGACATTGATGCCGAGCAAACCGGTGAGGAAGCCGAGGGGTAGGAAAATCGCGGCCACGATCGAGAGGATGTACATGGTGTGGTTGGAATTGGCCGCCGCGCGACTGTCGAATTCATCCTGCAGGACAATGGCGCTCTCTTTCGAGACATCGAGATCATCGACGTAGCGTTTCAGCCGGTCGACGATTTCGCGCACATCCCTGATATTGTCGGTGGAGGACCAGTCTGGCGGGGTGCGGAGCAGGTCTCCAAGCGCTTCGTGTTGCGGTCACTTGAAGCGCTGGAGCGACAGGCAGTGGCGGCGGATTCGCGAGATGCGCTCAAGGGCTGCTTCGTCCTGCTTGTCCTTGGGTAGGGCCTCGATTTCGTCGACCTGGTCGTTGGTGCGGATGACTGCGAGTTGCATCTTCGACACCAGGATGCTGGCCAGGCGGACAATGAGGTCGCTTGAGGTGGTGGGGCCGCGCCCGTTTTCGAGTTCTTCGAGGACATCGCGCGGGGTTTGCAATCGCCGCCGCCGAAACGAAAGGACGATGTTTTCCGAGCCCCAGATCTGCAAGGCGATCATGTCGTCGAGTTCGGAGCCCGGATTGAAGTTCAAGCCCCGCATGATGGCCACCAACCGGTCGTCTTCGATAAAGGCGCGGGGGCGGGTCTCGTGGGAAAGCAGAAGCTGGGCGGTGCGTTCGGGTATGTCGGCATTCGCCGAGAGCCAGGCATCGGTTTCGGGGTGCTGGCGATCACCGTGCAACCAGACGGATTGGCTGGAGGGCTGTGTCTCGATCAGCGCCTGGGCGTCTTTCCAGAACACACGCTCGGCGCCGCCCGCACCGTCAAGCACGCAACCGAACAGCAAGGGTCCATCACTCGGCTCGCTAAGGATCCGGTCATCAGCGGGGTCGTCTGGGTTCGCTTAGAGCCCTTGTGGTTCGAATAGATTCATCTGGTAGCGTGTATCGCTTGCGCGCGGCGGGGATGCAAGAATGGGGCAGGCGAGGCGTCGGGGCGCATCATGAGCCAGGGCCCGGGCTATTCGACCACGTCGAAGCGGCGTTTGTCGAAGATTCGGAGGACGGTGCTGAGGTCTCGGCCGCGGCGGAGGACCTGGCCGGCGGCGCCGTGGACGGCGAAGGCGCCCTGGCGATTGGCGAGCGCGGGTACTTTTTCGACGCGCCAGGTGGGTTGTTCGGCGGCATTGCGGAAGATGGCGAAGATTGCCCGGTCGGCGTGCATGCCGATGGCATAGTCTCGCGCCTCGCCGACCCGGACCAATCGCCCATAAACGCCAAGGATCAAATCAAGTTCCAGCCGGTGGAAGGCGACTTTCTCCTCGGGTGTGTTGCGAAGAGATGAAATATTCGTCATGAATTAATAGGCTTTCGAATTGTATTCATTGGTTACGGCCATGTAATTACGTTACGCAGTTTTAAGGCGTTTGCCCCTGTTTGGTCCCATTCTGACCTTGCGGTCGCCTTTACCGGCCGGCATCTTGGCGTTGTCGGGCGGCGGTCCTTTCCAGGCACTCCGGACCCATCAGCCCCCCCAGCCCCCCGGGGCGCTTGGCCTCCGCCGTCCGACAGCTTCCTTGCAAAACTGATGAAACTCAACTTCGCCAGCGCAGCGTTGTGGCGGCGATGGGATTGTCGAAATCCGTGCCGTGGGTGCGGGCATTGGCCCAGGCCTTCTTCAGGGTGCGATACCATTTCGCCTGCACGTCGATATCGTCGATCCAGAGCATCGCCTTCTGATAGGCCATGCCTTCATTCTGCAGGTCGACCATGTCGCCATCCTGGTCGAGGAACTTTCGCGCGGCCGGTTTCAGGATCGGGATCGCGAGATTGAGCAGGGGTGCGCCGGTCCACCAGGTGAGCTGGGTGATGCGGGTCTGCTTGGGCGCTTCGGGGGTGAGGCAGGTGAGGGTGAGCAGGCGGGCGCGGGCGTTCTCGACGATTTCCCAGCGGAAGCCGGGGAGCTGGAACACGATCTCGGTGGTGACCGCGCCGCCGAAGAGGGCCCGATACGCAAGCGAGTTGGATGAGGGCTGGTGGCGGGCGATGGCCCATCCACGCTCGCGAGGCTCGAACGGTTTTTCCTTCACACGCAGGCCGACCGATGGCGGACGCCACCACCATTGGGAATGGACGAAGGGCACATGGGCCGGGTCCATCAGGCCGACGACGGCATCGTCCATATGGGCGTTGAAGGTGCGGCTGATGGTGAATTTCGGCCGGTCTGCAAGGGTGCCGAAATCGGGAGGTGGAACGGCGGGATCGGCCGTGTCGCGTGCGGTGTGGGCGATATACACGAACACCATGCCGTTCTGTTCCGATACCGGATAGTGCCGCACGCTGATCCGGCTCGGGTCATAGGCCTCATCGCCGGTCAGGCTGGGCATCAGGCGGCATACGCCATCGGTCCCGAATCGCCAGCCATGATAGGGGCACTCGATCGTGGGCGCGCCATCGGTGTCGCGCTGTTGGCCGGCCGATAGCGGAACAAGCCGGTGGGGACAGATATCGCGCAGGGCGAACGCCTCACCGCTGGCGGTGCGGGCCAGCAGGACGGGCTCGCCCAGGATCATCCGCCGGAATTGCCGGCCCGGTTTCAGCTCGGCCGACGCGCAGCCGAGATACCAGCTATCGGTGAGGAAGCCGTCTTCGGTCATGCCCCGGGCCGAGGGGGCGAGGGTGGTGGGCTCGGTGTGCGTATCGGGCATCGGGGGAACCCTAATGCACATGTTGCTGGAAGGGAATCGTTTGGGTGATTGCGGTTTCTATCGGCGCGCGCAGCTCGCCTGCCGCAGCGGCAATGGTGTAGGGTGCTGAAAATACTGATTGAGGAAGCGCCATGCCTGATACCGAAACCGACCGCTCTCCCGGTGGGTCCCCATCGCTGGCGGGCTCCATTGAGGCGCACCTGCAGGGCCGTTCGTTTGAAAGCTGGAAAGCCGATTTCGATCGGGACGGCTTTGTAGTGTTCGAGAATGTCCTGTCACCGGCCGAATTGGCAGGCATCGAGGATGCGCTCGATCCGCTGCTGGCGGCGGATATCAAGGGGCGGAACGATTTCGAGGGCCTGAAGTCGAACCGGGTCTATGCGATGCTGGCCAAGGCGCCGGCCTTTGTGGACCTGGCGATCCATCCCCTAGCACTGGCGTTTGCCGAAGCGGAGTTGGGTAAGAGCTGCCTGCTGTCGGCGTGTCTGGCGATCCGGCTGCATCCGGGCGAAACGGTGCAGCCCTGGCACATTGACGACAGTTGCGAACTGCCCCGTCCGCGGCCCACCACCGGGGTGAGTGCGTTCTGGGCGGTCAGCGACACGACCGCCGAAAATGGCGCGACGGAGGTCATTCCCGGCAGCCATCTGTGGGGCAATGAGCGGCCGGAGGGCAGCATCACCGGAAGGACTTTCGGCGACAAGACGGTGCGCGGCGTGGATGACGATCCGGGGTTTCGCGCCGATGCGGTGAAGCTGGTCATGCCGGCGGGCTCGCTGGCGCTGGCCAAGGGCACGCTGATGCACCGGGGCGGGGCGAACCGATCGGACACGCCGCGCACGATCATCACGCCGCAATATTGCGCAGGCTATATGCGCCAATTGGAGAACATGGTGTTGGCGGTGCCGCCGGAGATTGCCCGGACCTTGCCGCCCAGGGCGCAGGCGCTGATCGGCTATTCGATCCAACCGCCCTTCATGGGCTATGTCGATGGTATGCATCCGGCGCGAACGCTGAGCTAAGCGGCGACCCCGCCCGCAGCCGGCCTGGCGGCTAGCGGGCACCCCGGGACGGCTGCGGGGGGCTCCCCAAAGCGGCTGTGTCGCTCTACTGTCTGGGCCGACGGAGGGAACACCCATGTGGGCTGAGATCGCGCAGACGGCCGGCAAGGCGATCGTGACCGCCGTGTTCATCATCATCGTCTCGGAAATCGCCAAGCGTTCGACCATGCTGGCGGCCCTGCTGGTGGCCTTGCCGCTGGCCACGATGATGACCGTGGCAATGACCTACTACAGCACCCGGGACGCGGCCCTGGCGACCCGGTTTGCGACGTCTACGGCGTATCTGATCCTGCCAGGCCTTGTGTTCTTCGTCAGCCTGCCTCTGGCCCAGAGGATGGGCGTGCCGTTCTGGGGCGCGCTGGGTGTGGCGACAGGGCTGACGCTGGTGGCGTATGCGGGTTGGATCGCCCTGTTCCATCGCTTAGGAATTGAATTGTAGGTGTCATGAAGGCCCGGCCCGAAACACATGTTCCGCTGACGGACTTTCCCGTCTATCCCGCCGCGGAGATGCAGGCGCGGGCGGCGGCGTTCCATGCGCAGATGGCGTCGCGACGCTCGGTTCGGGCCTTTTCCGACACGCCGGTGCCGCAGGCGGTGATCGAGCGCTGCGTGCTGGCGGCGGGCGGGGCGCCGTCGGGCGCCAACCACCAACCCTGGTTCTTTGCCTGCGTTGGCAGCGCGGAGACCAAACGCAAGATCCGGCTGGCAGCGGAAGCCGAAGAGAAGGCGTTTTATGACGGCAAGGCGGGGGAGGAATGGCTTGATGCCCTGGCCCCGATCGGGACGGACTGGCGCAAGCCCTATCTGGAGACCGCCCCCTGGCTGATCTGTATCTTTGCCCAGCGGCGCGGCGGCGCAACCACGGGGGCAGACCGGAAGAATTACTACATCCATGAGAGCGTCGGCATCGCCACGGGA
>JBCCBN010000156.1:0-6750 GCA_039034035.1 Pseudomonadota bacterium
ACAGGCCGGCCCCGCTTCGGCCCTTATCGCTGCCCCGGCCCATCTCGCCGTCGAGCGCCTGCTCGAAGGCCCCCGCCGCACCGCCGAACAGGTCTCCAGCGCCTTTCAGGCCGCCGATTGACCGGCCGGCGCGCCCCAGTGCTTCCGCCCGGCACGCAAGCGCTTTAGGACTATCCCATGTTCACCGAAGAACTCGCCGTCTTTCCCGGACACTATACCGGCCATCTGATCCTTTCCTTCGCCGCCTTGCTGACGGGCCTCGCCATATCGGTGCCGCTCGGGATCATCGCCGCCCGGAATGAGCGACTGGCCGGCCCCGCGCTCGGCTTTGCCAGCGTCGTGCAGACCATTCCGGGACTGGCCCTCCTGGCGCTGATGGTGCCGCTGCTGGGCGGGCGGATCGGGTTCTGGCCCGCCTATCTGGCGCTCGCCCTCTATTCGGTCCTGCCGATCCTGCGGAACACGATTGTCGGCCTCAGGGGCGTGCCGGCCGACCTCCGCGAGGCCGCGCTCGGCGTCGGCATGACCGACCGCCAGCGCCTCGCCCAGGTCGACCTTCCGCTGGCTGCGCCGGTCATCGTGGCCGGCGTCCGCACAGCCGCCGTCTGGGTCGTCGGCGCAGCCACCCTCTCGACCCCCGTCGGTGCCGAAAGCCTCGGGAACTACATCTTCCAGGGCCTCCAGACCCGGAACTGGGGCGCGGTCCTCTTCGGCTGCCTGGTCTCCGCAGCGCTCGCCATGACGCTGGACCAGGTCATCCGCGCCTTCGAAGTCGCCGCCGGGCGCGGTGACCGCCGGCTCGCCATGGCTGGCCTCGTGGGGCTCTGCCTCATCGCGCTCCCCGCACTCACCAGCCTGCGCGGGGTCAGCGCCGCCGCCCCGACCGACCAATCCTTCATCGCCGAGACCGCCCCGCTGCAGGGGCGCACCATCACGCTCGGCACCAAGGCCTTCACCGAACAATACATTCTCGCCCGCCTGATCGCCGAGACACTCGAAGCCCATGGCGCCAATGTCGATATCCGCGAAGGGCTCGGATCCAGCGTTGCGTTCGATGCGCTCACCCGTGGTGAGATCGATGTCTATGTGGACTATACCGGCACGCTCTGGGCCACGGTGATGGAGCGGGAAGACGTCCCGCCCCGCGCGGTGATGTATGCCGAAACCTCCGCCTATCTGTGGGATGTCCATGGCGTGCTGGCCTATGCCGTCCTCGGCTTCGAGAACGCCTATGCCTACGCCGTTTCGCGCGAAACCGCCGCCAATGAAGCGCTGGTGGGCGTTGGTGATCTTGCGGGCAAGCGGCTGAGTGTCGCCAGCGACCCGGAATTTTTCGGGCGTCCGGAATGGACCCGCACCCGCGATCTCTATGGGCTTCAACGGCTCGATACGCGCGGCATGGATTCCACCTTCATGTACGAAGCGCTGCAGGCGGGCGAGGTCGATGTGATCACCGCCTACACCACCGATGGCCGCATTGATGCCTATGACCTCATCCTGCTGGAAGAGCCCGCTGGCGCCCTGCCGCCCTATGACGCCATGCTGCTGCTGGCTCCAGGCCGGGTCGAAGACCGGGCCCTGCAAAACGCGCTGGAGCCCCTGCGCGGCGCCATATCCAGCGCCGCCATGCGCGCCGCCAATGGCAAGGTAGACCTCGACCGCGAAAGCGTCCGTACCGCCGCCGACTGGCTCGCCACAGAGATCGGCCTGGAGCGCGACTAACGACCCAAACCTGCCGCCATGGCGGGTTTTATGTCGCTCGCGGCGGATTGGCTTCGCCAATCGCCTCCGCGGGGGCGGCCTGACCGGCCGGCGGGCATTGCCCTTTTGGGGTGAAATGCGTGGGTGACGATCGGCCTGCAGCGCGACTCGCGGCACCAACCCCCACTACACCTCGACTTGGAATTCCATCTCGACCGGACCGGTCATCAGCACACGATCATCGGTCTCGCGCCATTCGACCGTCAGGTCGCCGCCATCGAGGATCATCCGCGCCTTGCGCTTGGTTCGCCCCGCCCGCGCTGCACAGACCAGCGCCGCGCATGCGCCCGTCCCGCACGCACGGGTCAGGCCCGCGCCCCGCTCCCACACCCGCAGCCGGATGGTCTGGGTATCGATAATCTGGGCGAACCCCACATTCGTGCCTTCAGGAAACAGCGGATGGCCTTCCACAAGCGGCCCCACCGCTGGGATGTCATAGGCTTCCACATTCGCCACGAAGAACACCGCATGAGGATTGCCCATGGACACAACAGCCGGGCGGGCGAGCACCGGCGCGTCAATCGGGCCGATCTTCAGGTCTATGCCGCGCACATCCATTCGCTCAGCCAGTGGAATATCGGCCCAGCCCATCAACGGCGACCCCATATCCACCGTCACCAGGTCGCCCGGCGCATCGCTGGCTTCCAGCGTGTCCGCTTCGGTGCGAATGCGGACGCGGGTCGTGCCCCCTTCATCGAGCAGCAGACGCCCGACACACCGGGCTGCGTTCCCGCAGGCATTCACCTCGGAGCCATCGGCATTCCAGATGCGCATGAAAGCGTCGCGCTCCACATCCCGTTCGATGGCGATGATCTGGTCGGCCGACAATTCCTCCGCCAGCCGGCGCACCTTGCCGGCATCGGGCTCGAACGCCTGGCTGCGCGCGTCGAATATCGCGAAAGCGTTTCCCGCGCCGTTCATCTTCCACAGTCTCATCACTGGGTGGCCTAAACAGTTTCGCCCTCAAGGGGAAGTGAAACGATCACCGGGGCAGCCGGCTCGCGGCCAGCCATCCCCCGACCTGCGCCGCCAGCGCGGTCACCAGCGCCACGTCCACCAATGGATGGCGAATGAAGAAACTCGCCGCCGCCACCGCAATCGTCAGCCCATCCACCGCATCATTGCTGATCAGGTGGCCCAGCGGTCGCCGCGCGGCCGCAATATCCACCATCCGCACATGGCGCCAGGTCTGGTCCATATCCGGCGGGCCGAACACATCCTGGAGCTGATGTGGATCAAAGATGCCCGTAAGCTCGCAGAGATCGGTCATCCGCGCCATGCCCGCTTCCACCGCTTGCCGGCGCACCGATGTGCCCGCCAGCGAAACCAGCGCCAGCAGGATGATCGCAATCGCCGCCACGGTCGCGGCAAGACCATCAAGGGGAGCGTAGCCAGCCATGGACTTCTATAGGCACCCGCCGCGCCCAGAGCAAAACCCCAAGGCCCGGGCCCAGGCGCAACCTCCGCCCGGCCAGCAACCGGCCTCAGTACGGATTGACACCCAGCGCCGTCACCGTCGCCACCGTCAGATACCCGACCGGCATGCCCTGGTCACGCTGGAACGCTTCCATGGCGCGCAGCGTGCTGGGCCCGAACTGGCCATCGATCAGCGTCGGATAACCCGCATCGGTCAGCGCGGCCTGCACCTCGCGGATCTTCGAGGCGGAGGCATTCGTGTCACACAGCACCTCGCGCCATTCCAGGCCGCCGCCGCCTGTCACCTGCCGCTTCTCGACTGTCTCATATTGCGCCGGAATCGAAATGGTCTCTTCCCGAGCCGGGGCCACCTGGCGCCGCTTCTGGACCGTTTCAAACACCGCCGGGACGATCTTTTCCTCGATACGCGCCGGGGTCGCGACCACTTGCCGGGTCACCGTCTCGAACCGCGCCGGAATGGTCCGCACTTCGGTCCGTTCTGGCGAGACCAGCCGGGTGCGCGTCACCGTGTCGAACTGCGCCGGTACTTCCACCCGGCACAGCAGCTCACCGGTCGCCACCGACGCATTGGTCGAGCCCAAACCCGCCACCGAGCCGGTATCAGCCCGCCCGAACAGGCCCGATCCCGGCTTCCAGGTCACATAGGCGGCCCGCACCAGCACCTCTTCGGTATACGTCTCATACTCAGCCGGCACGACAACGGTTTCGGTGTATTCCGGCTGCACCATCACATCCTCTGTGACGGAGGTGTAGGTCGCCGGGATGGTGACGAACTCGGTAGTCTGTTCCTTGACCAGCACCTGCTCGGAATAGGTCTCGAACTCGGCCGGCACCAGCCGGATCTCGGAGGAGGCCGGTTTCACCAGAACCGTTTCGGTGATCGTCTCGGCGGTTTCCGGCATCAGAACGCGGGCATAGCAGCGGCCAGGTTCAGCATTCGGCGGCACATCCGCGGTCTGCCCGATTGCGGGCGCCATCAGGGGGGCAGCGGCAGGGCCAGCCAGCATGGCGGCGGCAATCATGCCTTTGAACAGGATCTTCACGGGTACTTTCTCCCCAACGAACGCCGGCTTCTGGCCGGTGATGAACACAAATCAGCGCACAGGGCATGTGCGGATGCCAGCCCTTGCAAGCGCCGTCCCATCCGGTTGCCCAATCGCTGAAGTCTTAGCCGATGGGCAGGAACGGGACCAGCCACCAGCAGCCAAAATCCGCCGCGAAGACCGCTTCCCGCGCCAATCTGCGGCCCCGATGCCTCCTGCCAATTGCGCCGCTCTCCCGCGCTTCCCCTCACCGATGAGCGCGCCCACCCGCCCCGGGGTCTGGAAACCAGTGGCACTCACCGCTAAACCCCCTCTCCAAGTCCAATGCTGGCCAATCACCGCCCGCCAGCCGCGTCCCAGGACGCCACGATCCGGAAGGCATCCCATGATCCCTCGCTATTCCCGTCCCGAAATGGCAGCCATATGGTCCCAGGAGTCGAAATACGCCATCTGGCTCGAAATCGAGACCCTCGCCGCCGAAGCCATGGAGGCCCACGGCGAAATCCCCGCCGGCACCGTCTCCGCCGTCCGCAGCCGCGCCGGCTTCGATGTCGACCGCATCGACGAGATCGAGCGCGAGGTGAAACATGACGTCATCGCCTTCCTGACCAATGTCACCGAACATGTCGGCGAGGAAGCCCGCCACCTGCACAAGGGGCTCACCTCATCGGACGTGCTCGACACCTGCCTCGCCGTCCAGCTCACCCGCGCCAGCGACCTCCTCACGGCCGGGCTGGACCGCCTGCTCACCGCCCTCGAAACCCGCGCCCATGAGCACCGGGACACGATCACTATCGGGCGCAGCCACGGCATCCATGCCGAACCGACCACGTTCGGGCTGAAACTCGCCACTTTCCATGCCGAGTTCCAGCGCGCTCGCCACCGGCTCGAAACCGCCCGCGCCGATATCGCAACCTGCGCGATCTCCGGCCCGGTCGGCACCTTTGCCAGCATCGATCCCGCCATCGAGGCCCATGTCGCCGACGCGTTGGGCCTTCAGCCCGAACCGGTCTCCACCCAGGTCATCCCGCGCGACCGCCATGCCCACTTCTTCGCCGTCCTCGGGGTCATCGCCTCGTCCATCGAGCGCCTCGCCACAGAGATCCGCCACCTCCAGCGGACCGAAGTGCTAGAAGCCGAGGAATACTTCTCCGCCGGCCAGAAGGGGTCTTCCGCTATGCCCCACAAGCGTAATCCAGTGCTGACGGAAAACCTCACCGGCCTTGCGCGCCTCGTCCGCTCCGCCGTCACGCCCGCCATGGAGAATGTCGCGCTCTGGCATGAGCGGGACATTTCCCACTCCTCCGTCGAACGGGGCATCGGGCCGGACGCCACCATCCACCTCGATTTCGCGCTCCACCGCGCCGCGGGCGTGATCGAAAACCTGGTCGTCTATCCCGAACAGATGCGCGCCAATCTCGAACGGTTGGGCGGGCTCCACAATTCCCAGCGTGTGCTCCTGGCGCTGGTCGATGCCGGCGTCGCGCGCGAGGACGCCTACCGGCTGGTCCAGCGCAATGCGATGAAGACCTGGTCAGAGCCCGGCGACCGGACCGGCGCCTTCACCCGGTTCCTCAAGGCCGATCCCGACGTCACCGCCCGTCTCAGCGATACGGCCATCGACAGCCTCTTCGACATGGCCTTCCACACCCGGCAAGTGGACACGATCTTCGCCCGCGTCTTCGGCCCCAACACCGCCAAAAGCAAACCGGCTTGAAACAAGCCGAGGCCTCCGCTCCTTGCGAAACCGATCAAACGCCAACCCGCAGAACCAGACCCGATTTGCCCGGTTGCCGCATAGGCGGAGAGCGATATGAGCCGCTGAAGTCATTCCAAGTGAGACGCTTATAACGTGTTCGCCGGACCAATTTGAGAAGATGGCGAGCTGAGTGAAGACGTTATTCAAACTGTCTGTGTGTTAGTATCTCAGTCTTATTCAACGCGAGGCTTCACGGCTTGGTTAGGTCCTTAGCCTTATCCGGCTTTTCCACCTCTTTTTTCAAGTCTCGCCGGACGGGTACCTCGATCGGATCTGATGGCGAGACACCGGGCCGCTCCAAATCCGGAAGTCGATCAGATAAAGGTGGCCTTTCGAAAGGCCGCGCGGGTTCTAGGACGCCGGGCGGGATAGTCTCACGTACCTCCGGGGCGAGTTCCACCGAACCCGTGTTGAAATATCCGACCCCACCAAGCTCGTAAGCTCCAATATCGGTCTGCACGATTCGATCACCATCAGATTCCAGAGATCGTGGATAACCCCGCCCCCGCATATCAAACGGAAATTGCCACAGTTGGCGAACAGGCGCCCTATCGACAAGCACCGACGATGAATTCGAAGGTTCGGGCTCGTCCAATTCGATGACGGGCAAGAACCCACCATCTTGGACCAAAGATAAGTTCAGGTCAGACAGGTTCCGTCTAAATCGGTCAGCACCGGCACTCGAAGTTTGCACACCGTCACAAACACCATTGGAAATATTGCCCCCACCACTCACAAAAGGAGCGCTGC
>JBCCBN010000157.1:0-6671 GCA_039034035.1 Pseudomonadota bacterium
GAGGGTTTTCTGATTGGGCCCGGCGCTATGGCGGGTGAAGGGTGCGTAGGGGCTGGCCGGCGCATAGCGTGGGGGCAGCCAAGCGAGGCTGGCAAGCGGCCTGAACGGTGCGCAGGATTTGGTCGAGGACGCTGGTAAGGGCGCCGATTACGGCCTGCGAGCCGGTGAACGCGCGTTTCAGCACGGACGCCGGGGCTTCGGCTGACAAGGAACGGCCTTGGGCGCCGAGTCCATCGACCGGCGCGCTATTGGCGAGCAGGGCTGCGCTGGCGGTTTGCTGGTGCCGGCCTGTGAGCGCGAGGAGGCCCTGGAGCTGGGCGTCGGGGCCGCTGGAAACGTCGTGTGTTTCGTTCAGGCGGGTGATCTCGACCCGGCCATTGGGCCAGACCCTGAGGCTGGCGCCGGTAATCCCATTCGCGCGCAGGTACACGGTCACCGCGAGCAGGTTCATAAGCAGAACCGGCCAGTGGAGTGGGTGGACCCGGGCAAGCGCGATGGGAAGGGCTGAATAATCCATGGTGGGAAGAATACCATGGGAGCGGAGGGTGAGGATAAGTTCTGGAGGGTTTTCTGCGGTTTGCTGGCGCGCCGTGTTCGGCAGCGGGAGATCCCGGGTGGTGCGTGAGGGGCGACGCATGTGGACTTTTGACGGACAGGTTTTCACAGGGTGGCAGGGCCTGGGCGCGAAGAAGATTGGGCGGTGGTCGGGACTTATCGAATATTGATAAAATCAACGGGTCGGTCTATGTGAAGGAAAACTGGTTTGGAATCCTCCCTGCATGTCCCTCAAGACCCTTCTTTTCTCACCGAATGGCCGCATTGATGGCCGCGACTTCCTGCGCGGTGTCGTCATCCTGCTGGCCGTTGCCATTGTGAACCAGGTCGCCAGCGTATTCGGCGGCGTCGTGTTCGCGCCGATCTCGCTCGCCCTCAGTGTTGGGCTGCTTTATGGCTATCTGTGTGTCTACGGCAAACGGCTGCATGACCGTGGGCTGTCGGCCTGGCTCTTTATCCTCGTATTCATCGCCTATCTGGTGCTGGACATGGTGTTCCAGTCGATCCTGCTGCCGATCCTGGCGCCCGGCGCGGCTGAACTGCAGGAGGGGCTGGCGGACATGATGGCGCGCGGGCGCTGGGATGATACGGTGGTGTTCATGCAGGACCTGGCCCGGGAAGTGTTGTTCACGGCGCTGATCTCGCTGCTGCTGGTGAACGCGACGATTGCCTACATCGTCTCGCGCCTGCGCGGCGATCCGGGCATGAACCAATATGGCCCGCCGCCCGGGCGGACCGATACTTTTTCCTGAGATCACCCCGCCCAACTTGACCGAAAGCCCGCACCGCCATGACTGACCTTTCGCCCATCGACCCCGAGCGTCCGTGGATCGACGACCCGCGCGATGCCCCTGCGGCGATGCAATGGCTGCCGAGCCTGTTCGATCCGTTTGGCGAGACCGCGCGGCTGCACTTCACCCGGGGCTGGACCGTGCTGTTCTTTACCCGGCTGCTGGTGTTTCTGGTCCCGGTCATCATCCTGTCCCTGTTCAGTGCGGCGGGCGCCAGCGATCCGGGCGCCATGGTGCCGCCGAACTGGTTTTTCCCTTTGGTGGTGCTGGTGACGGCGCTGATGTCGGCCGTGTTGCACATGCGGCGGCTGAATGATGCGCGACGCAGCCCGCTCTGGGCGGTGATCGTGCTGGTCCCGGTGATGTTCGGGATGGGGGGGCTGATCGCCGGAGCGGCGCAGGGCACCCAGCAGTATCAGGAAGCGGTGGATGAGTTGAACAATCCAGCGCCGCCGCCGGTGATCGATCCGGTGGCAGAGGGCGAGGATGATGCGGCCGGTGACCGCGGCGAGGGCCGTGGCGAGCGGGGCGATCCGCTGGATGTGACCGAAGTGTCGGCGCGCGAGCATGCGGTGAACACCGGGCTGTCGACGGCGCAGGCATTCTGGGCGATCCCGTCCTTTATCGTGATGTTGTGGTCGCTCTTGTGGGTTGGCCGGTTGCCCAATGGGGGCGGGCTGATCCGGGACCGTGTTGCGCAGATGGAGGCGAATGCGGCTGGCGCTGAGTAGCGGCGGGCTTTTTCGCTCGCAGCGCGCGGGACATTGTTCGCGCTCACGGCAGATCGGCTGCGCCGATGCCTCCGCGGGGGCGGGCTGGCCGCCCGGCGGGCAGTCGCCCGCTGTTCGCGCCGGTGGCGCTCATGAGATTGCGCTCACGGCAGATTGGCTGCGCATTATCCTTGGAGAAATGGGGCTGGCATTTTTCGCTCGCGGCGCACGGCGCCTCCGCGGGGGTGGGCTGGCCGGCCGGCGGGCGGTCGCCCGCTGTGGGTGAGCGGCGTTGGCGGTGGTTCGGGGGTGTGAAGCGCTGGTTGGGGACCCATTGGGTGGCTTATGGTTTCTGGGGGGCTGTTTCGGCGGTCTCTGGGATGGGCATGGCGACGGTCTGGACGTTGAAAACGCGCTCGAAACTGGTGCGCAGGGCTGTGTCGAGTTCGGCCATGCTGACCATATGGCCCAGGTCCAGGAGGCTGGTGACGCCATATCGCGGATCGGAGATGCCGCAGGGGGTAATGCCGCCGAAATGGGAG
Source organism: Pseudomonadota bacterium (assembly GCA_039034035.1). Lineage (GTDB taxonomy): Bacteria > Pseudomonadota > Alphaproteobacteria > Caulobacterales > Hyphomonadaceae > UBA5336. The sequence goes on from JBCCBN010000157.1 coordinate 2,599, forward strand.
AGGTCGGGGTCGAGGTTCAGGGAGATCCCGTGGAAGCTGACCCAGCGCTTGAGGCGGATGCCCAGGGCTGCGATCTTGTCTTCGCGGAGCGGGCCGCCGGGCTGGGTGCGGTCGACCCACACGCCGATGCGGCCATCCCGCGTGCCGGCATCGATGTTGAAGGTAGCGAGGGCGTCGATGATCCAGGCTTCGAGGCGTTCTACGAAGGCGCGGACGTCGCGGCCGCGCTCGGTTAGGTCGAGCATGACATAGGCGACGCGCTGGCCGGGGCCGTGATAGGTGTATTCGCCGCCCCGGCCGGTGGTGTGGACCGGGAAGCGGGCGGGGTCGAGGAGGTCGTCGGGCTTGGCGCTGGTGCCGGCGGTGAACAGCGGGGGGTGTTCGACCAGCCAGATCAGTTCGGGCGCGCCATCCTCGCGGATCGCCCGTGCCCGGGCGGTCATGGCGGCAACGGCCGGGGCATAGGGCACCAGCCCCTCGGAGATTGCCCAGCCGACGGGGGCCGGCGTGCGGGCTGGCTGGGCGGAGGCTTGCGAAGCGGGCAGGGGGCGCGCCGGTGGATTAGACGCGGGTGGGGGAGCATCGGCATTGGACATGGCCATCATATAACCCCGATTTCAGGGCTTCACAGACCCGCGCAGACCCCTTATACGGCGCGTTCGCCCCATAGGCAGTGCGGTCGTGGCGGAACTGGTAGACGCGCAACGTTGAGGTCGTTGTGGGGCAACCCGTGGAGGTTCGAGTCCTCTCGACCGCACCATTCTTGCGCTCACGGCGCGCGGCGCCTCCGCGAGGGCGGGCTGGCCGCCCGGCGACCGGTCGGCGCGCGGGGGTGCGGTTTGAGGTAAGTCCTCCAACTGGTAGGCCGCTCAGGGGTCGGAGACCAGCCGGATGCCGACATGGCTGGCGCCGATGCCGTGTTCCTGGGAGTCCTTTGCTGCCGGACGATAGCGGCGGCAGAAATTGTCGGCGCAAAGATAGCTTCCGCCCTTGATGATCTGCGCTGGCAATCCGTCCTCGATTGTGTCGCCGGTCATTTCCCAGACATTGCCGGTCGCGTCGTAGAGACCGTAACCATTGGGGGGAAACTGTCCGACAGGGGCCGTTCCCCGGTAGCCATCGGTTCCGACATCCTGAAACGGAAAGAGCCCTTGCCAGTGATTGGCGCGGGGCTCGTCTTCGCTGGCCGGTGCCTCGCCCCAGCTATAGGTTGCACCCTCGAGGCCGCCCCGTGCAGCGTACTCCCACTCTGCTTCGGTGGGGAGACGCTTGCCCGCCCAGTCAGCATAGGCGAGGACATCTTGATGGGTGAGGTGGACGACAGGGTGGTCGGCGCGGCCTTCAAGGTCTGATGTTGGACCTTTCGGAGCACGCCACGATGCACCTGGCGTCCAGCGCCACCATGCCTCGCCGACCTGATTGACGCCGACGAACACCGCAGCGCCGGGTTCGCCGAAGGGGCCGGCTTCTCCTGTGCCTAATTCTGCAGTGGTGGCGTAGCCGGTCGTTTCGACGAAACGGGCGAACTGGCAGTTGGTCAGTTCGAAAGCATCGATTGTAAACCCGTCTACAGTGACCTGGCGTTGGGGGGCTTCTTCTCGGTAGTGATCATTGCTGCCCATGAGAAAGGTGCCGCTGGGCAGGGGGATGGTTTGATCGTGTGTGGTCGGGACGCAGTGCATCAGTTCCGTGGGAGCAGATGGGGGCGGCGGACCGCTGCAGGCTGACACGAGCGCTAACGCTGCAACGCCGCACGCGGACCAGGCAGCAACGGGTATCGAAACGAGGGCGGACGGGATCATGGCTCCAAGAACGGCAATACCGCACCGTTTGCAATCGTTCAGGCTTGGCGCTGGCCGGGCGGGACGTTTTTCTGGCGACGAGGGGCGGTGTCGATAGGCCGGCGTCGGGAAAGATCGCGGTCCCTGCCAGCGACGGTGAAGCGGCCGTGGTGATTAACACGGTCGACCTCACCGTGACCCCGACGTGGCTTGGTTCTCAATGGCTCGATGGGCCGCCGGCGAGTTCGGTGTCGAACAGTTGGTGGTCGTGGTGGCCGGGTGGTAAGCCGTGGAGCGGCGGGTTCGCAAAGCGGGCTTCATGGCGGGGCGAGCGGCCGGACGTGGCTTGTGGTTGGGCCTCTGGCAATCCACCGGTGCGCTTGAGTTCGCAGAACGGGCTTGCCTCGGCCCGCGCGGCGACATGGCTCCATGCCCTGCAGCGCATATCATCCGCGCACAGGGTGGCGCATTGCTCGGGCGTTTCCGACACCAGCGTCCGGTAGGTTCCGCCAAAGTAGTAGATATCGGGCTGGAAGCCTGCTTCCTGGGCGGTGAGCGCCTTGCGGTGCTGGTCGCCAAAGGCCGAGAACCCCGCACCAGCCAGAGTAAAGAGGGCAAATACAATCAGAATACGCATGGCCAATCTCCCACTTGTCGCGGAGATTGGATCGTTTGCGTTAAGGAAGCGTTTTCCACTTGGGGGGCGCGCGGCAGCGTTGGCGGCAAAGCGGGATGAGGCGAGCGACGGAACTTGTTGAAAAGTCGGACGAAAGGGTTGGGCAATCCGCCCAATCCGTTGCGGTACCAACCGATCTGGTCACAGTTTAACCATATTGGTTTGATGCATGGCATCTGTACGAAACGACGAGGGGTCAGATTCGGCGTCCCGAACAGTGCGACTGACCCTTCCAGAGACTTACGGACGCGCGCCAGCATGGCGGCGGGTCCGTATGTGAGGGAGGTTCCGGGATGAGCCAGCACTACACGACCTTTGATGCTCCGCCGCCGTCGCCAATGCCGGTGAAACCGCTGGGGCATTGGGCTGTGTTGGCTGTGGTGTTCTTTTCCGGACCAATCTTCTGGGCCATAGGCAATGGCGTCGAATGGGCACTCTACAATCCCAGCGAAGGCTATCAGTTCGCCAATCTTGTTCATCCGATGACCCAGGACCGGATCGCTCGTTACTGGCCTTGGGCGGTTCGCGTCACGCTTGGCATCAATGTGATGCTGGCGTTCGCGACGCTGTTGCTGCTGCGCCAGGGTGACGCTGAGCGCGAGGGCCAGCCCCACACCGAGCACACCCGTTCGCTGGAGAATTGGCTGATCAAGGTCACGGGTACACTGGCGACCGCTGTCGTTGTTGTGTTCTTCTGGGCTTCGGCGGGCGCTGTTGGCTATTTGATCCTCAAGAACCTCTTCTGAGCCGCGTTTTCCGGGGGTAGGGCAATCGGCTCGGTCTTGCGCCGGTCCTCGGTCCGCCCTCCTGTGGCGAAACCGCCTGCCAAACGATGCAAATTGGCCGGAAAGTCCCCTAGCCCTTCGGCCCTTTCACCGCCTGAAGCGTCGTCTTCCGCACGCCGCGCCCGAGATCGACCTTGCCGCGGCCATAGCTTGGCGAACCTGCAAAGATGACATAGACCGTCGCATTGACGATAGACAGCGCTACGAAGGTAAGGGCCAGAATCCAAAGCTGAGGAGCAACCCTGAGATTAGTATCAATAAACTGGGGTAAAAATGCAGCAAAGAAGATAATCCCCTTGGGATTGAGAGCCGTCACTAAATAGGTGTTTACAAACAGTTTCCAGCGAGGACCAGAGTGTCTACCCGCGTATCTAAAGGCAGTCACCTCTCTTGAAGTAACATCTGACAAAAAAAGCTTGATTCCCAAATAGAGCAGATACAAACCACCTATCCATTTAACAACCCCAAACCAAAAAGCTGAGGCAGCTAAGATAGTTCCCAACCCTAAAAGAGACATCGTCATAGCCGTAGAATCGGCAAGAGCTACCGCCGCGATGAGAGGAATATTAGCTCGCCGCCCATGGGATAACGAGTAGCTAATAACTGTGAGAATAGTCGGACCCGGAATAATAAGCAGGACTACGGATGCAGCAATGAAGGCAAGCCAAATTTCGATCGACATGTCAGCTTTTTTTCCACAGAATTAACGCTACCTTACAGCAAACGATATTCGCAGAACAGCGAACCACATTTACAATCGGATATCAGCATGGTGAATGTCTTGGCTGGATAGCGTTTTCTAGCAGCCTAACGGTGAAGTTGTGCGGCGGC
>JBCCBN010000158.1:0-6642 GCA_039034035.1 Pseudomonadota bacterium
CACAACCGTCTCGATCCTAGCCAAGACGCTGGCGCTCTACGCGATCATGGTCACTGGCGCGATCTGGGAAAAGGACGTCTACGGGCAATACCTCTTCGCGCCAGCCTTCTTCTGGGAAGACGTCGTGTCGATGGGCGTAATCGCGCTGCACACAGCGTACCTGGCGACGGTGCTGTTCGGGCTGGGCCCAGCCCAGGTCCAGATGTGGATCGCCCTCGCCGCCTATGCTGCCTATGCGATCAACGCAGCGCAGTTCTTCCTGAAACTCGCCCAAGCACGGCGGGACCGCGCCCCAGCCGCAGCCGGTTCGCGGGCGCTGGCTGGTCACAATCTCGATGCGGGGGCTGCGTCATGAGCGTGCGACAGCTCCTCCCCAGCACGCGAAACCGCGCCGATACGGCTCGCTCTACACCGCGCGTTGCCGCGACTGCGCCGGCCCGTCCGGTCTTGCGAGAGCGGGGTCAGAGAGAAGTGTTTTGCGGGCTCACAAGCATTGTCTGGCTCCACCGCAAGATGCAGGACGCTTTCTTCCTGGTCGTCGGGTCGCGAACCTGCGCCCATCTTCTGCAGTCTGCGGCAGGGGTCATGATCTTCGCCGAGCCCCGGTTCGCCACTGCGATCATAGAAGAGCGGGACCTCGCCGGCCTGGCAGACGCCAATGAGGAACTGGACAAGACCGTCACCCGGCTGCTTGAGCGCCGGCCCGACATCAAGCAGCTCTTCCTGGTGGGCTCGTGCCCTTCGGAGGTGATCAAGCTCGATCTCGGCCGGGCAGCAACGCGGCTTTCAACCCAGTTCTCCCCCGATGTCCGCGTCCTCTATTATTCCGGCAGCGGTATCGAAACAACCTTCACCGATGGCGAAGACGCGTGCCTGTCGGCCATGGTGCCAGAACTTCAAACGGCCGCGGCAACTGATGCGCCAAACCTGCTGGTCGTCGGCGCCCTGGCGGATGTGGTGACGGACCAATTCCGCCGCCTGTTCGATGCCATGGGAGTCGGACCGGTCCACTTCCTGCCCGAGGGCACCCGCGACACTCAGCCGCCAATAGGTCCCAACACAAGGTACCTGCTCGCCCAACCCTTCCTAAAGGACACCGCCAAGCGTCTTGAAGACCGGGGCGCGACCCGGCTGGCCGCTCCGTTCCCGCTGGGCGCCGAGGGCACCACGGCCTGGCTAAAAGCCGCCGCCGATGCCTGGGGCGTGAGCGATGAGGCGTTCCGCAAGGCCACCGAATTGCCCCGGGCACGCGCCCGCAAGGCGCTTGAGGCCCATCGCGCCACGCTCGATGGCAAGCGCCTGTTCTTCTTCCCCGACAGCCAGCTGGAAATTCCGCTGGCGCGGTTCCTGTCCGTTGAGTTGGGCATGACGCTCACCGAAGTCGGAACGCCCTACCTTCACGCCGCCCACCTGGCGGAGGAGTTGGCGCAATTGCCCGACGATGTGGTGCTCAGCGAGGGCCAGGACGTGGACCGCCAACTGGACCGCTGCCGCGCCGCCAAGCCCGATCTCACCGTCTGCGGCCTGGGCCTCGCCAACCCGCTGGAGGCCGAAGGCTTTAGAACCAAATGGGCCATAGAGCTCATCTTCACCCCCATCCAGGGGTACGAGCAAAGCGGCGACCTCGCCGAGCTGTTCGCCCGCCCCTTGGTGCGAGACGGGAGGCTCGCTGTTCCATGCAATTAACCATGTGGACCTATGAAGGCCCGCCCCATGTGGGCGCCATGCGTGTCGCCACCGCCATGGAGGGGCTGCACTATGTACTCCATGCGCCCCAGGGCGATACTTATGCAGACCTGCTTTTCACCATGATCGAGCGGCGCGGCGCCCGCCCGCCCGTCACCTACACCACGTTCGAGGCCCGCGATCTGGGTTCCGACACCGCCGAGATCTTCAAGACTGCCGCCAGGGAGGCCTATGCGCGCCACAAGCCCCAGGCGATGATTGTCGGCGCATCCTGCACAGCCGAACTCATCCAGGACGATCCGGGCGGCCTCGCCAAGGCGCTGGACCTGCCGATCCCCGTCATCCCGCTCGAGCTGCCATCCTACCAGAAGAAGGAGAGCTGGGGCGCAGCAGAGACCTTCTACCAGATCGTGCGCGGACTGGCCGACCGGTCGGTTGTTCGCGGGTCCGCAAGCCCCCGTCGGCCAAGCTGCAACATTCTCGGCCCAACCGCGCTCGGTTTTCACCACCGCGACGATGTGAAGGAAATAGCCGGCCTGCTCTATTCGCTCGGCGTCGATATCAATCTGGTCGCCCCGCTCGGCGCCACACCAGCAGACATCGCGACGATCGGTGCGGCAGATTTCAATGTCGTTCTTTATCCTGACATGGCCGACACCACTGCCCGGTGGCTGGAGAAAACGTTTGGCCAGCCCTACACGAAGACCGTGCCCATGGGATATGGCGCCACCGTTGGCTTCGTGCGGGAGGTCGAGGCGATAGCCGGCCTGACACCGCAAGCGTTCGGCACCGCCCATTCAAACATGCCATGGTGGTCGCGGTCGGTGGATTCCAACTATCTCACCGGCAAGCGCGTCTTCGTCTTTGGCGATGCAGCCCACGCCATTGCAGCGGCCCGGGTGGCCGATGAAGAGCTTGGCTTCAAGGTCTGCGGCCTCGGCTGCTACAATCGCGAGTTCGCACGCGATCTCCGGGCGGCCGCGCGCCGCCTCGATGTCGAACCGACGATCACGGACGACTATCTCGAGGTCGAGGCTGCGATCATGGCCGCCCAGCCCGAACTGGTCCTCGGCACGCAGATGGAACGGCACATCGCCAAACGGCTCGGCATCGGTTGCGCGGTGATCTCGGCCCCAGCCCATGTGCAGGACTACTCCGCCAGGTACAGCCCGCTGATGGGCTTTGAGGGCGCGAACGTGCTGTTCGACACCTGGGTCCATCCCCTTGTGATGGGGCTCGAAGAGCACCTGCTGGGCATGTTCCGCGACGATTTCGAGTTCAATGACGCAGCCGGCCCCTCGCATCTCGGCGGCCATGCAATCGCCCCCGATGCCGAGCCCGAATTCGACATGACCAATGTGCTCCACTGGGACACCGACGCCGAGGCGGAGCTCAAGAAGATCCCGTTCTTTGTGCGCGGCAAGGCCCGCCGCAACGCTGAGAAATACGCGGTCGAACATCACATCGAGCGGATCTCGCTCGACACGCTCTATGACGCAAAGGCCCATTATGGACGCTAGGGCCGATCCCAAGACGCCCATCCGGGTGGTGCTGATCTCGCTGGACCGCCAGCTAGAGGCTGCGGTCGCGCGGGCCGAGACCAGCTTGCGGCGAGAGCTTCCCGGCCTCGAGATCACGCTCCATGCCGCGGCCGATTGGGACCGCGCCCCCGGGGCGCTCGACGCCTGCCGGGGCGACATCGCAACGGCCGATTTCGTTGTTGCAACCATGGTGTTCATCGAACCTCAGATCGATGCCATACTACATGCGCTCAAGGCACGCCGCGATGGTTGCGACGCCATGATCGGCTGCCTGGCGGCCACCGAGATCGTCAAGCTGACCAAGCTCGGCGCATTCCAGATGGACAAGCCCGCATCGGGCCCCATGGCGCTTCTGAAGAAGCTGCGCGGATCGGGCGGAAACAAGTCGAAAGCCGGAGCCAGCCAGGTGAAGATGCTGCGCCGGCTCCCCAAGATCCTGAAATACATTCCCGGCACCGCCCAGGATGTCCGTGCCTATTTTCTCAGCATGCAATATTGGCTGTCAGGTTCGGATGAGAACCTCGCCAGCCTGGTCCGGTTCCTGGTCAATCGCTATGCCGACGGCCCCCGCGCCCATCTCCGCGGCACACTTACCGTCGCCCCGCCCGTTGAGTACCCTGACACCGGCGTCTACCACCCCGACCTGACCTCAACCGTCTCCGATGATGCAGCCAGGCTGCCCGTCGCAGCGTCCAACGCGCCGACCGTCGGCGTGATTGTTTTACGGTCCTACCTCCTGTCCGGCGACACCGGCCATTATGACGGGGTAATCCGTGCCCTCGAACAGCGCGGTATGCGGGTCATCACCGCGTTCTCCAGCGGCCTTGATGCGCGAGACGCGATCGACCGATATTTCATGTCCGGTGGAAAGGCCACGGTCGACGCCCTGGTCTCGCTCACGGGATTCTCCCTGGTCGGCGGGCCTGCCTACAATGATGCCAGCGCCGCTGCCGAAATCCTGTCCGACATGGATGTTCCCTACGTCACCGGCCAGGCCATCGAATTTCAGGCGCTTGAGGAATGGGGCGCCCACGCCCAGGGCCTCAGCCCCATCGAATCCACGCTCATGGTCGCTATTCCCGAATTGGACGGTGCAACCGGGCCAATCGTGTTCGGCGGCCGGGCCGTTGGCGGCGCGACCTGCACCGGGTGCGCCCGCAAGTGCACCTTCGCTCCGAACGAAGGCGCCATGCGGATGCAGTCCTGTCCCGATCGGGCGGAGATGCTGGCTGCACGGGTTCGTAAATTGGTCGACCTGCGTCGGGCGGCCAAAGCCGACCGGCGGGTCGCCATCACCCTGTTCAACTTCCCGCCTGGTGGTGGCGGCGTCGGAACCGCCGCGAGCCTCGCGGTCTTTGAATCGCTCTACAATACCCTCCAGGGCCTGAAGCGCGCCGGCTATACGGTTGGCGAGCTTCCCGCCGATGCCGACGCCCTGCGCCGGGCCGTGCAGGAAGGCAATGCCAGCCTGTTCGGCACCGACGCCAATGTGATCGACCGGGTACCAGCCGCCACCCACATCGCTCGCGAAGTGCGCCTGCCGGACATCGAAGCTGCATGGGGGCCAGCGCCCGGACGGCACCTGTCCGACGGCCGGACAATCCAGATCCTCGGCCTCCAACTGGGCAATGTCATGATCGGCCTCCAGCCCGGTTTTGGCTATGAGGGCGACCCCATGCGCCTGATGTTCGAAGGCAATTTCGCACCCACCCATGCCTTCGCAGCCTACTACCGCTATCTGCGCGAAGACTTCGGCGCCCATGCCGTGCTGCACTTCGGTACCCATGGCGCCCTCGAATTCATGCCCGGCAAGCAAACCGGTCTGTCCGGCGCCTGCTGGCCAGACTATCTCATCGGGGACCTGCCAAACTTCTATTTCTACGCGGCCAACAACCCGTCCGAAGCGGCCATCGCCAAGCGCCGTTCGGCAGCAACAACGATCTCTTACCTGACCCCCGCGGTGACCCAGGCAGGTCTCTACAAGGAGCTGGCCGACCTCCGGGATACGATTTCCCGCTGGTCCGATTGTGACGCGACAGCGGGCGACATGCGCGCCCGGCTCGCCTCGGCGATCCATGCCCAAGCGACCGCGTTGGATCTGATCGAGGCCGCAGACCCGGCCGAGTGGATGAGCGACGCGAATGATCGCGTTCCCGGCTTGTCAAAGGCGCTGGAAGAGGTCGAAAACGCCCTGATCCCCGAGGGGCTTCATGTGGCCGGCGGCGCCATCGACGCTGCCGAGCGCGCCGACATGCTGGCGGCAATGGCGCCAACGGATGGCCAAACGGACATTCCCCGCGCAGCCATCGAAGCGCTCGTCGCCGGCGAAACAGCGCAGCAGGCCGCCCAGACCCATGCGCCTGACCACCTGGACGTGCTCGAACGGTTGGCCCGTATCCAGCGCCACCTCCTAACCGACAGCGAAATCCCGGCCCTCATCCATGCCCTGGATGGCGGGTTCATCCCGCCCGTGGCTGGTGGAGACCTGATCACGCAACCCGACATCCTGCCCACGGGCCGCAACATTCACGGCTTCGATCCCTACCGCCTGCCCAGCCGACCCGCCTGCATCGACGGCACCCTGCAAGCCGACCGATTGCTCGAGCGCCACACCGCCGATGGATCGCCGTTCCCCGAAACCGTCGCAGTGGTCCTCTGGGGCACCGACAATCTCAAATCCGAAGGCGCTCAACTTGCCCAGGCCCTGGCGCTCATGGGCGCTACCCCACGGTTTGACGGCTATGGCCGCCTGGCAGGCGCTGACCTGATCCCGCTCGAAACGCTCGGCCGGCCCCGCATCGATGTGGTAGCAACCCTCTCAGGCATCTTCCGCGACCTGTTGCCGATGCAATCGCGGCTGATCGCGGACGCTGCATTCGCCGCCGCCACGGCCGATGAACCCGAGACGATGAACTTCATCCGCAAACACGCCATCGCCCAGCAGGCCGCGCTCGGGTGCGACCTGGAAACGGCAGCGCTCCGCGTCTTCTCCAATGCCGAGGGCGCTTACGGCGCGAACGTGAACCAGATCATCGATTCCGGTTGCTGGGAGGATGAGGACGAATTGGCCGACGCCTACGCCAAGCGTAAATGCTTCGCCTATGGCCGGGACGGCGCACCCATTGCCCAGCCGCGCCTGTTGAATACCATCCTTGAAACGGTGGACCTGGCCTACCAGAACCTCGAATCCGTTGAGCTCGGTGTGACCACGATCGATCATTATTTCGACACGCTGGGCGGGATCGGCCGCGCCGTGAAACGCGCCAGGGGCACTGAAGCCCCGATCTACATCACCGATGCCACCCGCGGCGACGCCAAGGTGCGCACCCTTTCGGAACAGATTTCGCTGGAATCGCGCACCCGGACCCTGAACCCGAAATGGTATGAGGGCATGCTCCGCCACGGCTATGAGGGG
>JBCCBN010000159.1:0-6505 GCA_039034035.1 Pseudomonadota bacterium
CTCGGTCCCTCCTCTTCCGTTCACGTCCGCATGCCCCCTTTCCGTTTCCGTATGATCCCCTTCAAGTTTGTTTCTTGATCTCTTCATCGCTCTCTCCGCATCGATCAAACGCCGGAGAAGCCCAATTTTCAACCCAGTGGTTTTCGGGGACGATTACCCTGCGACCGGCTGTTTTGGGAAGACTTCAGTCATCGACCACAAAGAAATAGTCAGGCTGAAATGGGCCAAACTTGGTCGTTCTGGTTGAGTATGGAGCCCGGTGGAGGCGCGGGTGGGTGCTTGGGCAAAGTCCGTTTCGGTTTTCTACGGGATCGGTCTCGGCTGTTGTTTGCGCTCACGGCGGTTTGGATGTCGCATAAGGCGGGCGCGGGCGCGGCGGAGACGGGCAAGCGGGCTTTGCCTGCAGCGCGTTTCTGCCAAAGTCCGAACCGCTTCAGTATCCTCTCGTCTGGGATATCTCGATCCCGCCAGCTGGTAGGGTAAAGATCATACCGTCTTCGCCCACGGTGATTGGCCCATCGAAGGCTCCGGGGGCGTCGCCCAGGAACACCGTCTCCACGAGCTTCACCGGGAGCGGGGGAACGAGGTGGTATAGCACGAGGTGACGAGCATCCGCCTCAGCCGCCGTCCTTGCCGCGTCTTCCGGTGAAGCGTGATAGTCGAGGATGTCGGCCATAATGGTCGCCGTGTTGGTGTTGCCCAGCGTGGCGAGCCGATTGCCGATCTTTGCGACCATCTCCGGATCAAGGGCTTCGTGCAGCATGAGGTCCACGCCGCTGGAGGCCGCGACAAAGCCTGGATGGTAGATCGTGTCGCCACTGATCGAGACCGACCGGTCTTTATAGTCGATGCGGTAACCGAAGGCCGGCTCGACGGGGGCATGCTCGACACGAATAGCGGTGACCTTCAGGGGACCGTCTTCGAAAATGATCGACGTTCCCGCAGGGCCGACCGGAACCGGAAGTTCGCGACTGGCGCCGCCAAAGCCCGCCGGATTGGCAATCTCGGGCCCGTGGTGGGCGACGCGGTAGGTGCTGTCGATGCGGTAGGCGGCATTGAAGCCGTTCACCACTTCGGTCGTCCCGACCGGGCCTGATATCGGTAGGGGAGCTGAACGGCCGCCGCCGACCCAAGCCTGGAGCAGCAACTCTCCCAGTCCGTCGATATGGTCGGAGTGGAGGTGGGTCAGGTAGACGCCTTCAAGGCGCGCGATGGGAAATCCCATACTGCCGAGATTGCGCACGCCGCCAGACCCGACATCGAAGACGTAGCCCTTTTCGCCTGCGAGGACACCAAGGCAGGGGCCGGCGCGGTTGGCATCGGGCATCGGAGAACCGGTTCCGCAGAGGTACACATGCAGGCCGTCTGGCAAGTCCGCAGTCCGGTCGACGCCGACCCTTTGCTCCACCGCCCTGTCATAGAGCCGGCTTGCGATCTGCGGCTTGAACAGGTTGAAAGCGAGCGCGCCGACGACACCCAGGCCGACCAGACCAATCCCTAAGCGTATGAGCCAGCGCATGTTTGATCCCTCTCCGGCGTCCCCTCCAGCCATATCGGGACGCTATTTAACGGCATGACTGGCGGGAACTGGCGCCATGCGGACAGGTTTTGCCACGCCCCTTCCGAGGCGTCCGGGCACTTTAACCCGGTTCTGCGTCAAAGCCAGACTTCGAGATTGTTGTGACGGCCGATGTCGCGCGACAGTCGTGCGGCAATCACGGGTGACATGCCGCTTGCGTCGAGCAGGCTGTCGACTGCGGCGCGGTCATCGGGCTCCAGCGCGTCATAGGCGGTGTGGACGCGTTTCAGGAGGTGGAAGCGGTAGGGCTGGGCGAGGGCGTTGATGGGGGTGCCGCGAAGCTCGAACGCGCCCATGCCGACGCCGCGGGCGCACTCGGTGCCAGGCTCCAGGCCGGGTTGGTCAGCGAGCCAGGCATTGATGCAGTCGGCCGCTGCGAGCGTTTCGGGGACGAAATCCTCAGCCATTACGCGCAGGACCGCGATCAGCGTTTCGGGGATTTCATCGCCGGCGAGCCAGGTCTCATCCTGGTTTTGATATTCGCCAAGGTCAGCGGCGGGGCGGTTCATCCGCTCGACCCACCGGTAGACGGACATGGCGTTCGCTTGCATCAGGGCCAGGGGCTTGGGGTCGCGTCCGAGATGGGCGAACAAGGGAGCGATCATGCCGAAATCGCCGATGCAGGGGCGTCCGCCGAGGAGGTATCCGTAGGCTGCGAAATGCTGGTCGAGGACGGCGAGCTGATCGGCGTAAACCGCTTCAATTGTCGGGGCGGTGTCGGCAGATACGCCGAAGGAGGGTGTGGCCTGGTTCCGCATGAGGTTCATGAACGCCTGGGCGCGTTCGGCGCCCCGCTCGCCGGGCTCGGTGAGCATGCCGAAATGGTATTCGAGGAAGGCGAGATTGTCGGCGTCGAAGTTCCAGCGATAATGCATGGCGGGGCGCAGGAGGCCCTCGGCGCCGATGGCGTCGAATAGCAGGCTGATGAGGTTATGTTTCGGTTTGGGCGGGGAAAACGGGTGTCCGAGGGCGGCTTCGTAATGGTCGATGATGGCGGCGCCGTCACGGATCACCTCGCCGGTGGCGAGTTCAAGCGTTGGCAGGCTGGCCCGGCCGCCGGCTTTCGCCCGGACCACGGATTTGTAATGGGACGAGTTCATCGCCTGTTCGCGATACGCGACCCCAGCCTTGATCAGGTAGCTCCTGGCCCGGCCGGTGTAGAGCGAATGGGAGGCTCCGTAGAGCGTGACGGGTTTGGGTGATGTCATGGTGGCGCCTTGTCTCCCGGCCGGCGGCGCGTCGGGCGACCGCTCAGCTCGGCACTTTGCCCTTCATTCGGCGCGTGAACCAGCCCTCTCGGAATGCTCGTTCCGCCAGACCGGTGAAGTGCTAGCCCCGCACAGAACGTCCGGGGGCTGGCGGGGTGTCTCAGGCGCGGAAGCGGGGTGGGAGGCGGTTCTCTTCGCCGCGCTGGACGACCTGAGCGGACACCCCGTCATCGGGGAACGGCTCCATCCCGGCCGGAAACCTTACTTCAAAGTGGCCCATAAAGTGGGGGCTGGACACCGCTCGATCTCCTGCGGAACCTCGCGCTCCCAGAGGTGGTGGCCGTCAGAGGTGCGGAAGACGCGGACAGTGTTGTCGAACTTGGTGCCGGTGACGATGTAGCGGCTGTCAGGCGAGAACTCGGCCGACTCCACGCTTCCCGGCTCGCCATTGATGTCGGCCATGCGCGACCAGACTTGGTTGAGCCCGGCTTCGCCCCCGGCGAATGCCGGAACGGCGGCAAGGGCGAGCAGGAAAGTGATCAGGAGCGTTCGGATCATTGGGGCCTCATAGTCATCGACCAGACAGGACTTGAGCGTAGTCTGCGTCAGGTACGCTCACAATCGAACCCGCGTCCGCATGGTGGAAAGCCGGACCGCTCAGCCGAACACGCGACCGGCGAGCGAGTAGGCCAGCGACGAGATGACGAAGATCCCCAGCACGTTCAGGAGGAACCCCGCTCGTGCCATGGTCGGCAAGCTGACATGGCCGGTGGCAAAGACTACCGCGTTCGGCCCCGTGGCCATGGGCAACATGAAGGCGCAACTCGCTGCGAGCGCTAGCGGTGCGGCCAGCAACTCCACCGGCAATCCCGTCGTGATCGCGACCGCGCCGAGGACCGGCATGAGGGCGGCGGCGGTGGCGACATTGCTCGTCACCTCGGTTGCGAAGATCACGAAAGTCGTCAGGGCGACCATGATGATGATGACCGGAAGGGCGGCCAGTCCCGCCATTTCCGCGCCGATCCAATTCCCCAGGCCGGTGCTCGTGATGGCCGCTGCCAAGGACATGCCGCCGCCGAAGAGCAGGAGGACACCCCAGGGAATGCTTTCCGCCGTCGGCCAGTCGAGGAGCCGGGCATCGGGATCCTCATCACTGCCCGCCGGCACCAGGAAACACAGGACCACGCCGAAAATGGCAATGAGGTGATCGGTCAATCCGCCCATTGGATGGATGCCGCCGACCTGCAAATCCCCCAGCGGTTGGCGGAAGACCCAGAGAAAGGCGATGACGCCGAACACCATCAGCGTCCGCACCTCGGGGGTCCGGATACGTCCGAGCGCTGCAAGCTCCTCGCGGATCACGGCTTGCCCCTCGCCACCGGCGCGCGCCTGTAGACGGAACGCAACGCGCGTCAGGACAAACCAGGCGATCGGGACCATGATCAACATGGCGGGTACGCCAAGCATCATCCACTGCGCGAAGCTGATATCGAATCCGGCACTCTCGTTGAGATAGCCGATGATGACGAGATTGGTCGGCGTGCCCACCGGCGTGCCGAGGCCACCGATAGAGCAGGCATAAGCGATCCCCAACAGCAGGGCATAGGTGAACGGGGCATCGAGCCGGTCGCGTCCGAGGATGGCGGCGGCGACGGAAATCGCGATCGGCATCATCATGATTGATGTCGCCGTGTTCGAAATCCACATCGACAACAGCGCCGATGCCGCCATGAACCCGGCCACCAGCATGGAGGGGCGCTCGCCAACCCGCGCGACGATGTTGAGCGCGATCCGCGCATGCAGGTTCCAGCGCTCGATCGCTTTCGCAACGATGAAACCGCCCATCAGCAGGACGACGATGGGGTGCATGTATTCCGCAGCCGTCGCCTTCATGCCGACCACGCCGAAAAAGGGCAGGATGATCAGAGGCAGCAGCGACGTGACCGGGATCGGTACAGCCTCGCTGATCCACCACACCGCCATCAGGCAAACGAGCGACAGCACGATCCAGGCCTGGCGTGCCTGGTCGGTGCCGCCAACCGTTTCGACCAGCAGGTTCGGCATGGGCAGCAACTGAATGACAATGGCAAGCAGCGGGCCCAGCCAAAGTCCGATGGACTGCCGGAGTGTGGCGCTCGGCGCGGTGGCTTCTGTCACGTTGCATCTCCCAGCCGTCCGAATCCGAACTCAGCAGTTAGGGGGCCTCCTTTCAACCCGTCCAACGATACCGCCAGCATTCCCGGATGGCGGAAATCAGGTCGCCACATCTGGCAGCCATGCGTCCAGCGGCGCGAGATGGTCGCCGAACCGGTGCGCCCGCCCCACCGACCCAGCGTGAAGCGGCTGTCGGACCTGCTCGGAACTGGCCGTGTGGACGGCATGATCGGCCTTGTGGAAATCGAGGCAGGCCGGGTTCCAGTCAAGGCCGCAGACCGACAAGAGCCGGCGCGTTTCCTGCTCCTGGTTGGCGACCAGGGATTCGTAGTCGACCCGGCAGACCCGTCCCGGACAGGCCTCGTTCTAGTGGGCCATGACCTTGTCATAGGCACGCCATTGGCGGCCAAGATGCTCCAGCGAGCTGGTGTGGTCGAACCCGGTTTCGAACACTTGGCAGAACGCACTGGCCAGCGCGTCCGGGGGGGTCCGCCGCGCATCGATGACGGTCGCATCAGGCGATGCGGCCTCGATCAGGCCAACCAGCCAGAAATTGTGCGGATTCTTGTCGATCACGACGGAGCGGCCCGCAGCGTGGCGAACCAGGCATTCCCGGTAGGCCTGGCCTGCCGCAAGCATGTGCTGGGGTTCAAGCGTGGGAAGGTTGGCGGGAAATCCCTTCAGGGCGGTGGCGACCTGCCCGAGATAGGGCACCTCGTCGGCCGGTGAGACCTCTGGATGACTGGCCAGGATCTGCTCTATCAAGGTCGATCCCGACCGCGGCAGGCCGACGATGAAGATCGGCCGCACAGCCCCCGTTTCCTGGCTGTTAAGGCGGGCCAGCGTCGGCCGGGTGCAATGGGCCACCATCGCCTCGGCCCGACGCTCATCAAGGAGCGGATTGTACGGCCGCTCGCGACCTGGTGCCAGGTCAGTTCCGTATGAGAGTTCGCCAGGGGCGACTGCACCGGACGCCAACCAATGCGATATCTGCGTGAGCAGTGAAAATACCGTCACCATTAACAACCACCTAAAAATGCTGTGGATAAGCGCATTTTTAGACACTTTTCGAAAAGTAGCACCTATGGGAACGCTGGTCTGAGTCTCGATCGAAAAACAAGATACCCAAAATTACACTGTTGATGGGAACTCGTTCGGTCCTCTGCAAAGTCATAAGCTACTTAAAGGATGAGACCGGAAGCACGTGTCACCAATTCGATGAGCTCTTCGGCTTCAGCAGGTTTTTCTATAAGCGCTGTGAATCCTTCCACGCGTGCGCGCGCTTTAAGACACGGATCGGGATCCCCTGTAAGAAGGAAGGCGGGTTGCCGACAGCCTTTTTCTCTAAGACGGGCAAGCAAATCCAGTCCATTAACGCCAGGCATTCGATAATCGATTAGGAAACAACCGTCCTGCGGAAGTTGACCGCTGGCCAGCAACTCAGTTCCTGACCGGTAAGCATCGACGCGAGCCCCCCTCGTGCGCAGCATCAAAGTCAACGACCGCCGAACAGCATCATGATCTTCGACAACAATTACCGATGTTTCTGCTGTTGACGCCATGC
>JBCCBN010000160.1:0-6501 GCA_039034035.1 Pseudomonadota bacterium
CGTCTATGAGAAAGGCGCGGAACTGATCCGGATGCTGAAACTGCTGATCGGCGAGACCGCCTTCGCCGATGGCATGGACATCTATTTCCGCCGCCATGATGGCGAAGCCGTCACAATCGAGGATTTCTACGCCTGTTTCGAGACCGCTGCAGGGCGCGAGCTCTCGGCGTTCCGGCGCTGGTACGCCCAGGCGGGCACGCCACGTGTGGACGCCGCCAAGGCATTCGACCCGGCGACCGGGCGGCTGGAACTGACGCTGACGCAAACCACGCCCGAAACGCCGGGACAGGCCGACAAGCAACCCGTGCCGATTCCCCTGCGAACCGCGTTGCTCGATGACGCTGGCACGGTGCTGGAAGAGCGCCTGATCGTGCTCGAAACCGGGTCCGAGACCATCGCCTTCGAGGGGTTGGAGACGGCCCCCATGGTCTCGCTGAACCGCGGGTTTTCAGCACCCGTGATCATCAATTGGGGCGGTGGTGAGGAAACCGGCCTCGCCATGGCCGCCCTGGAAAATGACCCCTTCAACAAATGGGACCTGATCCAGTCTCATACTGCCAAGGCCATTCTCGACATCGCCGCCCGGCCCGGTGAGGCGGCCGACCAGTCCGGTATCGATGCCGTCGCCCAGGCCGTGATCGGTGCGGCCGCGTCTGACCCGGCCTATGCCGCATTGTTGATGCGCGCGCCGACAGTGGGTGAGCTGTTTCTGAGACAAGCGCCAGCCGACCCTGTGGCGCTCGATGCGGCCCGTAACCGCTGGCGCAAGGCGCTGATGGGCCATGACGGCCTAGCAGCGCTCTGCGATGACACCCTGTCAGCGGCGTCGCCAACGCCGTTCTCGCCCGGCGCGGAACAGGCCGGCATCCGTGCCTTGCGGTCGGCCATGATCGCGGGGCTCGGCAGCCTCGGCCACACCGCCCTCGACCGACTGGGCACGCTGTATGGCGCGGCGAGCAACATGACCGAACAGATGGCGTGCCTGCGCTCGCTGATCGAAGCGGGCGGACCCGATCATCCCCATGTCGCCGACTTCCGTGCCCAGTGGAGCGATAATCCGTTGATCGTCGACAAATGGTTTGGCGCGCTGTCGGTGCTTGCCGCCAGCGCTGCGGATGTGGAAACCCTGACCGAGCACAGCGATTTCGATCTCGGCAATCCCAACCGTGTGCGGGCCGTGGTCGGTGCGTTCGCCATGCAGAACCTGGCTGCGTTCCACGCCCCTGACGGGAGCGGACACCGGTTGTTGGCCACCTTCGCCAAGCAGGTTGATGGGCGGAACCCTGCGCTCGCCGCTCGGCTGCTGACCGCGTTCGAACAATGGCGCGCCCTTGAGCCGGATGCGAAACGCTCTGCCGAAACCGTCCTGGCCGAGCTGGCTGAGGCGGAGCTTTCGAAGAACTCGATGGACATCATCGTCCGGTCCAGGGACTGACCGCGCCGGTCCGCGACGGGCCGCCCACCCACTCGGCCAGACCCGGTCAAGCCGCGTTAAGGTCTGGTTAACAATTTTAACGCCTCCGCAAGCCTTCCCATGGATCGCGAAACACACCAGTCCTGCCGATTGGCAAGACATTTATGGGTGACGAGTTCGGGCGATGGCGCGCAAACACAAATCGAATGACCGGGCGCGCCGTCCTGTTTCCGGGAGCGACCGGAACGGCGACGGCGACACCCGCCCCGGCCGGGATTTGCGCCTCACCCTCGTGATCTCGGCATTGTTGACCCTGCAAGGGGGGGCCCTTTTCCTCAAGGCCTGGGACGAAAAGCAGACCTCGGACCGCGCAGCCCTGGAAGCGCTGGAACGTGAGGCACAGGCATTGGCAGCCCATCTGGATGGCCAGGTCCAGACCACAACGTCCACGGTCGAGCTGGGCCTGGGCGTAAGCGTCTCCCGGCGGCGCGTTGCCGAAAGCCTGCCCGGCATTGACGGGCTGCAGCCGCTGACCCGGTCTTCGCTTGAGAGCAGCGATAGCCGGATCCGCGCGGGTGCAACTGTCGCCGAGGCTCTGGTCGCGAGCGGCGACCGATTGGGCATGACCAGCAATGGCGACCTGATCACGCTTGTGTCACCGCCGGGCAAGACGCCGGTCTTCGCCCTGGCGCCGGCGTCGGCCTGGTTGCCGAAACCCGCCGGGGTCCGCCGGTTCACGCTGGTTGGCGACACCCGGTCTGGGGTGGGTGATCCGCGATTGTTCGAGGCGGCCGGGATTGCCACAACGGACGTGCCGCATATCCGCAGCGGCGATGTGCGGGGCGCGACCGCCTGCATCCCGCTGCGCCAGTCCGCCCTTTCGGTGTGTTCGACCGTGCAA
This sequence comes from Pseudomonadota bacterium, assembly GCA_039034035.1. GTDB lineage: Bacteria > Pseudomonadota > Alphaproteobacteria > Caulobacterales > Hyphomonadaceae > UBA5336. The sequence goes on from JBCCBN010000160.1 coordinate 2,316, forward strand.
GTTCCGCTGTTTGGCCGCGACGATTACCTGCGGCTGATCATCTATGCCCTCCTGCTGGCTGCCCCCACGCTGGCGATTCTCAGCCTCGCCCGGCGGGTGTCCCCCTCGTCCCGCACGCCCGCTGGGACCACCCCCCGTCGCCGCCGGGACGATCAAGAGCCATCGCTGCAGCCGGTCCTGCGGGAGGCCCAGGCCGGTGCCTGGCGCTGGGATACCGCAACCGACGTGCTGGAGCTGGACGCAATCGCTTCGGAAATGCTCGGCTTCGGGCGGAGCGCCTTGTCGATCAAGCGTGCCGAGCTCTATGCGCGCATTTCCCGCCAGTATCACAACAGCGTCGGCAGTGCGTTCGAGGGGGCCATACAGAGCAGCCGGCTCCAGACCATCTTCGCCATCGAGGGATCAGTGAAGGGCCGGTTCGCAGAGATCCGCGGCGGACAGATCACATCCGACCATGCGGCGGGAACAGCGGTCTTCGGCGGGCTTGTGTTCGACGTCTCCAAGGCGAAGCAGTCGGACATGCGCCTGCGCCGGGCGGAAGAGCGCCTGCGCAATGCCATTGACGGGTTTTCCGGTCCTTTCGCTCTGTGGGATTCCAAGCACAGGCTGGTGTTCTGGAACCGCTCATTCGAGCTCGACTTCAACCTGACCGGACACGTCCGCGCCGGCGTCGCCCAGGAAACCGCATGGCTGGCACGGGCCCCCTCGGTGCGCCGCGAGCGGATCGTGAATGACGACAACTCCACCATGCTCATCGAACTGCACGATCGCCGCTGGCTCAAGATCGTCGAGCGTGAAATCCCCGACCAGGGCTACATCACTCTGGGCCTGGATGTGACCGAAAACGTCCGCAATGAAGACCTGCTGAAACAGCAGAAGGCCGCGCTTCGGAAGGTCGTCACCGAGCTTGAACAGTCAGAGGGTAAGAATGCCGAGCTGGCCCGGAAATACCAGGAAGAGAAGCTGCGGGCCGAACATGCGGCCAATACCAAGAGCGCCTTCCTCGCCAATATGAGCCACGAGCTGCGCACGCCCCTGAACGCGATCAATGGCTTTTCGGAAATGCTGGTCAACGAGCTCTTCGGTCCGCTTGGTGACCAGCGCTACCAGACCTATGCCGTCGATATTCTCACCGCCGGCCGCCACCTGCTCGATCTCATCAACGATATTCTCGACATGTCGAAGATCGAAGCCGGCAAGATGACCGTCGACCTCAAATCAATCGATCCCGTCGACCCGGTCGATGCGGCTGTGCGGATGGTGCGATCAAAGGCCGATGAGAAGAATGTCGTCCTGTCGCTCGACGCCGATGAGACCATTCCCCTGATCGATGCCGACCATCGCGCGATGCGCCAGATGGTGCTGAACCTTGTCAGCAACGCCATCAAATTCACACCTGAGCAAGGCCGGGTCCATGTCAGCGTCCGCCAGCGGGAAAGCGAGATCTGCATCGCCGTCACCGATACCGGTGTGGGGATCGCGAAAGATGATCTCGAGCGCCTCGGCCAGCCCTTCGAGCAAGTCAAACAAGGCGCCGACAATCCCCAGAAGGGAACCGGCCTCGGTCTCGCCCTGACGAAATCCTTTGCCGAACTCCATGGCGGCCGCCTGACCATGGCCAGCGAGCCCGGCAAGGGCACGAGGGTCTCTATCTACCTGCCGGTGCCCGAGAACGACCATACCGCTGTCGCCTGATCGCCGGGCCGCTCGCGGGCGCCGGTTTGGGCGCGTACGATGAAGGCTGCGGTCTGGTCTACACAATCGGTCGCCGCCGATTGCAGCGCCGCAATGCGATTTTCGCCGCCTCCCCCGGGCGCCTGACGCGAAGCAGAAACTGTTTCCCGAGCCACCATTTGCCGCTCATCAACAGCGTGCAAGGACACGACCATCCGGCACACCGCACCGGCTTCGGTCAGGTGAAGATCCACCACCCGCCAGGAGAGTTCCAGCCGAGCGGTTGAAAGCCCCGGTGCGCTGAATGCCGAGCCTCTCCCCGTGGGGTCGAACGCATCGATCAGGACGCCCTGGAGCAAGCGTGTCGGCCGGTCTGCCCACTCGGCCCCCGGCACCAGCCTGAACCCGCCATCGCTGGCTTCACTGGCAATCTCGCCGCCGGCAAACACGCGGGGCGCGTCCGGTTCATGAACCAGGACATCCGTGTCGAGGACATGGACCGGATCTGGCACCGGGATCCGGTACAGCGCATCGGCCACGGTCGGCTCGGGCAACACCGAGACACAAGCCGACAATACGAACGTCATCGCGGCAAAACACAGGCGATACATCATCGGCGATCCTCATAGGGTTGGGGGTCGCCCAGGACGACACTTTGCGGGTCGCTTTCAATCTCGCGGGCGATTTCATCTATGCGGGCGATCAAGCGCCGCAGGTCGCGCGCCGCCAGGCCAGTTTCGACAACCGTGTCATTGGTCGGCCCTTCGATTGTGTCCGCCGCCGATGTGAGGGCGCGCAAGCCTTCTCCGGCGGCGTCAGACATCCGGTCCAGCGCGGACTGCCCGGTGGCCATCAAGGCCTCGATCCGGGGCACGAGCTTGTCGATTTCAGCGCTGATGCCGCGGCCCACATCGCCCAGGGCGCCGGAGGCCGCGTCGAACGTCTCACCTGCGGCCCGCAAGGTCTCAAGCGCAGCTTCAAGGTCCTCGATGGCGCCGTCTTCCTCGGCGAGCTTTGTGGTGATTGTGTCGAGGTTTTCCAGCGTCCGGGCCACATGTTCGATATTCTCATCGGTGAGCAGCTTGTTGATCTGCTGCGCCGCCGTGTTCGACCGGCCGAGCACTTCCTGGCCGGATGTCACCAATTGCTCCAGCGCTGACCGGTCTGATCGGATCACCGGCACCGGATCACCAGCCCGGCGCTGCAGACGCCCGGCATCGGCGCTGCCGGCATTGATCTGCACGAATGTGACGCCGGTGATGCCGGCAAAGTCGATACCGGCTGAGGAATCGGTTTTCACCGGCGTTTCGGAATCGACGCGAATACGCGCGCGCACTTTCGATGGGTCGCTCCGGTCGATCCGCACCCAGCGCACATCCCCCACCACGATGCCGATATAGCGGACCTGCGCCCCTTCATCGAGCGTCACCGGTCCTTTGAAAACCACGTCGTACTCATCGAAACTGGCCCGGAATTCCGATTGCCCGAGCCACAGGATGAAGCCGAGCACACCGATGGCTGCAGCCAGGACAAAGGCGCCGATCAGGGCATAGTTCGCGCGCGGTTCCATGGTGCCTCTCTTTCTCTCCCGGGTTCAGACCGGGGATGCCTGCCCATGACTGGCCGTCGCCGACCGGCCGCGGGGACCATTGAAATAGGCCTGCACCCAGGGATGCTCCAGCGCTCTCAATTCATCGATCGTGCCAACCGCCAGTACGCGCTTTTCGGCCAGAACGGCGATCCGGTCACATGTGGCGGCCAGCGTATCAAGGTCGTGGGTGACCAGAAACACGGTCAAGCCGAGGCTTTTCTGCAACTGGCGCAGCAGGGCGTCGAAGTTACCGGCGGTGATCGGGTCGAGCCCGGCGGTGGGTTCGTCCAGGAAAACCAGTTCCGGATCAAGGGCGAGGGTGCGGGCCAGGGCTGCCCGCTTGCGCATACCGCCCGACAGGTCGGATGGATACTTGTTCGCCGCGTCCCGTCCCAGCCCGGCGAGCAGGATCTTCATGTCGGCCACTTCCCGGCGCAGCGCGGGGCTCATTGCCGTATGCTCGGCCAGGGGCACCATGACGTTTTCCCGCACCGTAAGGTTCGAGAACAGCGCGCCATCCTGAAACATGATACCCCAGCGGCTTTCCAGCGCCCGGCGCTCCGCCGCATCCAGCCGGGTAAGGGTTTCGCCGAACACATCGACGGTGCCAGCAGATGGGGTTTTCAGCCCAGTGATCGCGCGCAGGAGCACCGACTTCCCAGTCCCAGATCCGCCGATGACGCCAAGCACTTCCCCTCGGCGCACATCCAGGTCGAGATTTTCGTGCACAACATGGCTGCCATAGGCGGTCTTGAGGCCGCGCACCCTCATCGCCAGGCCGGTCTGGACAAGCCCCTCCGCCATCAGACGCCCAGCTCCATATAGAAGATCGCGAACATGGCAGCTTGAGCGGGTTCTCGTCGCCTTCTTTCAGGGCATCGCGCAGCTCGACGAGCTCCCCGTTGACCCTCGCCCGAACCC
>JBCCBN010000161.1:0-6471 GCA_039034035.1 Pseudomonadota bacterium
AACGCACTCGTATATCCCCAATAAAAACTGCGATGATGTAGATCTCAAGTATCTATTGCTGATCTAGATTATGCCGAAACTTGCACGGAGGACCTACACCCTCCGGTCTCAGCCTCGCCCTGGAGGCCAACCACCACCGCTTCCTGGCCGATATAGAGGTGACAGAACCCGGCAATATGGCCCATGCCGTAAAGCTGCCCCGCCCGCTCCTCGAACCGGCGGATCAGGAGCATCATCCGATAGTCCGCCAGCAGCGTCTCGGCGCTCGCTTCATCGGCCTTGACTGTCTTCTTCGCCATTTCGTCTCCGCCCGATTTTATTGTTTTGCCTGTTAGGCCATACCTCGGGCGTTGCGAGAAGGGACGCAGCGGTAAACTTTGTATGCATTTTTGCATGGAGCTCAGTTTTCGGACGTCAAAACCAGCTCATCGGGGAACACAAAGGCCAGCTTCTGCCGGGCCAGCGTCTCGATATAATTCGGGTCAGCCGTCTCCGGCGTCAGGCGCGCAATATCCGCTTCCAGGCGCGCAACCTCCCGCTCTAGCCCTTTCAGCACCTTCCGCTTCTCCGCCAGTTCGGTCTGCATATCGGCATACTCGCCCAGCCCCGCATCCCCAGCGAAGGCGTGATAGGCAAAATAGCTGATCAGAAGGCACAGCGTGCCAGCGGCGAACTTATCCATGCCCAGGCGGTTGACACGAGATCCTTAGCGATTCGTAAACGAATCGTGCGGTTGTCCGAACGTTCCGGGAACACGACTCCCTTTTCCGAAATCACATTGGAATCTGGAGTCTAAACCGGCTCCGCCGAGGCTTTTGGCGCCGGCCAATCCATGAGCGCACCGCGCGAACAAAGGGCAAGGCCCGCCGGCCGGTCAGGCTGTCCCCGCGGAGGCTTCGTAGACGGTCGCGCAGCGATTATTTGATCCTGCGGATTAAATAAAGGCGAAGAAGGCCACGGCAGTGGCAGGCGAAGCCAACCTGCCGTGAGCGCAAACCATGAGCGCCCCGCGCGAACAAAGGGCAAAGCCCGCCGGCGCTCCTGCGCCGCCCCCGCGGAGGCGATTGGCGCAGCCAATCTGCCGTGAGCGCAAACCATGACCCAACCTACCCGCTGAACACCTCACGCAACACCGCCTCTCCGCCCGGCCCCGACAGCTCCCCCGCATCAAGCCATTGCTTGTCGACCAGGAAATATTCGAAATCCTCGGGCATCTCCGCCCCGTCCAGCCGCACCGGCACCAGCGCCTTGCCATCCTTGTCGGCCAGATAGATCTCCCGCCGCACATGATCGGACTGGAACGCCGCTTCCGAGCACATCAGCGCGACTTTCGAGACCGTCTTGATCGCCCGAACAATCGCGCCAGCCCAATTCTGCCCCACTTGGATATCGTCCCGGTCAAGCCAGACATCGACGCCAAGCTCTTCGACCCGCTCCACGATGGGCCACACCGTGTCCTTGTTCGCGCTGGCATAGGACACAAACACGCTAGGCCCCGCGGGCGCCGGCGCGGCAGACACCGCCTCATCGGCAAGATCCGGCATGATTATCCCGCCGGCAATCGCCCGCTCATCGGCGTCCGCATCGGCCGATGCGCGCTTGCGAAACAGGCGCTCAGCGTCCTGATCCGGCGTTTCGGGAATAATCAGGCCGCCCGGCCCTCCTGCTGGTTCCGGCGGTGCCGCGATCGCCCGCACCGCCTTGGCCACATCCGCATAGCGGTGTTCCCGCGCCGGCTCGAACGCCAGGTCCACCATCTCCACATCGCCCAGCCCGCGCGGCTTCAGCCCATGGTCCAGCTTCGCCAGCACCAGCCGCCCATCGGTCCACGCATCGATTCCCCGATTGACCAGGAACAGCATCTTCACGCTCATCAGCGCCTTGCGTGACCACAACATCACCAGCACTTCGTCGCCCCTCAGCGGCGGGTACTGAAACTTCCCATAATCGGTCCGCACCCTGAATCCGCGCTGCTTCAGCCACGCCGCCAACGCCTCGCCATGGGCTGTGTCACCGGGCGCCGCCACAAGATAAACCTGAGCCATACGAATTAGTCCCTCCACACCCCAAAAAGGACCCCAGAAACACCGCCGCAGCAAGTGTTGTATTTGGTGAAGGTGCGGGTTGTTAGTAAAGGTGCTCGCCGCTGTTCTCGGGCTTTCTTGGTGAAGGTGCTCGGGTGCTGCTCCGGGCTTTCGCCCGGGCACCCTGCGCCTGCGCTTCGCTTGTGGGGCGCGCGACAAGCACGCCGTCTCGCAATTCACCCCCACGAGCAATGCGACGGCGCAGCCGCCTCGGGCTTAGCCCGAGAACAGCGGCGAGCACCTTGACCCAAAACCACGGAAAACACTCCCCCTCTCCCCACCCAAACCGGTTCCCTGCGGCCCGGCCGCAGGGCCCATCACCCGCCCCAACCCCAAACCAACCCACCAGCGTCCACCCAAAACCGCCCCGCAACCACGCTCCACACCCCGAAAAACTTATCCGACCGGGTCCCCGCCCCCGCATACTCGCCCGGTCATGCCCACACCCAGCCCCTTCTTCCTCCAGAACAGAGACAAGGTCTGGCCCTTCTTCTGGCCGATCTTCCTGATCGCGATCGCCCTCTTCGAGCGGCGCGCCAACGCGCTGATTGCGGGCGGCTGCCTGTGGCTCGACTATGAGATCAGCGCCCTCGGCACGCTCCACATCACCCAAATTCGCTACCCGAACGAGCGCCCCGACTGGAAAGACGCCCTCTTCGCCGCCACCGGCGCTTATGGCGACATGGCCAGCCGCGCACCCGCCTGCGCCGCATCCAGCGCCAGCGCGACCTGCCCCATCACCCTCAACATCGTCTACCGGCGCCGCACCCTGCGTCGCACAGACGCCACCCCGGCCCTGGACCCCAAATCCGGCCTCCCCCTCCCCCACACCTGACCCGATCCATCCCCCCGGAAAAACCCCAAGCACCCCCACCGACGCGGCCCCGCCACGCCGGCCGCACCTGCTGCCCCCAAAAACAGCTCCACCCTCCGCGCCGCTCTGCGGCTAGACCGCAGGGCCCATCACCCGAAACCGCAACACAAACCGCCAGCAAAGACACCCGCCGACCGAACCAAAAGCCCAACCCCAAGAGCTGGCCCCTGCGGTCAAGCCGCAGGGAAACGGTTCGGAGCGGAGAGAGACCAACCGAACGCCCAAGCCCAGAGCCCGCAGCTAGATCCATCGCGTAGCGGATCGCAAAGCCGATCCGCCCAGCGGGCGATCAAACAAGAATGCGCCGCTAAACCTCGTCCACACCGCCGGGATTTCGCCGCCGCCGGATCAGCCATACAACCCCGCGCAGGTCACTCGCTGCTGCCCACAGCCGCCCGAAATTGGTGTACTTCGACGCGCCGGTCCCTCGCGGGCGGTGGTTCACGTCCAGGAATTCCACGCCGTGGCCTTCGCCATTCATCAGCGCCGGCATGTAGCGGTGCATATGGTCGAAATAGGGGAGTGACAGGAACGCCGCCCGGTCCATCACCTTGATGCCGCAGCCGCTATCATCGCAATCATCGCGCAAGAGCCGGCGGCGGACCCGATTGGCCAGCTGCGATCCGAACCGTTTCCAAGCGGTATCCTTCCGGCTTCCACGCCGGCCCATCACCATTTTCAGCGCAGCGGGGGCGCCATGCCGGGTGAGTTGGCGGTAAAGCTCGGGAAGGTCGGCCGGGTCGTTCTGGCCGTCCCCATCCAGTGTCCCCACAACCGGGCCGCGCGCGCTGGCAATCCCGGTCCGGATCGCCCGGCTCTGGCCCGAATTGCGGCGATGGCTCAGAACCCGCAGCGCTGCAAAGCGCAGCTTGAGATCGACCAGCACATCGCGTGTGCCATCGGTCGAGGCATCGTCGACGAAGATCATCTCATAGGCCCGCCCCGCCAGGGCGTCGGCGATTTCGGTGGCCAGACTCTCGACATTTCCCGCCTCGTTGAAAACAGGCACCACAATCGAAAGCTCGGGTCGTGTATGGGGGGTCTCGGCCAAAGGGGCCTCCGGTCGAATCGGTCAGGGGTTCGGTCGCGGCTGCATAGCGAACCCCAGGGGCCGATGCGAGGAGAAACCGCAATTTGCTGGCAGACAGGGGCGTCAGAAATCCGTAAACGAGCCCTGACATGACTGTTCTCGACCGTCTCGCCCAAGGCTGGAAAGCCTATGTGATCGTCTTCCTGATCACGTTCATCGCCGCCGCCCCCGGCATTTTCCACCTGCCAGCGCTCGACCGGGACGAAAGCCGCTTCGCCCAGGCCTCGAAACAGATGCTCGAGACCGGCGACTATATCCGCATCCGTTACCAGGATGAGCTGCGCAACAAGAAGCCCGCCGGCATCCACTGGCTCCAGGCCGCTTCAACGGCTACGTTCTCGGAGGCCAGTGCGAACGAGATCTGGAGCTACCGCATCCCCTCCTGGCTCGGCGCGGCCTTGGCAGCTGCCGCCTGCCTCTGGGCAGGAACCGTCCTGATCGGCCGAACCCCAGCCTTTCTCGGTGCCAGCCTCTTTGGCGCCACTTTGCTCCTGACCAGCGAAGCCCACATCTCCAAGACCGACGGCGTCCTGGTCTTCCTCACCACCGTCGGCCTCGGCGCTCTGGCCCGGCTCTATATTCGCCAGGACAATGACAAGAAGACCGCCATGCTGTTCTGGGTCGCCATGGGCCTTGGCGGCCTCATCAAGGGGCCGGTCACCCCGATGGTCGCCGGCTTCGCCATGGCGGTCCTTTATCTCTGGGACCGGCGCGACTGGCGCTGGATGAAAGGGCTGACCTGGTGGCCTGGCTGGGCCATTGGCCTCGCCATCTTCGTCCCTTGGCTGATCTGGATCCAGGCGGCCACGGCGGGCGAATACCTCCAGGGCGCGGTCGGGAAAGACCTCAGAGACAAGCTGGTCAGCGCATCCGAAGGCCATGGCGGCTGGCCTGGCTACCACCTTCTCCACGTCCCGGTCTGGTTCTTTCCAGCCACCCTGTTCCTGATCCCGGGCCTTTATCACACCTGGCAAGGCGTTCGCCGAAGCACGCTGGAAACCGTCGCTGGCCAGCATCGCCAGGGCCTCAAATTCCTCATTGCCTGGGGCCTGCCCACCTGGATCTTCTTCGAACTCCTGCTGACCAAGCTCAGCCACTACATCCTGCCGGCCTATCCCGCCCTCGCCCTGCTCTGCGGCTATGGCGCCTGGCGCCTGATCGAAACGGCCCGCGGCAGTGGAGGGCTCCGTCTGGCATCCGCGATCCTCTTCGCCATCGGCGGCGGCGCCCTGCTGGCGGTGTCGACACCGCAGGCTGCAAGGCTCGTCAAACAGGAAGCCTATGGCGACTTCCGCCAGGCTGACCCCACCGAAATTGCCGATCAATGGTCGGTCGCGATCGGCTTTCCCATGGGACTCTGGTACGTCGCCGCCGGCCTGCTGGTGATCAGCCTTGCCGCTATCGCCGTCCGCCGCATCGGTCCAGCCACCGCCTTCGCAGTCGCCACAGCGATGGTCGCCGGCTGGCACGTCCGCTGGGCCTTCCTGCCGAGCCAGGTCTGGGTCCAGCCCACCGAGCAGGCCCGCGCCGCCCTTGAAGACATCTGCGCAGTCCCGAACCGGGGCGAGGGTTGCATCGCTCCGGCCCGGATCCAGGCCGTTGGTTATGCCGAACCCTCCTACGTTATGCGCATCGGCACCGAAAATCTCCACCCGCCCGAAACCGTGGTGGACCTGCCCGACACTGCCGACGCGCTGCCCGCCGCCTACCTCATCGACCTGGAGCACGAAGCCGGCCCGCCGGCCCGCCAGGCGCTTCGCGCCGAAGCCGACAGCCTGGGCTATTGCACCCGTGAATCGGCGCCGCGCTACGCCCTCAACTACTCGAACGGGGATCCGGTCACCTTCATCGCCATGCGGTTCGACCCTGGCCCCTGTGAGCCGGACCTGGTCACCGCAGACCGGTAAAAGCGGTCGATATCCTACCGCCCCTTAATTGCGGCGAAGCCAGCGCGGACTTCCTCGACAAAGGCCGCCGGCTGTTCCTTGGCGGCGAAGTGTCCGCCCGTCTTCCGGCGCCCGAAATAGCGGAGATCGGTGTAGCGCTTCCGGGCCCAGCGGTCCGACGTCCGGAGTATCTCCTTCGGAAACATAGAGATTGCCGAGGGCACCAAGACGGGATCGAGCCGCTGCCGGCCAAAACTCTCCCAGTAGAGCCGCGCCGATGACGCCGCCGAAGCATTGAGCCAATACACCATCACATTGTCGAGCAACCGGTCGCGGGAGATCACGTTTTCCGGATGCCCGTCACAATCGGTCCACTGGTAGAATTTCTCCAGGATCCATGCGAGCTGCCCTACCGGCGAATCGACCAATCCGTAGCCGAGCGTCTGGGGACGGGTCGCCTGCTGCTTGGAATAGCCGCTGTCCCAATCCTGGTAAAATTTGAGGTCTGCCAGGTGAAAAAGGTCGAAGCGGTCATCA
>JBCCBN010000162.1:0-6409 GCA_039034035.1 Pseudomonadota bacterium
CGCCGTGATCAACAAGACTATGGCGGCCTGCCACTCATAGGCTGCGATGGCGAGGCCGACGACAAAGCCTTGCCCCGACTGGCCGATGATCTGCTCAGCGGAGATGTTCGACGCAATCAGAGATGCGCCGATCGCCCACCAGGGAAGCGCCCGGCCGGCCAGGAAATAATCTTCGGTATCCTTGGCGTGGCCAGCGGGCTCCCGGGAGACCCAAAGCGCGACGGCAAAAAGGGCCGCCGCGTAGATGGCGACAATGCCGAGATCGATCAGTCCCAGATTCATGGCCTAGGCCTCCCCCTTATCTGTTCTCCATCTTCTCTGTCGCGCCCGAGCCATGCTGGCAATCCCACGCCGCCGCATGAGCAAGTGCTGCGCTAGCTGAGCGTCTCCCACCGTTCAGGTCCGGGAACACGTCGCCAATTTGGTTCGAGCCCATCGGATTCCTGTGGGCGAGGACGCGAAACTCGCTGGCGGACCTGCTAGCGAACGCATACACTGCCTCTGCGATGTGGAGCGGGTGAAGGGAATCGAACCCTCATCTTAAGCTTGGGAAGCTCCTGCTCTACCATTGAGCTACACCCGCCGAATACCCGTCCCTACGGACGATCCCAGCGCGGGGCAAGTCATGCGTTTCGCAATCGCGCAACGTGAACATCATCGACCGGGCGAGCAAGACGATCGGGCGCCCGCAAGGTCAGCTATTCAATGATCTCCAATCCTTCGGGGATCGGCAGGATCCGTGCCGATGCGATGGCCGCGTCGTTCTCGATGCGATCTCCCCGTCCTTGCTCTCGCCGCTCATAGGCCTCAACCAGCGACAGATATGGCGGCACGTGCTCCCAGCCATAGGCTTCGGTGTTCTGGATGATCTCGAAGTGGAGATGGAAAGTGGTCGGCGTTCCGCCGAAATCGTTCGACACATACCCCAATATGTCACCTGCCTCGACCGTATCGCCTTCCTGCACCTGCAGTTCGGCCATGTTGAGATGCATGTAGCGGTAAATCCGGCCCCCGCTCCGGAGCTTTACGGTATAGGTGCCGATGTCATAAATCAGCCCGTCTTCCACCGCCACAACCTCATGCAGAGTGCGGCCGGCCGCAGCCGTCGCGCGCAATTGGCGGCAGTCTTCGGGTGTGCCAACCCGAATGTCCTGACCCTGGTGCACCCGGTTGAGCGGACAGAAAGGTGTCCCGCGATCAGCAGTGCGCGTTTCGCAGAAATTGTCTCGCCACGGATAAGCAAAGTTGCGCGAGTCGCACTGGTCACCGCCAGCCACACCGCCGCCGAAATTCCAGACTTGCGACTGCAGATACGCCGGAGCGGAGCGGATCGGAAAAACGATGTCAGGCGCATGGACGATCTGCTCGAATGCCCCGGTTCCCGATCCTGGGCTCAATTGGCCGGGCCCAAAGTAGGAGAATACGGGCTCGGGCGGATCATCCGCCTCGGTTCCGTCAACCAGCGCCTGGTCTCCGACATCCGGATCCTCGATCGGTTGCGGGTCCGTAGGGGCAACTTCGTCACCAAGCGGTGGTTCCGGCGGAGTGTCGGCCGGATCCTCTAAACCCTCTTCCAAGGCGTCAGGATCGGAGACAGGGTCTGGTTCTGGACCAACAACCGGACCGGTTTCCTCACCCTGGCCTGCCGAAAGGCCTCCCTCATCCTCGTCCCCATACGGATTGGAAACCGGCACCATCGGGGGCGCCGGACCCGGTCCGTCACTATCGTCCCCCGTCGGCGGAATGCGCGGCGCCTCGCCGCCATCGCCCGGATAACGGACAGCATCGCATCCAGCCATCAGGATCAACCCCACCGCGAGCGCCGCGATCGTCCAGCCCGCGCGCATCATTACCGCGAACCTGCAATCACAAGTTGGTTGGCTACGGACATCGCTTCCGCCTCGCCGATACACGCATTCGCCGCTGCGCCGGTTGCCCGATTGCAGTCGAACTCGATCAGATAGGCGGCACCATACCGGTTCAGCGAGACCTGTGCACCGGACATGGTTCGCGTGAACACGGCTTCAGTCGCGGGGGCGTCACGGCCTTCGGTTCCGCCGGAGTACCACTCATTGGTCCCACTGATCGTGATGTCGTAATCCGCGCCCGGAGACTTGGCGAAATAACCGACCGCGACGCCGCGATAGATCGGCCGATCCGCAGAAGCCGGGCTGACAATGCCCGTTGGCAGAAGCACGGGAACGGGCGGCGCAGCAGCACCGGATTCGATCTGGAAGGACCGCCCGGTGTCGGACTGCCCCCGCGACGCCAGGTCTGTCCGCGCCGCATCCCAGTCGATCGTGGCCGTCGACGTCTGTACCGTCTCGCGACCGCCCTGGGTTTCCGCATCGCTACCCTGCACCGGGACAAGCGCAGGCTGCGCATCCCTTTCTTCAGCTACGGCCACCTGGTGCGGTGGTTCGGCCTGCTGCGACAATGGATTGCACGCCGCCACCGCGCATGCCGAGACGATACAAGCGAGACCTTCGCGCGCGTTCATCATTCTTCCCTCCCGCCGCCCCGTTCAATCTGAGCAACGAAGTCCCGGTCGGCATAAGAGACCAGGGGATGGGCGCGAAGCGCGGCCAGAACGCCGTCAAAATCAGCACCCTCACCCGCCGCGCTCGCTGCCGCGGGGCGCAGCACCAACTCTCCGCTGTAGGAACAGGCAACCAGGTCCATCGACCGGAACAGGGGCTTGTCTGAAGCCCAATCGGCGAACGATGCTCGGGCGGCGGCTTCGTCTCGGAAATACAGCCGCGTCAGTGCTTCGGCTTCGCCATCCTTCACTTTGACGATGAACTGCACCGTTCGCGGCTGGGTAATCTGCGTTGTTGCCGGCACCAATGTGGACTCATCGAGATGGGCAGCCTGGAGCGGCATCGGCGCCCACTGCGCCTGCGCAGGAGCGCCGCTGCTCGGGAAACACCCGGCACAGCCAGCGACCGTGAAACCAAGGAGCGAGACTGCAGCCGCGCGCAAGGGAACGAGTGAGGTACTTGGATCAATCATCGCTGCCTTCTTCGCTGGAGAAGACGAGATTTGCAAGATTCAGGAGACCTCCGCCGCAAGGTCTCGCGCACTGTCCTGGCTGGTCGGGAAGCTCCGGGAAACCCTGATAAAGATCGCACCGGCCGGCGCACTGCGTACCCGTCCTCGGATCGAGACTGGCCAGTAACCTGTCGCGCAACTCCGTGCCAAACAAGGACGGATCCTTGGATTTCATGAGGGCAAGCGCGGCGGACACATGAGGCGCCGCCATGCTGGTGCCCTGTTCGAACGCATAATTACAGGTATCCACCGACTCGCCGGTCACCGGATCGGCGCAACCGCTGGCACGCTTGGTCGAAAGCACGCCATCGGGCCGGCCATCTCCATTGTCGTCGCGAGTCAAATCGCCGCCCGGAGCGAGGACATCCACTTCCGACCCATAATTGGAGTATGGCGTGATCACACCGCGCGCATCGCCTGCCGCAACTGTCACCACATTCTGGCAGCCGCCAGGAGCGTAGAATTCGGTCGGCACGCGTGCATTTCCAGCCGCCGAGACCACGACCACTCCGCGCTCGGTAACTGCATTGATCGCTTCTTGCAGCGAGGCCGGGCAGAATTCGAACAGTCCGATCGAAAGATTGATGATGTCGGCTGGGTTCTCATTCCAAATTTCGCTGCCCTGGGAGTCAAAGGCGGGCACCAGGCCACCTGCCCATCGGATGGCGTCGTTGATATCGGTCAGCCGCCCCCCGCACTTGCCAAGGGCACGTACCGGCACCACCGTGACTGTCCATGCCCCGCCCGCCACGCCAGAGCTGTTATTGCTGAGATTGGCGCCAATCGTGCCAGCGACATGGGTGCCATGGAAACTGTCCTCGGCGAATGGATCGGTGGGATCACACAAATCGCCGGGGTCGTCGGGGTCAGGATCGCGACCATCGCCATCATTGCCCATGCTGGGGTCGGACACCATGTCCCAGCCTGGCGCGACGTTCAGCGAATCGCGGATATCCGGGTGGCTCAGATCCAGACCTGTATCCACAACGGCGACCACTACATCGGACGAGCCCTGGGTACCTTGCCGAGTCCAGAAATCCAGAAAGCCAGCGCCGCCGGGCGTGGTCCCCGGCTCGGACCCATTGTTCTGGAAGTGCCATTGTAGCGTCCAAAGCGGATCATCGGGCTTTGTCACTGTTGATACTGGAGTTGCCGGTGGTCGCCGCACAAACTGATGGTCGAAGATGAAGTCCTTTTCGACGTACTCATACTCGCCGCTCGCTGCCAGACGTTCGAGAACGCACTGGGTCGCCAGGGCCTTGTCTTCCTGGATCAGCGCGGGATCGGGCCGGTCCGGGCAAACCAGCTCACCATCTGTGGCGATGTCCGGTCCTGCTTGCCGCGCTACGCGGCCTTCAACGAACTGAGTCGGGTCAGCGCCAGCATCTCCGATCTGAACAACCATCTGGCCCGTCCGGTTCAATTCCACCTGCCCCGAAAGACCAAACTCGGCTATCACATCCAGCATCTTTGATCGCGCATCGACCTGGCGCTCGATCGTCTGCGGCGATGGCAGCGCCCGTTTCGCCAGTTTGATGCGCGCTTCGGGCAGCGTTGCCTCATCGAGCGAAACGTCCGGTAGCCCACCGACGCGCTCCTGCACTTCCAGTCGTCGCCGCTCAAGCCGTTGCCGGAGGCTCCGGAGTTCGGACTGGCTGCCCTTGATCACGGTCTCAGCGCGCTCCATCTCGCGTGCGGCAGACCTGGCGTCGTCGGTGGCAGCACCGTCTTCGGAGTCACGGCCGGTCTCCAACACACCGCGCGTCGCGACCGGTGGGGAGCGAAGCACCGTGTTGTCGTCGAACGCGCGACCCTCGGTCTGTGGCTCGATGTCCAGTTCGTCGGCCACTTCGGGAGCCTGCATCAACAACGCCTCTTCCGGGCTCGGCAGGGGCGGGACGTCCCGCGGCTTGGCGATGATCGAACCGACGGCAAACCGCGCCGGCGGTATCGCCGCAGTGGTGAAAACCTCCTCCGCCATGACCGTACCGGCAAAAGCGCGATCCTCCACCGCGACCGATTCCATCGCATCCGGTGGCGGCGTCTCGCCCAGGGCCTGCTCAATCGCACCATCGATTACCGTTCGCGCACGATCGACCCGCTCGCTGCGTTGATCACAGGCCGAAAGTGCGAACGCCAGCAGCAGCGTCGGCGCCAGCATCCAGCGAAATCGGATTGAACTCTTCACGCTCATACGCTCTGCCCCTCGGCCTCGGACAACATTCCGCTGCGCCGTATCTTAACCATTTGTTCGCAATATGACACGCCGCAACCAGCCCGTCCCATCGCCCCACATTAAACATCGGAGATCGTCAGAACGGCGTTCGAATCCCCTCTCCGCGCCTCGATCCATCAATTGTCCGATGGATCATGATCGTTGCTTGACGCCGGAGAGCCAATCAGTCACAAGAGAACATGTCAAGAACAATTCTGAACCAGTAATCGTGACGCATGGCGGATCCGCTCCCATCCACAGGCGAAAACAATGGCACGAGGGCTTCCGGTCCCGGCGGCGCCGCTGCGGCCGCCCTCCGCCTGTGCCGGGGCGTGACGCGGATGCTATACGAAATGGGCCAGGCCAGCCTACCCGAAATGACCCTCGCAAATGGCCGCCGCGCTGACCTTGTGGCGCTGGATGCGAAAGGACAGGTGACCATCGTCGAGATCAAATCCTGCATCAATGATTTCCGCACCGACGCGAAATGGCCGGAATACGAACCCTTCTGCGATGAGTTCTACTTCGCTGTTTCCAATGAATTTCCGATTGATGTTCTCCCCGCTCATACTGGACTGATCATCGCCGACGGGTTCGGCGGCGCGATTGTTCGGCGAGCGCGCCTCAATGCCCTCCCCGCGGCGCGCCGGAAGGCGGTTACGCTGCGCTTTGCACGGCTCGCGGCCACTCGCCATGCCGCGCCCCTCTTGTCAGCCATGGACGGCGGGGGCTTTGTCCCCTAGCTCCGAGGGATGGGTCATCTCTATCCCCTCGCTGCAGACGCGCGCGGCGCCCTGGCCGGGTCGGGGCACGCAGCGCGCACCCGGGCCGATGCCGAGCGACTGGCGGGCGACCAGTTCGCGGTAGAGGCGCTCGAGACAGAGTGGCTGACCCCCGAGGAAGCGGAAGTCGACGCGATCCTCGCTTGTGCCGACCGCGCCGCCGGCGACGGCTTTGTCCAACGCTATGAAGACGAAGCCGGTAAGCCGGTCTTCGCGGTCACCTTCTGGCGAACCCGCCAGGTCGCGCAAGGTCACAAGACCAAGGCTCCGAGTGCAGCGCTGCCGCACGGTTCCGCAAAGGCCACCTCCCCCGAGAGCGATCACACGGATGACCTCTACTTCCGCGCTGGCCGCACCCGAA
>JBCCBN010000163.1:0-6364 GCA_039034035.1 Pseudomonadota bacterium
GGATTCGACGTCCCGGATCCTCGATCCGCTGGTGATCGGCGAAGAGCATTATGAAGTGGCCCGGGGCGTCCAGGAAATCCTGCAGAAGTACAAGGAACTGCAGGACATCATCGCCATTCTCGGCATGGACGAGCTCTCCGAAGACGACAAGCTGGCCGTGGCCCGGGCCCGAAAAGTGGAACGCTTCCTGAGCCAGCCCTTCGACGTGGCCGAAGTGTTCACCGGCTCGCCAGGCGTGCAGGTGAAGCTGGAAGACACGGTGAAAGGCTTCAAGGGCCTGATCGCCGGTGACTATGACCACCTGCCCGAGCAGGCCTTCTACATGGTCGGCAGCATCGACGAAGCGGTGAAGAAAGCCGAACAGATGCTGGCGGACGCCTAGGGAGCGAATGGGTGGCTGACACACTACATTTCTCGCTTGTTTCGCCGGCCCGGGAACTGTTTTCCGGCGAGGTGGACCATGTGATCGCACCGGGGACAGAGGGTGAGTTCGGGGTGTTGCCGGATCATGCGCCGTTCATGACGACACTGAAGAACGGGCTGGTGCGGGTGCTGGGCGCCGAGGGCGGGGACAAGCGGATTTTCGTGCGCGGCGGCTTTGCCGATGTGACGCCGGCGGGGCTGACCATTCTGGCCGAAGAGGCGGTGGATTGCGCCGATGTGGACGTCGCGGCGCTCGATGGCGAGATCCAGACGGCTAAGGAACGGATGCTCGCCCATGCCAAGGATGACGGGCAATACCCGGCCCTTGAAGCGCATGTCCAGTATCTGGAATCGCTCAAGCAAGCGGTTGTGAATTAGGGAATTTGGGTATCCGCCATCAGGGCGCGATGCGAGGCGGCTATAGTTGCCTGAGGGCATCGTCCTGGGTTGGGCGGTAAACGCCGCCCTGGTGTTCATAGAGAAACGCCGCAGACGTGGGGGACGTTTGCACCGTTATCAGTGGATGGTGCTTTGGCGGACGCGGCCGGCTTCTTGCGGCGGGGACAATGTCCTTTGCCGGACCTGTGATCTCCACTTCAACCTTGATCGATACGAATGTCTCGTCCGCGTCTGCAATCTGATCGAGCAGGTCTTCCAATTGCGAGAGGGTGTTGAGCCTCGCGGCCTGTTGGTCAGTCATTTTACGACTCCTTTGCTGGATCGCTGGTGGGCGGGTGCTTGGTGTTCCTGAGCGCGGCGGTCGCGCGCCGCACTTCTTCCCGGTCTTCGGCCTGTCGCTTGCAGATCACCTCCGATTGAAGGCGAAGGCTGATGGACTGGCCCGGGATGATGATTCCGCTTTCGCCGAGGACGTCTTCGTCCGCTACGCGGCTTGGGGATTTCGTGGTCATGCGTATTCTCCTTTTGTTAACGCTTTTGACCCGTCGCCTACACGGCGAGTGTGACGGCCGTATTACAATCGCACCACAGGGTTAAAACTGTAGTTTCGGCGCAGTTTTGTATCATTTACACGCACGCGCGCCTTTGTGCTCAGTTCAGTCGATTCAATTTGGCTTGCTTAACGAATTTGGTGTATCAGGATGGTCTGACGCCAATCGGTGGAGCATTGCGGTGTTGAGCCAAGAGCGGACAATCAAGAACCGGCATGTGGCGCTCACCCTGATCTGGCGGCACCTCCAGGGCACGAACCGCGAATTGACTTATGAATCGTTGTTGCACAGCGGTTTGGAAATCGACCAGATCAAGAACTTCTTCACGCGCGACGCGACGCTTCGCCGAAAAGAGAAACAGTTTGCCGCACTCAAGCTGCCGATATTCCAGCTCTTCGACGAATACGGTCTGAACGAAATCGAAGTGCTGCGAACCCTGAGAGACACCGTAGAAGGCAAACGCCAGACGCCAGCGCTTCAACCGAATGACTTCAACACCCAACCGGATTCGTCGCCTCCCCACCACGGGATCGACGATGAAACGGCGACCGTGATCGATCAAGTTTCGGGACTTTGGTACTTCGTGCGCTTGTCGCACACCGACTGGGACGATCCCAAAGTACCGGAGTTCAACATATCGCTGGTGTCGTTTCCGCCATTGAACGTGGTGATGGATGGTGGCGCGATGTATATGCAGTTTTCGCGAGGAAAGTTTGACCCCGACTATGTGGATCGGTTCGGCGGACGACTTGTGGTCGACACGTCACGCTTGCACCTGATTGGAACACGGCGGAATTCCCGATCCTGGCGTCCGAGCTTCATGTCGTTCCGTACCGCGCGGTGAGCACAAGAAAACGGACCTCCATAAAACAATTGAGGGGAGTGGGCATGCTCACGTCCTCGAATGATTCACCGGTCGCCGCGCATGTGTATGCCGAGTTCATTCCCGACACGAAGGGACTTGATGAAAAAGCCTATCAGACCGCGAAGGATGAGCGACTCGAACGCGTAGGCGTGTTGACAGCGGACGACATGAAAGTGGGCCATCCGGATGGCATCATCTCTAATGTGCGGGCTCTCAATGATGTTCAAAAATGGTCAGAGTCGGATCGGGTACTTTACGAGCGCTAGGGCGCGAGTTCGGCTGTGATGCGGTCGGCGAGGAGGCGGCCTTGGGGGGTTAGGGTGATCTTGCCGTGCCCGACTGTGATGAGGCCGGCGGATTGGAAGTCAGACAGTTTGTTGGGCTCGACGGGGTGGCCGGTCAGGGCTTCGATGGCTTGGAGAGGGAGCCCTTCAGCTGAGCGTAGGCCCATGGCGAGGCGTTCGCGGGCGGCCTCCAGGGGGGTGAGGACGGTCTTTTCCTGCCAGCCTCTGCCCTTTTGCTCGATGCGGGAGGTGTAGGCGCCGGGCTTGCGGACGGCTTCGGTGGCGATGCGCTGACCCTTGAGGGTGAGCCGGCCATGGGCGCCGGGGCCGATGCCGATCCAGTCGCCCCCGCGCCAATAGGTGAGATTGTGGACCGATTGGTGGTCCGGGCTGGCGGCGTGGTTTGAGATTTCATACGCGGGGAGGCCTGCGGCATCGCAGATGGCCTGGGTGACCTCGTAGAGGGTGGCCTGGTCATCGTCGGGCATGGGGATTAGGTCGCCGCGGCGGGCGCGGGCGCCGAAGGCGGTTTTCTCCTCGATGGTGAGCTCGTAGAGCGAAAGGTGGGGCGCGCCGAGGGCGATGCCTGCACCGAGTTCGGCCTGCCAGGCGGCGAGCGATTGGCCGGGCCGGGCGTAGATCAGGTCGATCGACACCGATGGTACGCGCTTGAGGGCAGCATCGACGGCGCGGCGGGCGGTGGCGGCGTCATGGTCCCGGCCCAGGAAGTGGAGGGCCTGGTCGTCGAGGGACTGGACGCCGATGGAGAGCCGGTTCACCCCGGCATCGCGCCAGGCGGCGAGGGCGTCATCGGTGATGTCGGCCGGATTGGCTTCAAGGGTGACCTCGCAGGGCTCGGCCAGGCCGTAGAGCTGGTGGGCGAGGCCAAGGATGGACCAGATCGCATCGGGCGGCATGAGCGATGGGGTGCCGCCGCCAAGGAAGACGCTGGTCAGGGGGGCAGGCTTGTAGCCGGGTATGCGGGCATGGCCGGCCAGGTCAGCGAGGAGGGCATCGACGAGTGTGCCGGGGCTCCGGTCCTTGGCGGCATAGACGTTGAAGTCGCAATAGGGGCAGATGCGGGCGCAATAGGGCCAGTGGACATAGAGGCCCATGCCATTATGGGGGCCATAGGCGGCCGCAGGCTGGCCCGAGCGGTTCTGGCCGGAGCGTTTCTGGCGGGGCTGGGTCAATCGGGGAGCAGGGCGGCCTTGAGCCGGGCAAAAGCGTCGGCGCGGTGGCTCATGGCGTGCTTGCGGGCGGGGTCCATCTCGCCAAAGGTCTCGGTCTCGCCATCGGCGATGAAGACCGGATCGTAGCCGAAGCCGCGCTCGCCGCGGGGCGGCCAGACCAGGGTGCCGTGGACCTGGCCTTCGAACACGGCCTCGCGGCCATCGGGCCAGGCGACGGCGAGACAGCAGGCGAAATAGGCCGAGCGGTCGTCGCTGCCGCAATCCTGGAGCAGGGTTTCGACTTTCTCCATGGCGACGCGGAAGTCGCGCGGCTCGCCGGCCCAGAGGGCGGTGTGGACGCCGGGCATACCGCCCAGTGCTTGGACAACCAGACCGCTATCGTCAGACAGGGCCGGCGCGCCCGTGGCCGTTGCGGCGGCATGGGCCTTGATCAGCGCATTGCCGGCAAAGGTGAATTCGGTCTCGTCCGGCTCGGGCAGGTCGAGCTCGATGGCCGAGACGACGTCGAAGCCATGGGGCCGGAACAGGTCTTCCAGTTCGGCCACCTTGCCACGATTATGGGTGGCGGCGACGAGCCGTCCGGGCACCAGCGCGGGCGGAGACTGTGTCTTTTCCATGGCTTTTTGCCCAGAACTTGCTTTATATGAACCGAAACTTATCGTTTATCACTATGTATGGTGTTAGAGTGCCGATCTCTACGCCAGTGTTCAAGGGCCAGATATGACGCCATCGCCGCGCAATTCCATGGCTGCCATGCTGACCATCGCCATGACGGCGGTGATCTGGGTGGCGATCGCAGTCGGTGTGTTTGTGGTGGCGGTGCTGCTGATCGGGCTGGCTGCGAGCGTGAATGGCGGCACGCTGAGCGGGCTGACGGTGGAGACCTATGACGGCATCGGGCCGTTGACGTTCGGGCTGGCGATTGTAGCGGCGGCGGCATTGGTGGCAGTGATCGTCTATATCTGCCTGCAATTGCGCCGGATATTGAGCACGCTGGCCGAGGGCGACCCATTTGTTCCGGACAATGCGACCCGGCTGACCCGGATTGCCATCGCCCTGGGCGCGATGGAGGTGGCCAGCATGGCCTTGTCCGCCAGCGGTCTGTTGGGACCGGGCGAAGCGGGCACCTGGCGCCTGTCGATCAATATCACGCTGTGGGCGGCGGTGGCGGCGTTGTTGATCCTGTCCCAAGTCTTTCGTGAGGGCACCCGCCTTCGCGAAGAAGAAAAAATGACCATATAGAGGTGGCTATGGGAATTCGTGTCACCCTTGATCGTGTGCTTCTGGATCGCCGGATGTCTCTCACCGAGCTGTCGGAGCGGGTGGGTGTGACGCTGGCGAATTTGTCGATCCTCAAGACGGGGAAGGCCAAGGCGGTGCGGTTTTCGACGCTGGAGGCCTTGTGCCGGGAGCTCGATTGCCAGCCCGGCGACATTCTTGTTTTCGAGATCGAGAACGAGACCGATGACGAGCGTCTGGCGGCGGAGTAAGCTGCGCGCGGTTTCAGCGCGGATAGGGTGTCATGGTTGCGGTGAAGATCTGCGGGGTGCGCGACCCTGACATGGTGCGCCTGGCCGACGAAGCCGGTGCCGACTGGATCGGTTTCATGTTCGTTGAGAAAAGCGTGCGGGCGGTGAGCGTGGATGCGGTGGCGTCGCTGATGCTGCCAATCCGCCGGGCGCGGCCCGTGGCCGTATTGGCTGATGCCGAAGACGGGCTGATCGATGCCGTGGTCGAGACGGGGATCCCGGTCTTGCAGCTCCATGGCGGCGAAACACCCGCGCGGGTGGCCGAGGTGAAGGCGCGGACCGGGATCGAGGTTTGGAAGGCGCTGGGGGTGTCTGACGGGGCGGACCTGGCACGGGCCAGCGACTACGAAGCGGCAGACCGGTTGCTGATTGATGCGAAAGCGCCGGCGGGCGCTGCGGTGACGGGCGGCCATGGCGCCGCGTTCGACTGGGATGTGCTGGAGGGATGGGACGCGCCGAAGCCCTGGTTGCTGGCGGGTGGGCTGACAGCGGCGACGGTGGCGGAAGCGGTGCGCCGAACGGGCGCTGAAGCGGTGGATGTGTCATCGGCGGTGGAGCGCGTGCGGGGCTGGAAAGATGGGCAGCTGGTGCGGTCATTCCTGAGGTCGGCCAAGGGCCCCGGTCAGCGCTGACGGAACGCTGACCACACCGTTTTCCCCAAAGTCGAAACCGCTCCAGGACTCTGGGGTACAGGCGGGGCCCGGCTCTATTGGGCGCGGTCTTCGACCTTGTACTGGCCGGTTGGCGTGACGTGCTTGAGCAGGCCGCTGACATCGTTTTCGTCGAACTTGAGGCGGAATTTGAGGTAGAGGCCTTCCCGCGTGTATTCGGCGGCCTGGAAGTCTTCATCCCGGAAGCCGGTGACATTGTAGCCGACGCTCGCCCAGATGTTCTCTTTCGGGGAGAAGCCGATCGAGGGGCCGATCGAGTATTCGCTGGTGCCGGTGGCCGTGGTGTGCATCAGGGCTGCCGACAGACCAATGTCGATCCGCTGGGTGATGTCGTGCCGGATTTCGCCGCCGAGCAGATTGGTCCAGCCGTCAAGTTGCTCGCGCTCAAATTAGAGCAATAGTTCATCATCAATATCTTGCTCCCCACCAGGCGCAAACGATTCCGTTAC
>JBCCBN010000164.1:0-6345 GCA_039034035.1 Pseudomonadota bacterium
ACGCATCTTCTTTTTGCCCGCCTTCTGCTTGTCCAGCAGTTTGCGCTTGCGGGTGGCGTCGCCGCCGTAGCATTTGGCGGTCACGTCTTTGCGCAGGGCGGACAAGGTCTCGCGCGCAATCACCTTACCGCCAATCGCCGCCTGGATCGGGATCTTGAACATCTGGCGCGGGATCAGGTCCTTCAGCCGTTCGCACATCTGCCGGCCCCGGCCCTCGGCCCGATCACGGTGCACCAGCATGGCCAGCGCGTCCACCGGATCATCATTCACCAGGATCTGCATCTTCACCAGATTTTCCGCCCGGTGCCCGACTATCTCATAATCGAAGCTGGCATAGCCTCGCGAGATCGATTTCAGCCGGTCATAAAAATCGAACACCACCTCATTGAGTGGCAGCTCATATTTCACCATGGCCCGCCCGCCGACATAGGACAGTTCCCTCTGGATGCCCCGGCGATCCTGACAGAGTTTCAAAACGGCACCGAGATATTCGTCCGGCGTGTAGATCACCGATTCAATCCACGGCTCACGGATTTCTGCAACCTTTACAACGTCTGGCATGTCCGCCGGATTATGCAGTTCCATTTCGGAACCATCCGTCATGGTCAGCTCATAGACCACGCTGGGTGCCGTGGCGATCAGGTCCAGGTCAAACTCGCGGGAGAGCCGTTCCTGTATGATCTCCAGATGCAACAGCCCCAGAAATCCGCACCGGAAGCCCATGCCCAGCGCCGCTGATGTCTCCATCTCCCAGGTGAAGCTGGCATCGTTCAGCCTGAGCTTCCCCATCGCCGCGCGGAGATCGTCGAAATCGGCGGCATCGACCGGGAACAGGCCGCAAAACACCACCGGCACCACATCCTTGTAGCCCGGCAGGGCTGCCGCGGTGGGGCGCTTTTCCTCGGTGATCGTATCGCCCACCGCACAGTCGGCCACTTCCTTGATCGAGGCGACGAGGAAGCCGACCTCGCCGGGGCCTAGCACGTCGCTATCGGTGATCTTCGGCTTGAACGTGCCCACCCGGTCCACTTCATAGGTCGCGCCGGTGCGCATCATCTTGATCTTGGATTTCTTCTTCAGCGTGCCCTCATACACTCGAACGATCACTACGACGCCGAGATAGGGGTCGTAATAGGCGTCTACCAGCGAGGCCTTGAGCGGCGCATCGGGGTCGCCCGCTTCAGGCGCCGGCAGCCGGGTCACGATGGCTTCCAGCGTCTCCTCAATGCCCAGGCCCGTCTTCGCCGACGCCTCGATGGCGTCCGACGCGTCCAGCCCGATAATATCCTCGATCTGTTCCTTCACCCGCTCGGGCTCGGCCGCCGGCAAGTCGATCTTGTTCAGCACCGGCACGATCTCATGGTCCTGGTCGATGGCCTGGTAAACATTCGCCAGGGTCTGCGCCTCCACCCCCTGGGACGCGTCCACGATCAGCAACGACCCCTCACAGGCGGCCAGGCACCGGCTCACCTCATAGGCAAAGTCCACATGGCCCGGCGTATCCATCAGGTTCAGGACATAGGTCTCCCCGTCCCGGGCCGTGTATTCCAGCCGCACGGTCTGGGCCTTGATAGTGATGCCACGTTCCTGCTCGATTTCCATATTATCGAGCACCTGGGCGCTCATCTCCCGTTCGGTCAGGCCGCCACAGGTCTGGATCAGACGGTCGGCAAGCGTCGACTTCCCATGGTCGATATGGGCGATAATGGAGAAATTCCGGATGTTCTGGCTCGGTGTCATCATTCGGCGATATAAGGGTCCTTGGGGCAGGCGGAAAGCGGCATTGTGGGCACACCGGGTGCCCGGCCCGGTGACGCCGCGTCGCAGCAGGGGAATACACAGCATGTTGGCCACGCCTCACTCCCGGTTTCAATGCCCATCTGCGCAGGCCAGAAGGGTGCTCGGCGCTCGACTGCGCGTGGCCCGCGCAGCCGGTGTCGCGATCGTCGCCGGGGCCCTGGCCGCTTGCGGCGGCGACACGGGCGGCCCCACGGGCGAGCGCATTTCGATCTCGCGCGATACGCTGACCGGCGCGCCGCCAATCATCATCGCCCATCGCGGCGCGTCGGGCCTCTATCCCGAACACACGCTGCAAGCCTATGAAGTCGCTATCGACCAGGGCGCCGACTTCATCGAGCCGGACCTTGTCATGACCCGCGACGGTGTGCTCGTTGCCCGCCATGAGCGCACCCTGTCCGTCTCTACCGATGTGGCGTCCCGGCCCGAATTTGCTGACCGGAAGACGCTGAAGCAGGTCGGCGGTCGCCCGCGCGAAGACTGGTTTGTCGAAGATTTCAGCCTGTCGGAGCTCAAATCGCTGCGCGCGATCCAGACCCGCCGGGGTCGCGCTACCGAATATGACGGCCAGTTCGCCATCCCTACGTTCACCGAAATCCTTGGCTTAGTGGCCATCACCAACCAGACTGGCCAGCGCCTGGGGGTTTATCCTGAACTGAAGGACCCGTCCTATTTTGCGTCTATCGGCCTCGACATGCGAACAGCCGTGCTCGATGCGCTTGAAACGGCTGACCTTCGTGCGCTGAATGCACCGGTCTATCTGCAATCGTTTGAGCCGGGCGTCCTGCAGACCATCGCCGAGACGGCCGACTGGCCGCTGATCCAGCTCCTGCCAGCCCAATCGGCGACCGAGCCGACCCTGCAGGAAATCGCCGAATATGCGGACGGGATCGGCCCCTCGAAACGGCTGTTGACGGGCTATGCCGATGGGCCGAGCGCGTACGTCTCCCGCGCCCACAGCGAAGGCCTGCTGGTCCACCCCTATACCTATCGCAATGACGCCCTGCCCGATGGGTTCACCCACATTCAGGACGAGCTCAACGCCGCCTTTGCAGCGGGGGTAGACGGTGTCTTCGTCGACTTCCCGGCCACCGGCGTCTCGGTCCGCGACAGCCGCACCTGAAGCCGGTTGCCGGCAAGAAAAAGCCCGCCACCGGCAGCAACCGAGGCGGGCTTTTGTTGTCTGGCGGACGGCATTTACAGGCCGTCAGTAGGCTGAACAAGTGGTGGGTTCGAGACCGTTCCGCCCCCCCCAGCAACACCCAGGCACTAGAAGCCGTTAGCGCCACACTGGCAGCCGGTGCCGATATTGATCACCAGGCCTTCGCCGCGGATCGTTTCATACCGCACCGTGTTGGTGACCGTTTCGCTTTGGGGGCGGATGCGGCGCACTTCCACGGGCTGGATCACGGTACGGATCACCGGCTGGTAGATGTTCCGCTGGGTGACAACCGGCACCTGGACTTCGGTGACCTCCTCCACACGGTTCTCCGTGATCTGGGGAATATAGTTCACCTGGGTCTCGGGTACGGTCGCCGCTTCCAGGATCGGGTCGAGGCGGACTTCCTCGAACTGGGTCGCGTTCGTGATCGTCTCGGACTGGCCGCGCAGGATCCGGCGCTCGATCGGCTGGATATTGGTTACCACCACCGGCTGGATCACGGTCCGGGTGATCTGGTCAATGTAAACATCCTCGACCTCATAAACGATCCGCTCGGTCACCTGCTCGACGATATTCTCGACCACTTGCGGCGCCGCTTCCTCGTCAATCCGCACCGGCAGACGTTCGGTTTCCAGACGCGCTTCCCGGGTCAATTCCTCGGTCTCCGCCAGCAGGACCTGGCGTTCGATCGGCTGGATGATGGTGCGTTCGATGGGCTGGTACACATCGCGCCGAGAAACATAAGGGATGACCGTTTCGGTCACTTCTTCCACCTGGTTCTCGGTCACTTGCGGCGTGATCGTTTCGGCCACCGCTGGCACCGGATCTTCCTGAACAATCACCGGCAGGCGATTCTCCTCATACCGCGTTTCCGCCGTCACGGTTTCAGACCGTGGACGGACGATACGGCGGGTCACCGGAATGACAGTGGTCCGTGTAATGGGCTGGATGATCTCCCGGCTCGTGATCACGTCCCGGAACGTCTCGGTGACCTCTTCGCGGTTCTCGACCGTTTCCTGCTCGATCACCGTGTCGGCCGTCGCAGGGATTGCAATCGCCTCGACAATCGTCTCCAGGCGCTCTTCCTCGAACTGGGTGGCCTCGGTTTCGGTCTCTTCCCGTGCCTCAAGTACCTGGCGTTCGATGGGTTGGATAATCGTGCGCTCGACCGGCTGGATAATCGTCCGGCTGGTCACCGCATCGAAGAAAGTCTCGGTGACCTCTTCGCGGGATTCTTCGGTCACCTGCTCTTGCACTGGCTCACAGCAGACCTGGGTCTCGGCCGCTTCGCCCGGACCCCCCACATATTCGAAATCCACGGCGTTCTCATCCACCGCGATCCCGGCCGCGCGCGTATCGCCGATCAGCCGGTCGATCTCTTCTTCCGACAGGACGCGCTCGTCACTGCTCCCAGCGGGCCGCTGATAGGCCTCGTTCGAAACCGCCTGCGCCGTCGCCGCCCCAGCAAACAACAACGCGGCTGCGGCCGCTGACGTCAGATACCTGGAAATGGTTTTCATCCTTCACCCCTTGGCCCCCCGATCGGGAGCCCCTCCTGCTACTCAACACGCGCTCTCTTGCGGTGCGTGGCCACACGGACGAATTGGTCGCTGGCGCCACCAATCCCCGTTTACCTTATTCCGGATACGTAACATTTACCCGGCCGCAAAGTCGTTTCCCGCGACAGGCGACTGGCGTGCTGCCGCCTCCTCCAAACACAGGACATGGAGACGACAAGGAAAAGCGCCGCGATTTCAGCCGAGTTCAAATAAAAACCGCATACGGAAAACAATGAGGGCCCGCACCGTGGCGCGAGCCCTCACATCCCTTCCCGAATGCCTGGTTTGCTTAGCCGACCGTCGGGCCAACTTCAAGCACGTCTTCCACGGTCCGGAGGCCCGGCTTCGGGCTCTGGACCAGCACCGCCATATTGCCTGGCAGGTGCTTGTTCTCCAGCATCTTCTCATGGGCGAGTGGAATGTCCGCCCACGGCATGACTTCCGACATGCACGGATCAATCCGGCGGTCGATCACGAGCTGGTTCGCCGCCGATGCCTGCGCCAGATTGGCAAAGTGAGAGCCCTGCACCCGCTTCTGGCGCATCCACAGGAAGCGCGCATCCATGGTGAGGTTGAAGCCCGTCGTCCCCGCGCAGATCACGACCATGCCGCCGCGCTTCACCACGAACACCGAGACCGGCATCGTGCTTTCGCCGGGATGTTCGAACACAATGTCCACATCCTTCTTGCCGGTGATCTCCCAGATCGCCTTCCCGAACTTCCGGGACTCCTTCATGTAGTCATTGAATTCGGGCCCGTTCACGGTTGGCAACTGACCCCAGCAATTGAAATCCTTCCGGTTCAGCACGCCCTTGGCGCCCATCGAATAGACGAAATCGAACTTGTCCTCAGACGAGACAACCCCGATCGCATGGGCTCCGGTCACTGCGCAGAGTTGGATCGCAAAGCTGCCGAGCCCGCCCGATGCGCCCCACACCAGCACATTCTGGCCGGGTTTCACGATATGGGGCCGGTGGCCAAACAGCATCCGATAGGTCGTCGCCAGGGTCAGCGTGTAGCAGGCCGCCTCTTCCCAGGTCAGGTGTTTCGGGCGCGGCATGCATTGGCGCGCCTGTACCCGGCAGAACTGCGCGAAGCTGCCATCGGGGGTCTCATAGCCCCAGATCCGTTGGGTCGGCGAGAACATCGGGTCGCCGCCATTGCACTCCTCGTCGTCGCCATCATCCTGGTTGCAGTGGATCACCACCTCGTCGCCAGGCTTCACCCGGGTCACCTTGCGCCCAACCGCCCAGACAATGCCGGACGCATCAGAGCCGGCGATATGGTATTCTTCCTTGTGGCCATCGAAGGGCGAGATCGGCTCGCCCAGAGCGGCCCAGACGCCATTATAGTTCACGCCAGCGGCCATCACGAGAACCAGCACTTCGTCGCTGTCAATCTCCGGCACCGGTACCTGCTCTACCTGCATGGCAGTCGCCGGGCGGCCGTGCCGCTCGCGCCGGATAGCCCAGGCATGCATCATCTTGGGAACGTGAAACTCCGCGGGAATTTCGCCGATGTCATAGATGTCTTTCTGAATACGTCCGGTACCCGTATCCGCCATGAAACCCTCCAAAACTTACAGACGTCGATCGTCTGGCGGCAAACACTGCGCGCCGTATGAATAGCAAAGTGAAGCACACAATGTGCCAAGGCAAGAAAAATTGTGCACCGCAACACAAACTCCAGTGTTTGCATCGGTCCCTGTCTTATACCTTTTCTACCTGACGGTGAGCTAGAGCCCTTTCATCCGAATTTGAGCCACCTGAACACCGGCCTTTTGCGCCAGGGCTGCGTCGCAATCCTCCCAGCATGCTCGCATGCTGG
>JBCCBN010000165.1:0-6099 GCA_039034035.1 Pseudomonadota bacterium
AGAATATGCTGTTGGTGAGGGTGATCGCTGGACGTTATATACAGCTCCCTTTCAACTGCCTCCAGGCATCTGCGCGGAAAAGGCCGGATCCTGCTTGGCCGCCCGGTATTCTGTCTCTAGGTCCAGGATCAGCGGCATCAGCGTCTCGGCCACATACCGTCCGCCAAAATCGCCAAACCGCCCCTGCTCGTCCGGCCACTGGTCCCAGGTGTTACGCAGGTCCATGACATCCACTCCCATCACACCGCCAGGCTACCGCACCACCGGCCGATCACGCCCGACGCGGGATCGCTACCCAATAGTCAAAGTCCAGCAGCACATCGGGATGATACTTGCCATCCTCGCCCCGCAGCGGGAAGTCCCCGCACGGATGGTCCTTCGCCGCCACCAGCCGCAGCCGCAACGCGCCCACACTCGGCGACAGCTCCGCCCGGTCCAGCACTTCCGACCAAGCATACACCGTATCGCCCGCAAACAGGGGGCCGGCATGGGTCCCGCCATTGATCGCCAGCATCTCCGCCGCATTCGCCAGCCCATTGAAGCTCAACGCCCGCGCAATCGAGATCACCACCCCGCCATAGATCAGCCGCTTGCCAAACCGGCTGGCGGCCTGGGCATGGGCATCGAAATGCACCTTCGCCGTGTTCTGGTAGAGCCGCGTCGCCAGCTGGTGCTCGGCCTCTTCGACGGTCATCCCGTCCACATGGTCGATCCGCTCACCAACCGCATAATCCTCATACCGGTGCGCGCTGCCGGCCAGCGCATCATCCCAGCCTTCATAGCCCCAATCGGGCGCCAGCGACCCGCCATCCACCACCGCCGGCAGCTCCGGCACCACCGTCTCGGGCGCCGGCGAGGCGGGGTCCTTCTTGTGCACCATCACCCAGCGCACGTAGGACAGCACCTCCTCGCCCGCCTGGTTCAGCCCCCGGGTGCGCACATACACCACCCCCGTCCGGCCGTTCGAATTCTGCTTGTGCCCGATCACCTCCGACACCGCCCGCAGCGTATCGCCCGGATAGAGCCGCACCGGAAACCGCCCATCCGCATAGCCCAGATTGGCCACCGCATTCAGCGAGATATCCGGCACCGTCTTGCCGAACACCACATGGAACGCCAACAGCGGGTCCACCGCCAATCCCGGCCCCCCGCTCGCCTCGGCAAATGTCCGCGCACTATAGAGCGCGTGCCGGCTCCCCGTCAGCGCCCGATAGAGGCTTACATCCCCCTCGCTCAGGGTCAGCGGCGTGGCATGCACCAACTCCCGGCCCAGCGTGAAGTCCTCGAAGTAATTCCCGGGATCGGATTTCGTCGTATGCACCAGCGGGTCCCCTGAAAGGCCCCCCGGTCGATGGATCATGCATCACATGCCGAAGGACAGACTGCCAAACTCGTAGGCCACGAATTGCACCGTGTCCGTGCCCGAGATCAAGGCCGCCGCGACCAATGGAACCAGCATCGCGCCAATCGCAACCGTTCCCGCCGCGCCTATCATCGCCCGGGCCGCCGGCGCCTGCAGGGCCTCCCGCCGCTGCCCAGGCGCAACCGCGACCAGCGGCCACACCAACAGCAACAGCGCAGCAATCAAGGCAAAACCAGCGGCAATCCAGAACAGCATGACACTCCCCACGACCAGACCCCCAGCCGTAGCAAAGCCGCCTTAAGGCCCTCTGTCGCCGGGATATCGAATTCGCGGAGCCGGCTTAACCGGCCGTTTGGCACGTTGCTGTCGCTCCAGCATTTTCTGTCCATCCCGGACAAATTGCGCCCGCGTTGCCATCACCGCCGCCGAGGGCGGACCCACCGGCCGCGCTGGCGCTTTTTTCGCCGCCGCCGCCAGCTCAGACCCCGGGCTCACCGCCGCCGACAGCGCCACCGCCCGCGGCGCCCGACGCTGGAACCGCAGATCCCACACCGCCAGCAGCAACAACACCGCAATCACGCCGCCGCCCGCCACGATCCCTTCCGCCGTCGACGGGTCGCGCCACCAGCCGGGCTCGAAATCCACCAGCATCGCCGCCGGAAATCCGGTCGCGCATCCCAGCAGATACGCATTCAGCGCCCCCGGCTTGCGCTTCGCGATCAACGCCGCGCTCGCATAAAACGCCATCGCCGCAATGAAATACGGCACCCCGTGCAGGATGCCGAATTCGCGCCAGTTGAACGTCTGCAGCGTGTCTTCCATGCCGGTGTCGGTGAACAGGCCCACCAGCATCAGGATCGACGGCCAGCGGATCGCCGCCATCGCCCCGAAGGCAAAGGCCACCGCCATGATGGCGACCATGCAGCTGATCAGCTTCCGTGACATGACAGCCACGTTAACCCTGCCGCAATTGATGGGCGATGAACGTTTCGCAGCGGATTTGCCCCACCTCCCCGCTTTCGCCCCCCGCCGTTGCCCCCACGCAACGCCTTTATGGCCGCATTGTGTTCGAGGGCCCCTACAGCAACCGGTCAATCGCCTCTCGTGTGTCCTCCCAACGGACCCAATGTCGCCCATGCAACAGGTATTCGAGCTCCGGCCGCAGCGAAACATCCGACAGTTTGATCAGGATGATCCGCTTGCTGTACTGGTCGGCCAGCGACACTTCCCGCAACACATGAGGGCTCTGGTTCGCCGTCTCGGACATCAGCAGGATGAAGTGCGAACAGCGCTTGATGTTGGTCAGAATTTCCGTGCGGTAGTCATGGCCGGCGCGAACATTCCGGGGCGCGATCCAGCACGCATACCCCGCCCCCTCTTCCAGCGATGCCACCACTTCGCCCGCAAGGCCCGCATCCCCCGATGCGTGGCTGATAAACACCCTGCCGGGCGTCTCGTCTGCGGCACGCGCCTGTCCGGCATCCCCTGCCCCGGCCCCAGCCGCGCCAGAAGGTCCGCTGGCCGCCGCGTCCGTCTCCGCCGCAGGCTCAGCGTCAGGCTTCCCGCCGTCCCCCGCAGCCGACCGGTATTTCGGCGGCAGATTGACCGATTTCGGCGTCCCCGGTGGGCCAAATATGCCGGCAAACACGTCATCAAACGGCGAGGCTGCCTGGCCTGCCCCCTTGGCCGCCCCCTTGGGCGCCGTTATCGCCAGCTTGGCGTCGGAGGTGAAGATACACGCCCCCAACTCGCCGTCTTTCGAGCGCCTCCAGAGTTCCAGGGCCCCATTGGTGGCGACCGCCACATCCAGGCTCAAATCAAGGCTCCGCCCCGCCGGCCCCTCATTGCCGTTCAGCCGGAAGGTCTTCTCGGCGAGGGTTCGGCCCGTCCCCGCCACAAATTTCACGGTGATCTGGCTCTGGTCAGGCTCAGTCGTGGTGATCCGAAGCCGCTTGAAGGCCGGCAGGAACTCGCCCCGCGCCACCCATTCCGTCACCGCCCCGTCCGGCCCGACGAGCGACAAGGGCTCGGCCAATTCAGGATCGGCATCGGCATCATGCAGCTTGACCCGGGCCTCTTCCGTCGCCGCCACCCGCACGCTCTGGCGGTTCTGCGTCGCCCGGTCGCTGGCATTGGCCGAAAGCGTCCCATCCACATCGATTGAAAACCCGACTTCAATCTGCGGCAATCCGGCCGACGCGTAGGCAATCCCGCCCAGTTTGATAATGCCCAGTCGCCGGTTGCTCGACACCGCTTCATGCCGGCCTTGCACCAGGGTGATCACAACCTCGGACTGGCCATCCTCAGCCGTGGTGAAGACCTGCGACGCCTCACAGGGGATTTCCGTGCCCTTTTCCAGCACGACCGTGAAAACACCGCCGACCGTTTCTATGCCCACATCATCCGCAAGAACCCATTTCGGCATCCGCGCGCGCTCCCCGTCTTACTCAGGATCGACACGGCCATATCCCGGCCCAGGCCGCAAGACCGCACCGCCTTGCCAAGCGCTCGGCCGCGCAATTGCCTCCTGAATGACAGAAACTATCCAACCGGGTTCGCCCTCGGCGATACTGCGCGTCATGCACCCGATGGACGAAACCCGTGACCCTGTAACCGCCACCCTCTGGAGCCAGCTTGTGGCCCTGGTCGATGCCCTGTGCGTGTTGCTCATGCCGTCCATGTCCGGCACCGAACCCGTGCTGGTCTGGCGCCGCCGGACCGCGCGGGCGTGGCTGCGGGTCGGCGAAGGCCTGCTCCGGCGCTTGCTGCTCATACCGGCCGCCGCCTTGGCCGAAACGCTGGCGCTCGGGCGCGCACCGCGAAAACCGCGACTTCAGCGGGCCGAACCGTCTCGCGAAACCGCCGACACCAACCGCCTTTTCCCACGGTTTTCGCTGCATGAGGCCGTTCCAGATGCACGGTCGGACCAGACCTCAACCAGCGCTCGGCACCGCCAGCGCGTCCCGGCCTGCTGGGCCAATCCCCACGGCCTGAACATGGAGCCGGTCAGTGAGGAATTTGCCCGGCTCAGCACGTTGGCCCTCACCGTGTCCAATCCCGAAGCCGTCACCCTTCGCCTGGCGCGCATCATCGCGCGGCGCCAGGCCAGGGCGGCCGCCAAAGCGCCAGCCTCTACCCCGTCCGCCCCTGCGCCCCTCCTGCCATTTCTCCTGCGCTGGGCCAGAGGTAGCGCAGGCGACATCAACCCCGCGCCGGGATTGGCAGAGCTTATCCCCCGCCTCTCGGCACTGCTCGCCGCCGAACCCGCCGCGCCCTGAACCTGAGTCTGGGCCTCAGCCCGTCGCCTTCCACACCGCGCAATCCCCTTCGGCTGCCCTCTTTGGCGTCAAGGGCAAGCCATGCTATCGCCGGGGTATGGCGACAACCTCCCTCGATCTCTCCCGGCGCTCCGAAGGTGCCGCCGATACGGCAGGCATCCCAGCCCCCGTTCGGCGCTCGCTGGCCGGTCTCTCCATTCCCGCCCTGAAAGCGGAGATGGAGGCGCTCGGCGTGCCCGCCAGCAAGGCCGGCATGCGCGCCCGGCAATTGCGGCGCTGGCTCCACCATTTCGGCAGCCAGGACTTCGCCGAGATGACCGATATCGCCAAGGAGATGCGCGCCCGTCTCGCAGACACCTATGCCCTCGACCGCCCCGAAATCGCCGAGCACAAGGTCTCCGTCGATGGCACCCAGAAATGGCTCACCCGGTTCGGGCCCAATGTGGAAGGCGAAAGTGTCTTCATCCCCGATGTCGGAAAGGCCGGCGCCCTGTGCGTCTCCTCCCAGGTCGGCTGCACCCTCAATTGCACCTTCTGCCATACCGGAACCCAGCGCCTGGTGCGCAATCTCACGGCCCAGGAAATCGTCGCCCAGGTGCTCATCGCCCGCGACGGGCTCGGCGAATGGCCAACCAGTACTGAGAACCGAAAGCTCACCAATATCGTCTTCATGGGCATGGGGGAGCCGCTCTACAATCTCGACAATGTCGCCGAGGCCATCGACACGATTTCCGACGGTGACGGCATCGCCATCGGTCGCCGCCGGATAACGGTCTCAACCGCCGGCGTCGCGCCGAAAATTCCCGAACTCGGCACCCGAACCGCGGCCATGCTGGCGATTTCGCTCCACGCCGTGCGCGACGATCTCCGCGACGAAATCGTTCCGATCAATCGAAAATACGACCTTCAAACTCTGTTCGACGCCATCCGCGCCTATCCGGATCTCTCCAACGCCAAACGGGTCACCTTCGAATATGTCATGCTGAAAGGGGTGAATGACAGCCTCGCCGAAGCCCGCGACCTGGTGAAATTACTTCGCGGCGTGCCGTCAAAGATCAATCTCATCCCCTTCAATCCCTGGCCCGGCGCGCCCTATGAATGCTCTGACTGGGACACGATCGAAGCCTTTGCCGAGGTTCTGAACCGGGCCGGCTATGCCTCCCCCATCCGCACACCCAGGGGCCGGGACATCTTCGCAGCGTGCGGCCAGCTCCGCTCCGAAAGCGTCAAGCAGAGCGCCGCCGACCGCCGACGCGAAACCGCTGCCAGCCTCGAATAAGCCGTGCCGAATAAGACGCCCGGTCTTTACCGCTTCTTTTCCACTTCGGCCCAAGGATCGGGCATGGTCACGCAAACCGCCCCATCTACCCAAACCGGCCCCGCCATTCCAGTCGGTGAAGGCCTGCGCTACACCGCCGCCACCGGCTTCGCCGCCGCGCTCGACCTCGCCGCTGCCTG
>JBCCBN010000166.1:0-6018 GCA_039034035.1 Pseudomonadota bacterium
TATCGCCATTCCCAGGTTCGAATCCTGGTGCCCCAGCCATCTTCTTCCCGAACGCTTGCCGGGTGGAAGAGTCTTCCTGACGCTCGCCTGTTTCGGTCCCGAAATGACCCGGTTTTCACCATCTGCGGCATCTTGTGCACCTGTGGTGTTGCCAAGAGCGCGCTTGGGCGGCAATTTCCTAAATGAAAATTGAACTGTGTTGAATTGCGGTCGGTGTGTTGATAGCGTCGATCCCGTCGGGACAGAAAGTGTCGCGGCGCGTGCAGACCCGGGGGGCCGGTTCTTCACAGATAACGAGGGCGGACAGCGCCCCGATAGGAAAACCGAGGAGGTGCGCGGCTTCGCTGCCATTCACTCACGACAACTTGGGATGTGTGTGTCCCGACCCGATAATGCAATGGCCGCCGGCGCGGTCGATGTGATGGTTTTTTTCGTGGTGGCCCGCAAGCCACGCACGACACTGCGCAGAGTGAGAGGCAATTCATGAAGATTTCCCTGACCCCAGCCCGCGGCGCGATTGCCGCTGCGCTTGTCATGGCGGCCGTTGTGCCCGCCGAAGCGCAGTTGCGCCAGGCGCTTGAGACGGGTGAACAGGCCACCCGCCAGGCCGAACAGATCCAGACTCAGATCAACCAGCTTGATGATGAGCGGTCGGACATGGTGCGTGAGTACCGCACCATCCTCCAGCGGCGCGATGCGGCTGAGCTGTTCGCCCGCCAGCAGGAGAAAGTGGTCGAGAGCCAGGAGCGGGAAATCGTCTCGCTGACCGACCAGCTCAGCCGGGTTGATGAAATTACCGCCGAGACGGTCCCGATGATGCTCGACATGATCACAGACCTGAAGGCCTTTGTCGCAGCAGACCTGCCCTTCAAGCAGGCCGAACGCCAGATCCGGCTCGATGGGCTCGATGCGGCCATGGAAGACCCCCAGGTGTCCACTGCCGAGCGCTATCGCCTGATCATTCAGGCCTACCAGAATGAAATGGAGTATGGTCGCACCATCGATACCTGGTCCGAAGACGTCCAGGTCGGCGACGCCACCAAGACCGTGGATTTCTTCCAGTATGGCCGGGTTGCCCTGGTCTGGATCGATACCAATGACCGCGAAGGCCAGTTCTACAACCGCGTCAGCGGCCAGTGGGAACCGCTTCCGGGCGGCATGGTCGGCGATGTCCGCGAAGCCATCCGCGTCGCATCAGGCAAGAAACAGCAGGAAGTGCTGTTCGGCCCCGTCCAGAAATTCTCGGTCCAGTAACGGCCGCTCCGCGTAATTTGAGGTTCTATCGATGAAAATGATCCACTCCCTCAAGGTCCTCGGCGCCGCTGCTGCGCTTGGCCTTACCACCCTTGCCGCCACCGCGCCGGCAAGTGCCCAATCCCTCTCCGACGTGCTCGACCGGGTCCGTCAGGACTCTGCGGAACTCTCCGCTGAGAACCGGGCCCGCCTGCAACAGTTCGAGCAGGCGCGTCAGGAACAGGCGAATATTCTCGCCGGCGCCCGTAATGAGCTGGCCAATCTGGAAGCGCGGGGCCGTGAGCTCAGCGCCATCTTCGATGCCAATGAGGAAGAGCTTGGTGGCCTCCAGGCCGAGCTTGAAACCCAGGCGGGTGACTTCTCCGAACTGCTCGGCCAGTTCCGCACCGCGGCGGGCGAAACCATGCCGCAAATTCGCGAGAGCTTTGCGAACTTCCAGTATCCCGGCCGCGTGGAGAAACTCTCGGAAATTTCCCAGGCCCGGACCCTGCCCACGCGGACAGACCTGGACAGCCTGCCCAAGGCGATCCTCCAGGAAATGATTGCCCAGTCCGAAGTGACGAATTTCACCGCGAATGTCTCGAATATCGGGTCTGGCGGCGAGAATCTCGATGTTGACCTGATGCGGGTCGGCGTGTTCACCGCGGCCACTACGGATGGCACGAATTTCGTCGAAGTCGTCACCGATAGCGCCGGCTCCGATCCCAAGCTGGTGGCGTTCGGCCAGCAGCCGCGGGGCGAGTTCTCGGGCGCCATGTCGCGCCTGATCAATGCCGGCGAGGGCCAGATCGTCCGCGCACCGGTCGATCCGTCCAAGGGCGACCTGTTCGGCATTCTCGGCGACTTGCCAGGCCTGGGCGACCGGCTCGGCCAGGGTGGCCCCGTGGGCTTCCTGATTTTCTACATCCTGCTGCCGATCGGCGTGGCGCTGGCCCTCTTCAAGATTGTCAGCCTGTTCCTCATGGGTAACTCCATGCGGTCGACGGCCAAGGTTCGCCAGGCCGGCACCGGCAATCCGCTCGCCCGCGTCTTCGAGACCTATGAGCAGAACAAGGGCGAAGACCTCAACACGCTGGAACTGAAGCTCGACGAGACCATCCTCAAGGAAACGCCGAAGATCGAACGCTTCAACGAGATCGTGAAAGTGCTCGCGGCCGTTGCCCCCCTGCTTGGCCTGCTCGGTACGGTGATCGGTATGATCATCACCTTCACCGCGATCACGATCTACGGTGCCGGCGATCCGCAGCTCATGGCTGGCGGTATCTCCACCGCACTGGTCACCACGGTGCTCGGCCTTGTCGCGGCAATCCCGCTGATCCTGCTCCATGCCGTCGCATCGGCCATGGCTCGCTCCAACCAGCAGGTGCTGGACGAGCAGGCCGCCGGCCTGGTGGCAGAGCGCGCTGAAGCCTCCGCTCGGGGCATGGCCTGATGGCCATGTCTCTCCAGATCCAGGAGAGTTCCGATGGGATTTAGCGAACTACAGGAGTTCCTCGACCGGGGTGGACCCATCCTTGTCCTGTTCATCCTTCCGGCGACGTTCTTCATGTGGCTGTTCATTCTGGAGCGGTTCTTCTACTTCCGCTTCTCCCACGAACATGTGGCCCAGCGGGCCCTTGATGAGTGGAATGCACGCGCCGACAAGACGTCGATGTATGCGTCGTGGATCCGCGACAAGCTGGTCTCCGAAGTGCGCCAGAAAGCCGAGGCCTTCACCGCGATTGCCAAGGTCTTCGTCGCCCTGGCCCCGCTTCTCGGCCTGCTCGGCACGGTGACCGGTATGGTGTCGGTGTTCGACATCATGGCGATCACCGATGGCGCTGACGCCAAGGCCATGGCGGCCGGCGTGTCCCGCGCCACGATCCCGACCATGGCGGGCATGGTGGCCTCCATTTCCGGCATCATCTTCACCTCCGGCATGGACCGGAAAGTGAACCGGCTTGTCCAGCAGGTCGAAGACAAGATGGAGACCCACTGATGCGCGGACGAGCGTTAAGAAAACCGTCCGAAGCGGATGTCGACCTGACCCCCATGCTCGACGTGGTGTTCATTCTCCTCATCTTCTTCATTGTGACGGCCACCTTCGTGCAGGAGCGGGCGATCGGCCTCGAGCCGCCACCCCCGCCCCCGCCGCCGAACCAGCCGCAGAACCCGGTGCCCACCATTCAGATCTATGTGAATGAAGAGGGGCTCATCCGGGTCAATGGACGGTCCACCGACATTGGCTCGGTCCGGCCGAATATTGAGCGGCTCAAGGCGGAGAACCCCGAAAGTGCCGTTATCATCCAGGCCCACCCGGACGCGGAAAGCGGCATCATCGTCGCGATTCGTGACAAGGCTTACGCCGCCCAGGCCACGCCCGTTAACGTGCTGCTGAGCCAGAACTGAGGAGACCGACCCCATGGCAAGACGAGCGCGCGCAGGGGCCAACGATAATGAGCAGGACGTGAATCTCACGCCCATGCTGGACGTTGTCTTCATTCTTCTTATCTTTTTCATTGTCACCGCCCAGTTCATCAAGGAACCGGGCGTGGACATCAACCGGACCGATGTGGACACTGACGCCATCGTCAAACCCCTCGCCATCCTGATCGGTATTGATGATCAGAGCGATATCTACATCGACAAGAAACTGGTTGATCCGAACGAGGTTGAATTCCGGCTCAAGGAGCTGCGCGAAGACAACCCGAAAGGGGAAATCGTCGTCCAGGCCGACAACAAGGCCCGGGCCGAAGTCCTGATAGGACTGATGGAGACGATCAAGTCAGCAGACGGGGCAACCGCCGTGAATGTTTCCACGGCCCAGGACTAGGAGGACGCCATGTTCACAAATCCGATCGTACGCATCGCCATCGGCTTGCCCATCGCCGCGCTGGTCGTGCTCGGCCTGTTCCACTTCATGCGGCTGGCCATCAGTCAGAACTTCGAGGAGCCGGACGACAAGGCCCAGCGCGTCCTGGAAGCGATTACGCCTCAACAAGACAACCAGGATGTGCGCCGGACCCAGCGCGCCAAACCGCGCCGGCTCGACAATGCCAACAAGCCGCCACCGCCGCCCAAACTGGCAACGCGCAAATCCGACATCGACCTGCCCACGCCCAACATCCAGGGCGCCGCGCCGACCGAACTGAACTTCGACCGGCTCAGCTCGCTCGCCGTCGATCCGGTCGCCATCAATGACCGGGACGCCCAGCCGATCCGGCCCCCGGTGCCGACCTATCCGCAACGCGCTGCAGAACGGGGCACCGAAGGCTCCTGCGATGTTCGTTTCGACGTGAACACCCAGGGCAAGCCCTTTAATATCGAAGCGGATTGCACCGATAATGTGTTCAAGCGGGCGGCTGAACGGGCGGTGAGCCGGGTCGAATTTGCCCCGAAAATCGTCCGCGGCGCCGCCGTGGAACGGGCCAATGTGGTCTACCCCCTTGTCTTCGAAATGGACGGCTAGAGAATGCGGAGAGACGTGACGATGAAACGACTTCTGAAAAGCGCGGCTGTCCTCGGCATCGTGGCGGCCTTCGGCGCAGCCACCGCCACCGCGCAGCAATGCACCGAGACCCAATTCAGCTCCAAGACCGGCCAGACTTATCTGAACGCCGAAACCAAGCTGATGGTGAATGAGGACGCGGCCGGGGCCCTGGCCGAGTTGAACAAGCTCCAGAACCAGGAACTGAACTGCTATGAGCAGGGCGCTGTCTTGCGCCTCGGCGCGGCGATCAAGGTCCAGACCGGCGACTATGCCGGCGCGGCGCGGGATCTGGAAAACGCGCTGGCCCGCGGTTTCATCCCCGCTGACCAGGCCGGCAATACCTATTACAACCTGTCCCAGCTCTATCTGCAGGGCGACGACAAGACCAAGGCGCTTGAGTACATGGAGCGCTGGATCTCGGCCGGGGCGACCCCGACCCGCGACCAGAATTGGCAGCTCGCCGTGCTCTACCAGCAGACCGACCAGGACGTGAAGGCATTGCCCTATGCCGAGCAGGTGCTCGAGGCCGACGGTGCCAATGCCGACCGCCAGGTCTATGATTTCCTGATCTTCCTTTATGACCGCACCGGCCAATTGGCCAAGAAGGCGCAGCTGCTCGAAACCCTGCTGGCCAAAAATCCCACCGAGCGGAAGCTCTGGGATGCCATCGCCGGCGACTATTTCCGGGCCGACGAACAGCGCAAGGCGTTCGAGGTTCAGAAAGCCATGTATCTCTCGGGCATGTTGACCCAGGAAGATGAGATCATGCGGGTGGTCAATTTCTACAACCAGTTTGACGTGCCCTATCAGGCCGCCAAGATCCTGGAAAAGGAAATGAATGCCGGCCGAGTGGCCCGCACGCCTGAAAAGATGGAGTTGCTGGTCAATCTCTATCAGGTGGCGCGCGAGTTTGAGCGGGCGATCCCGGTGATTGAGCAAGCCGCCCAGGCCGGCGGCGGCGGCAAGATGTATGAGCGGCTTGGCCGGTCCTATGCCGAGCTCAAGGATTGGGACAAGACCGAAGAGGCCATGACCCGCGCGCTCAATGCTGGCGGCCTCAGCGATCCCGGCGCGGTGTGGGTGCTCATCGGCCAGTCCCGGTATGAGCGGGACAATCGGGCCGGTGCGCGCGAGGCGTTCCGCAATGCCAATAGCCGGGGCGGTCGAGGTTGGCTGGCCTTCATGGAGTCCGAGGACAACACCCAAAAGACTCCAGCAACAATACAACCTCTGTTGCTGGATAATAATTATCGACAACTTCCAAGATGTGACCAATCATAAAGTGATGGGGCAAA
>JBCCBN010000167.1:0-5969 GCA_039034035.1 Pseudomonadota bacterium
CGAAGGGTGTACCGACACGATCCTGCGACAGGTTGATGAACTTGGCCGCATGGTCGAGGAGTTCTCCACCTTTGCCCGCATGCCGAAACCGTCAATGGCAACATTCGATCTGGCGGAGCTCGTGCGCCAGGTGGCCTTTTCCCAGCAAATGGTTTCACCCGATCTGAAGATCGATGTGGATATCCAGCCCGGCGCGGTGTCCTATCGCGGCGATGAGCGGCTTCTGGGCCAGGCGCTGCAGAACCTGATCAAGAACGCTGCCGAAGCGATTGCCCGCCTCCCGGCTGATACCGATGAGACAGGCGCGATGGCTATTACCCTTTCAGAATCCGATGACGGACGCATGTCCGTCACCATCGTCGATAATGGTCCCGGCTTCCCCGACACCAATCGCCAGCGCCTGTTGGAGCCGTATGTGACGACCCGCGAGAAGGGGACCGGGCTTGGCCTCGCCATTGTGAACCGGATTATCATGGACCATGGCGGCACATTGTTGCTTCACGACCGCACCGATGGTCGCCGCGGCGCGAATGTCGTGGTCAGCCTACCGATCCAGGACCTGGATCTTTCACCACCCGACGCCCGCCCCGAACGAGAGAGCCAGTTGGTATGAGTACGGACATCCTGATCGTTGATGATGAACCCGACATTCGCGAATTGATCGGCGGCGTGC
The DNA here is from genome assembly GCA_039034035.1 of Pseudomonadota bacterium. Taxonomy (GTDB): domain Bacteria; phylum Pseudomonadota; class Alphaproteobacteria; order Caulobacterales; family Hyphomonadaceae; genus UBA5336. Next base: position 674 of record JBCCBN010000167.1, read on the forward strand.
TTGAAGATGAGGGCTACGCGATCCGCACCGCGGCCACCGCCGAAACGGCGCTGGATGAGGTGCGCAGCCGGGCGCCGGGCCTTGTGGTGCTGGATGTATGGCTCCAGGGCTCCAACATGGATGGATTGTCGCTGCTGCGGTTCCTGAAATCGATTGATGAGCAGATGCCGGTGATCGTCATCAGCGGGCACGGCAATATCGAGACGGCGATCGCGGCGATCCGTCGGGGCGCCTATGACTTTCTCGAAAAACCGTTCAAGGCGAACCGGCTGATCCTGCTGGTGGAGCGCGCGCTGGAAAGTGCCAGGTTAAAGCGGGAGAATGCCGCCCTCCGGACCCAGACCGGATCCAGCGAGGCATGGATTGGGGGGAGCCAGGCGGCGATCATGCTGCGCGCCCAGATCGAAAAGGTCGCGCCGACCAATTCCCGCGTCCTGATCACCGGGCCGGCAGGGGTCGGCAAGGAACTCGTCGCCCGGCTGATCCACAATCAATCGGCTCGGGCAAACGGACCCTTCATCGTGGTTCCAGCTGCGTCGATCGAGCCGGAGCAGATGGAACTTACCCTGTTCGGGGAAGAAGACACGCGGGGACGACCAACCCGGATCGGCCTGTTCGAAAAAGCACATAATGGCACGTTGCTGCTCGATCAGGTGGCGGATATGCCCTTGCAGACCCAGAACAAGATCCTGCGGGTCCTGACCGAGCAATCCTTCCAACGCGTGGGCGGGCATTCGAACGTGAAAGTGGATGTGCGGGTCATGTCGACCACGACCAAGGACCTGCAAACGGAGATTGCCGAGGGCCGTTTCCGGGAAGACCTCTTCTATCGGTTGGCCGTTGTGCCCGTACCGGTGCCGACCCTGGCCGACCGGCGAGACGATATCCCCGCACTCGTGACACACTTCACCGACCGAATTGCGGACAGTTCAGGGCTGATGCCCCGGCGTTTTTCGGACAAGGCCGAAGCGATGCTCCAGGCCATGGACTGGCCTGGCAATGTCCGTCAGCTTCGGAACATGGTTGAGCGGATCATGATCCTGTCACCGGCCGATGCGAGCCACCCGGTGACCATCGAAGAGCTGCCGCGCGAAGGAGGTGGCCGAAATGGTGCGGGACCCAGCCTCGATTCAAGCGAACTGGTGGGCATGTCCCTTCGCGACGCCCGTGAACAGTTCGAGCGCGAATACCTGACGCTGCAGATCACGCGCTTCAATGGCAATATTTCGCGCACCGCCGAGTTCATCGGCATGGAGCGCTCGGCGCTGCACCGAAAGCTCAAGGCGCTTGGGGTGCATTCGTCACAGGTTCGCCAGGAGCCCTGAGTGCGGTACGGCAAGAACCTTGAAAGGGGCAGTGTGGTACAAGGTCTGATCCTGAGCACGAGGCCCTGACAGCATGCGGATCATCATTTGTGGCGCCGGGCGTGTCGGAAAAGGTATTGCCGAACGCCTGGCGGCGGAAAACCATAGTATCACGCTGGTCGATTCGGACGAACGGCTTGTCGATCAGGTCTCCACTGATCTGGAAGTGCGCGGCGTGCGCGGCCATGCACCCTATCCGGATGTGTTGCGGGCCGCCGGCGCGGAAGACTGCGAGATGATCATCGCCGTCACCCATGAGGATGAGATCAACATGGTCGTGTGCCAGGTGGCCCACTCCCTGTTCTCGGTGCCGACCAAGATCGCTCGGATCCGGGCGAATGAATATCTTGATGGCCGGTGGAAGAACCTGTTCGCCCGTTCGTCCATTCCCATCGACATGACGATCTCGCCGGAACGGGAAGTGGCGAGCGCCGTGATCCAGCGCCTCAAGACCCCTGGTGCGATCATGAGCGCTAGCTTTGCCAAGGGCCGGATCGAATTGCTCGCTATCGACATCGGCAAGGACAATCCGCTGATCGATGTGCCGGTTGACCAGGTGGCCGGCCTGTTTCCCGACTTGTCGGCGCGGATAATCGGCATTGGCAAGAACGGTCGGATCAATGCGCCCCGTTCCAATGACAAGCTGAGCCTGGGCGACCGGGTCTATGTGGCGGTGCTGGATATCCACGCGTCGCGCCTCAATGCGATCTTCAATCGGGAGGAAGCGCCGGTGAGCCATGTGACGATTGTCGGCGCCGGTCGAGTGGGCCTGCACGTGGCAGAGCGCCTGCTGCAGGAGAAGCACTACCGGGTCCGCCTGATCGAACAAGATGCACAGATGGCGGACCAAGCCAGCGAGATCCTGCGCAACGCGATTGTCATCCATGGCGATGGGCTCAACCCGGAAATCATCGAGGAAGCCCGCTCCGGAAAGGGCGATTTCCTCATTTCAATCACCGATGATGATCGCACCAATCTGCTGGTGTGCAATCTCGCCAAGCGGGTCGGGGTCGAGCGCACCCTGGCCCTGGTCAATGATCCACACCTTGCCCCCCTCAAGGATGACATGAAGATCGACTCAATCATCGATCCCCGAGCGCTGACCGTCTCGCAAGTGCTGTTGAAGCTGCGTCGGGGGCGTATCCTTGCTTTGCGGACCCTTGGAAATGGCGAGGCTGAAGTGGTTGAGGGGATCACTCAGGACACGTCGCCTCTGATCGGCCAGCCGCTTGAGTACGACGATCTGCCCGATGGGATCACAGCGGCCGCAATCCTGCGCGGCGACGACGTCATCTTTCCCGGTCCCGGCGTTACTGTTCAATCCAGTGACCGGCTGATCCTTCTGTTCGAGCGCGGCATGGTGAAGAAGGTTGAGCGCTATTTCCGGGTCAGCCTGGAATATTTCCAGTAAAACGGGCCACCCGGCAGCGCGCCGGCGGCGCCAAGTCACGCGCCTTTGGGAGGCCAAATGCACTACGCCTCGATTGTTCGCATCCTCGCCTGGCTCGGCCTGGTCATGGCCGGCTGCTGCGGCATCGGGGCCAGCGTGGCGCTGATCCATGGTGAACGCGCACCCTTGATTGCGTTTGCGACGACGGCGCTCGTGATATCGGTGATCTGCACCAGCGTGCTGCTGCTCGCGCCGGCTCGGCAGGAAGTCTCCCGGCCGCGCGATGGCCTTGGTGCGCTGATCCTGTTCTGGTTCCTGAGTCCGCCCCTGGCCGGCCTGGTTTTCCTCTTGAGCGTACCTGGCGCCGGATTCCTGCTTGCCATGGAGGAAGCGGCCAGTTGCTTGACAACCACGGGCTATTCGGTGCTGCCGCTCGCCCCGGACGATTGGCCGGTCTCGCTGATCGTCTGGCGGGGCGTCCTGCATCTTTATGGGGCGTTGGTGTCGCTGACGGCAGTGGCCAGTATCTTTGCCGCGATCAATCTCGGCGGCCCGGGCGTACACCGGACGGTGCTGTTCACGATCCCCGATGGCAGCTTCTTTGACGCGTTGCCGCGGGTGATCATTGGTGCGGGCATCGCCCTTGGTGCGACGGTGGTCGTGCTCGGCGTAACGCTTGCTATCGCCCGGGCGCCGCTGGCTATCGCCCTGGCCGATGCTGTTAGCGTTGCCACGACAGGTCTCGTCATGCCGGGACGCGCCCAGGCTGGGCCCAGCAATGACGTGCAGGGGGTCATCCTGTTTATCGGGCTGTTGTTCTCCACCGTGGGCCTGGCGGTGGCGTTGGAAGTTCGGGCTGGGCGCTGGCGCCATGCCCTGCGCGATCCTGAACTGGTGACGCTGGCGATCCTGGCCCTGATCTTCATCGCCATAACGGTGGCACTCGGCGAGCGGCTGGTTGACGGCGCCGGCTGGGCCATCGCGGAACTCTCCACGTCAGGGCTCCCGGTCAATGCATCGGGCATCGAGCAGCGCATGCCGCTGCCGGTTGCTTTGTTGCCTGCCATGATCGGCGGGTCAGCGCTATCGACTGCCGGAGGGGTCAAGCTGGCACGGATATTCGTGTTGTCGGCCCGGGCCGTTCAGGAATTCCGAACCCTCGCCTTCCGCAAGGCGGTAGGCGTGTTCGCCTTTCGTGGCCGGGTCCAGCCGGAAAAGGCGATCATTGCGGTCTGGGTGTACCTTGTCGGCTATGTGATCACGCTGGCGATTGTCCTGTTCCTTTTTGCGCTTGGCGGGTTCGGGTTCGAAGATGCATTGGCGTCAACCGTAGGGGTCCTGTCGAATGCCGGGCACCTGGTGGTGACCGATAGCGACCGCAACACATGGCTCAGTGTCGTTTCAGTCGTCGCGATGGCCCTTGGCCGACTGGAAGTGCTTGCGGCGGTACCTGCATTGGTTCCAAGCTTCTGGCGAGGTTGAACACTATTCACGTTCTCTAGATGTTGCACTCTTGGCGTAATCGCATTAGCGGAGACTTGAGCAAGAATAATGGACGAACATGTCTTCTGAAAAAAAGCAAAATCTACAGGACACCTTCCTCAACGCGGTTCGGAAAAATCGTACGCATCTGACCGTTTTCCTGGTCAATGGTGTGAAACTGCAGGGCGTGGTGACCTGGTTTGACAACTTCTGTGTGCTTCTCCGGGGGGACGGTCGGCCCCCGCAACTGGTCTACAAGCATGCGATCTCGACGATTGCGCCAAACAGTCCGGTGCAGCTCTATGAGGGAAATGACGATCCCGAGGCGACCGAGGGTTCGGCCTGACGATCGAAACCGAACCGGACAGCGCGGAACGCGCTGGTGTCATGATCCCGTCGATCGGACGGTCGCTGGGGTTTGGCGCCGACCGGGAGCGCGAGACCGCCGGCCTGGTTGAAGCGTTGGGGTGCGCGCTTGGCTTTCTCGATAGCCAGCCTATCAGAGAGCCGAATGCGTCAACGCTGCTGTCCGGCGGTATACTGGAACGGTTTCGCGCCCGTCTGGAAGAAGAAGGCTGCACGCTGGCGGTTATCGATGGGGCGCTGACGCCACTGCAGCAGCGGAACCTCGAAGACCGTCTTGGCGTCAAGGTGATCGACCGGACGGGACTCATTCTTGAAATCTTCGGCCTCCGCGCGCGGACACGGGAAGGCCAATTGCAGGTTGAACTGGCGCGGCTCAGCTATGAGCGCTCGCGCTTGGTGCGGACCTGGACCCATCTGGAGCGCCAGCGCGGCGGCGGCGGATTTCTGTCGGGCCCAGGCGAAACGCAGTTGGAATCGGACCGGCGGATGATCGATCGCGACTTGAAACGGCTGAAGGCCGCGCTCGAGGACGTTCGCCGTACGCGCGGGCTGCAACGCACTGGCCGAGCCAAGGCCGGCGTGCCCGTGATTGCGTTGGTTGGGTATACCAATGCTGGCAAGTCGACCCTGTTCAACCGCCTCACCGGGGCAGGCGTGTTCGCCAGGGACATGCCGTTTGCGACCCTCGACCCGA
>JBCCBN010000168.1:0-5940 GCA_039034035.1 Pseudomonadota bacterium
CAGCATCGACACCGGATCGGATGCCGCCCGCCGCAACAAGACTGACCTTGCCGGATCCCATCAGCAACCAACGCGGTTCCAGACGGCTCATTCCCGCCCATTCATAACCCATGGCCAGGGCAAACGCCGCCGCGCCGACGCCCAGCAGCCATCCGCCCTGCCATACGGTCATAAGTGCAAACGGTATCAGCACGGCCGCGGACGCAAGCCGGATGGCCAGTTCATTGCGGCGCCCGCCGGCGGTCCTGGAATCGGTGTTCGCGCTAGGCACCACCGGGGGTCACCGCGCCATAGCGCCTTTCGCGCTGGGCATAATCCTCAAGCGCCGCCTTGAGATCGGCTTCGCTGAAGTCCGGCCAGAGCGTGTCGGTGAAGTAGAGCTCCGAAAAGGCGCACTGCCACAGCAGGAAGTTGCTGATGCGTTTTTCACCGCTGGTGCGGATCATGAGATCGGGGTCTGGCAGTTCGACCGTATCCAGGGCGGCGTCCATTGCCGCGTCGTCGATGGAGTTGGGCGCGCGGGCGCCTGTAGCCACCTCGTTGGCAAGGGATCGGGCAGCGCGCAGGATCTCCTCTCGTCCGCCATAATTGAACGCGACGGTGAGGTGAAACCGGTTATTGTCAGCAGTCGTTGCCTCGGCTTCGTCAATCAGCGCCCGGATATCGTCGGGCACATTGTCATTAGTCCCGATCACCCGGATGCGGACGCCTTCCCGCTTCAACCGTTTAAGATCCTGCCGGATGTACGCACGCAGCAGCATGAACAGCGTGCTGACTTCGGCAGCGGGACGCCGCCAGTTCTCTGTCGAGAAGGAAAACACAGTGAGATGGCTAACCCCGAGCCCGCCAGCCGCCTCGACAACCGCACGCAGCGCCTCAACGCCGCGTTCATGCCCGACGGTGCGAGGCAGGCCGCGCGCCTTGGCCCACCGGCCATTGCCATCCATGATGATGGCCACATGCAGGCCGTCGCGGCCACCCGATTGCGGCGCTGGACTGTCCCCGGTACCGGGTTCGGTCAGAGAACGAGCAGCGGGTGAAACCATCAGACCTGCATGATCTCCTCTTCCTTGGCTTTCAACGTATCGTCGATCCGGGTCACGAATGTGTCGGTGAGTTTCTGCACTTCATCGGACAGGGCGCGCTGGCGGTCTTCACCGATCTCGCCATCCTTCTCCAGTTTCTTGAGTTGGTCCATGCCATCCCGGCGGACATTGCGCACAGCAACTCGCGCCGCTTCGGCATATTTGCCGGCCAGCTTGGCCAGCTCCGCCCGGCGCTCCTCGTTCAGCGGCGGGATGGGAATGCGCAGATTGGTGCCATCGACAACCGGATTAAGGCCAAGTCCTGCGTCCCGGATCGCCTTGTCGGCAGCGCCCACCAGGCCCTTGTCCCAAATGTTCACCGCGAGCATCCGCGAATCCGGCACCGACACCGATCCGACCTGGTTGAGCGGCATGGTCGAGCCATAGGCAGACACCTTCACGGTATCGAGCAGGTTGACCGAGGCGCGACCGGTTCGAAGGCCGGCGAATTCCTGGCCAAGCGAGGTGAGCGCACCATCCATTCGGCGCTCAAGATCTTTTTTGTCAAAACTCATGGGGTCGCCTCTGCCTTGTTCGAGATCAGCGTATACTTTCCACGCCGACACAGAACCTCCGTAAGCGCACCTTTCTGGTGCAGGGAAAAGACAATAATCGGAATGTTTGCGTCCCGCATCAAGCTCACCGCCGACGCATCCATGACCTTGAGGTTCCGGGCCAGCACGTCCTGATAGGCGAGGTGGTCATAGCGGACCGCGCTCGGGTCGGCCTTGGGATCGGCCGAGTAGACCCCGTCAACCTGCGTGCCCTTCAGCATCACATCGCAGCCCATTTCGGCGGCCCGGAGGGCTGCGCCCGTATCGGTGGTGAAAAATGGGTTGCCGGTTCCCGCTGCGAAAATCACCACGCGGCCCTTCTCCATGTGCCGCATGGCGCGCCGCCGAATGAATGGCTCACACACCGATTCCATCGGGATGGCGGACTGCACCCGGGTGGGCACGCCCATCTGTTCAAGCGCGCTTTGCACGGCCAGGGCGTTCATGACCGTCGCCAGCATGCCCATGCTGTCGGCTTGGGCGCGTTCCATGCCTTTTGCGGCAACCGACAGGCCTCGAAAGATGTTGCCGCCGCCAATCACGACGCAAAGCTCAGGGCCCATATCGCGGGCAGCGCGGATTTCTTCGGCAAACTTCAGGCAAGTTGGCATGTCGATGCCGAACTCCCTCTCTCCCATCAGGGCTTCGCCGGAAAGCTTCAACAGCGCGCGCCCATAGGCGCATGCGCGGTCCTCGCTGGACGCTGGCAGGGTCATGGGGGGCTCTCCGGCTGAGGTTTTTGCTCACCTAACGGATTTGCGCCGCCCTGTCATCGCCGATACGTCCTGTGGCTGCGCGGCGATGACATTTGTTTGCCGCCGATCAGTCCTTCTTGGACACGGCGGCGACTTCGGCTGCGAAGTCTTCCTCTTTCTTCTCGATGCCTTCACCAAGGGCGAAGCGCTCAAAGCCAACGAGTTCGGCATTGGCGTTCGCAAGCACTTTGGCGACCGTATTGTCGGGGTCCATCACGAAGGGCTGCTCAACGAGGACAACTTCCTTGTAGAACTTCTTCATGCGGCCTTCGATCATCTTCTCGATGACATTGTCGGGCTTGCCGCTCGCGCGGGCCTCTTCGGTAAGCACGTCGCGTTCGCGCTGAACCAGGTCCTGATCAAGCTCGTCCACAGTCGCAGCGGCCGGCATCGTGGCGGCCACGTGCATGGCGATCTTGCGGCCGAGGTCGGCGAGGTCGCCGCCCTTGCCATTGAGCCCCACGAGCACGCCCACCTTACCCATGCCTTCAGCCTCCACGTTGTGGATGTAGGCCGCAACCGCGCCAGCCGCTTCCAGCTTTGCCGTGCGGCGCAAGGCAATGTTCTCGCCAATCGTGGCGACCATGCGCTTGACCTCGTCTTCGACTGTGCCGTCGCCTTCCGCGGCCGGTGCCGCCTTCAGCGCGTCCACGGAGCCATCCGTTTCGAGCGCCTTGAGGGCGAAGGCCTTGAGCGCGGACTGGAACCCTTCATTTCGGGCAACAAAATCGGTTTCCGCATTTAGCTCGACCAAGGCGCCGGTCTTGCCATCCTTCGACACGATGGCGGCCACGAGGCCGTCTGCCGCGGTCCGTCCGGACTTCTTGGCGGCCTTGCTGAGGCCTTTGGCGCGCAGCCAATCGACGGCGGCTTCCATGTCGCCGTCGCTTTCGACGAGCGCCTTCTTTGCGTCCATCATGCCTGCGCCGGACTTGTCGCGCAGTTCCTTCACAAGGGCAGCGGTGATCTGAGCCATGGTTCAATCCTCTGACTGGCGCTCAATAGATTTGGGATTCGGTCCCGCACCCAGGGATTTGGGCGCGGGCGCAGATGGGATCAACCCGTGGGTTCAGCCGGCGTGTCGCTGGCTTCGTCGGCGGGCGCTGCGGCCGCTTCGGGTGCGGTCTCCGAAGCGTCTGCAGCCGCCGCGTCGGCGGTTGCAACGTCCAGGTCAGCCAGCTCGCCCAGGTCTTCCAACTCGCCCAGGTCCATGCCGAGTTCAGCAGAGGATTCGGCCAGCCCATCCATCACGGCGTCGGCCATCAAGTTGCAATACAGTGAAATCGCGCGGGCAGCGTCATCATTGCCGGGGAAGGGGAAGTCCACATCGTCCGGATCGCAATTGGTGTCGATCACGCCGACCACCGGGATGCCCAGCTTGCGCGCTTCCTTGACAGCGATGGCTTCCTTGTTGGTGTCGATCACAAACATCAGGTCCGGCAAGCCGCCCATTTCCGCGATGCCGCCCAGCGCGCGTTCCAGCTTCTCGCGCTCGCGCTCAAGGTTCAGCAATTCTTTCTTGGTCAGGCCCTGCCCGCCGCCACTCTCGAACAGCGCGTTCAGTTCCTTCAGGCGTTTGATCGAATTGGACACCGTCTGCCAATTCGTCAGCGTCCCGCCAAGCCAGCGATGATTCATGTAGTATTGGGCGCAGCGCTGGGCCGCTTCCGCAATCGGTCCCGATGCCTGGCGCTTGGTCCCGACGAACAGGACCCGCCCGCCCTTGGCTACCGTATCACGCACCTGCACGAGGGCCTGGTGCAGCAACGGCACGCACTTCGACAGGTCGATAATATGGATCTGGGAGCGGTCGCCATAAATGTAGGGCGCCATTTTCGGGTTCCAGCGGTGGGTCTGGTGACCGAAGTGAACGCCGGCTTCAAGCAGCTGGCGCATATTGAATTCAGGGATAGCCATAGTGTCCTCATCCGGTTGACCGACATGGGAGGAACACCGGGCGCCGGGACTGCAATCAGGCCTAGCCCCCCATGCACCGGAAACACCCATGCTTGGAGTTATGGGCGTGCTTGTACAGATTTTGGCTCCCAGCGCAACAGCCGGCGGTCTGAGAAAGGATTGCCCGCTCAGGCCGCGTCTACGCGGGCCACGCCGGGGGCGGTTTTCAAGAGCTGCTTGGCAGGCACGCCCGTGGTGTAACGGTCTGGCAGGCGAATGGTGACGACCCGGCCATCGCGCAGGGGCAGTTCGACATGGACCTCACCCTTGTCTGGCCCGGGCAAGGTCTTCAGCGCTTCGGTGACCGCAGCGATGTCGGCCGGGTCGGCGCCGATGCCGAGCCGGATGGTCAGCCCATCGCTGGGCTTGGCGACCCGGGCTTTGGCGAGCGGGCGGATCGCCTCGGCCGCAAGTCGGATTTCCTCGTCCCGGCGCCGGACGCTGACAGTGATGGCGACAGCCTGGCCCACATCCAGAAGGTCGCGATGGCTAGTCAGCACTTCAGGGTACACCATCAGCTCAACCTCACCGGTCGGATCCGACAGGGTGAGAAACGCAAACTTCCCGCCATTGCGCGCGGGCTTTTCCACCCGGGCGCGGACAATGCCGATCAGGTCCAGCGGCTTGCCGTCTTCAGCCCGGTCTTCGATTTCCATCGCGAGGGTGACCCGCTCGCGATTGAGGCCCTGGAGCACGTCATCGAGTGGGTGGCCGGAAAAATAGAACCCAATGGCGCGGAACTCCTCGTCAAGCCGTTGCTGGACGCTCCAATCCTTGATCTTGGGCAAGGTTACCCGCGCGGCCGGCTCGCTCTCACCGAAAAGCCCGCCCTGCCCGCCCGCCCGGTCTTCCGCTGCACTTGAGCAAAGTGCGGCCAGGGTCGGAGCGGCTGCGAGCGCGCGGGCGCGGTTCTGCTCGATCGTGTCAAAGGCGCCGGCGCGGGAAAGCTGTCCGAACGCCTTCTTGTTGAGTTCCTTTGGATCGACCGCCTCGGCAAACGCTTGCAACGAGCTGAAATCAGCGGTGCCACGCACGCGTTCGAGGTGGCGCATGGCTTCCAGGCCAACGCCCTTCAGCGCGCCGAGGCCGTAGACGACGGCGTCGCCATCAACGTCGAAATCGGCTGTGGAGCGGGTCACATCGGGGGCGACGACGGGGATCTTCAAGCGCTTCGCTTCCTGGAAAAACGCCGCCAGCTTGTCGGTGTTATGGATATCGAGGCTCATGGACGCGGCCATGAATGCGACCGGGTGGTGGCATTTGAGATAGGCAGTGTGGTAGCCGATCTGCGCGTAGGCTGCGGCGTGGGACTTGTTGAAACCATAGCCGGCAAACTTTGCCATCGTGTCGAAGACATCATTGGCGAGGTCTGAACTCATCCCCTTGAGCTTGGCGGCACCTTCGACAAAGCGGAGGCGTTGCTTGTCCATCTCCTCTTTCTTCTTCTTCCCCATTGCGCGGCGGAGCAGGTCGGCCTCACCGAGCGAATAGCCAGCGATTTCCTGAGCCATCCGCATCACCTGCTCTTGGTAGACCGGCACACCATAAGTGGCTTGCAAGATCGGTTCGAGGTCTGGGTGCTGATACTTA
>JBCCBN010000169.1:0-5938 GCA_039034035.1 Pseudomonadota bacterium
GAAGATCAAGGTCGCAAACCCCGTAGTTGAGATGGATGGGGATGAAATGACCCGGATCATCTGGGCGATGATCAAGGACAGGCTGATCCATCCCTATCTGGATATCGACCTGAAATATTTCGATCTCGGTATCGAAGCCCGGGACGCAACCGACGACCAGATCACCATCGATGCCGCCAACGCCACCAAGGAACACGGCGTTGCCGTCAAATGTGCCACCATCACGCCAGACGAACAGCGGGTCGAGGAATTCGGCCTCAAGAAGATGTGGAAGTCTCCAAACGGCACGATCCGCAATATCCTAGGCGGCGTGGTGTTCCGCGAGCCCATCGTGATTTCGAATGTCCCGCGTCTGGTTCCCGGCTGGACCCAGCCTGTGGTGATCGGACGGCATGCGTTCGGCGACCAATACCGCGCCACCGACATGCTGATCCCCGGCAAGGGCAAGCTCACCATGCGGTGGGAAGCCTCCGATGGTTCGGACAGTTTCGAGCATGAGATTTTCGACTTCCCCGAGGCCGGCATCGCCATGGGCATGTATAATCTCGACCAATCGATCCGGGATTTCGCCCGCGCCAGCCTCAATTACGGCCTGCAACGCAAATGGCCCGTCTACATGTCGACCAAGAACACCATCATGAAAAAGTATGATGGCCGCTTCAAGGATATCTTCCAGGAGATCTTCGACACCGAATTCGCTGACAAGTTCGCCGAATTCGGCGGGACCTACGAACACCGCCTGATCGATGACATGGTCGCAGCCGCTATGAAATGGTCCGGCGGCTACGTCTGGGCCTGCAAGAACTATGATGGCGACGTACAGTCCGACACCGTCGCCCAGGGTTATGGATCGCTCGGCCTGATGACATCGGTCCTGATGTCGCCAGATGGCAAGACCGTCGAGGCCGAGGCTGCGCACGGCACCGTCACCCGCCACTATCGCAACCACCAGAAAGGCGAAGCAACCTCCACCAACTCCATCGCCTCGATCTTCGCCTGGACCCGCGGCCTCGCCCATCGCGGCCGGATGGACGGCACGCCAGAGGTCACCAAGTTCGCCGAAACGCTGGAAGAGACGGTGATTGAAACCGTCGAAGCCGGACAAATGACCAAGGACCTCGCCCTCCTGATCGGCCCAGACCAGGACTGGCTGACCACCGAAGGCTTCCTCGAAGCGGTGGCGACCAACTTCGAGAAGGCCATGGCCGCCGCTTAGCAGCGACCATACCCAGCCCAGAAAATGGCGGCGCCCGGCCGGGTGCCGCCATTCTTGCGAAAGCGGACAGTTTTGCCCATATCTCCGGTCATGCCCGCCCCTTTCCGCATCGCTGCCCTCTACAAATTCACGCCAATCGACGATCCCGGCGCGACCCGCTCGGCCCTGCTGGACAGGCTCGCTCCGCTTTCGCTGTGCGGAACGCTCCTGATCGCCCCTGAGGGCATCAACGGGACAATCGCCGGCACGGCGGATGCCATCGCCCAGGCCATCGACGCACTCCGCTCCTTGCCCGGCTGCTCGGGTTTGGACGTGAAGTACTCCGATGCGAACAGCGCCCCCTTCCGCCGATTCAAGATCCGTCTGAAACGCGAAATCGTCACCATGGGCGAGCCGGATGCCGACCCCAATCGCGTCGTCGGCACCTATGTCGCCGCTACCGATTGGAACACCCTGCTCCAGGACCCAGGTACCGTGGTGATCGACACCCGAAACGACTACGAAGTCGGCATCGGCACCTTCGAAGGCGCCATCAATCCCCACACCATCAGTTTCGGCGAATTTCCCGACTGGTTCCGCCGAACGTTTGACGGCGCCGCGCCCCGAAAGGTGGCCATGTTCTGCACCGGCGGCATCCGCTGCGAGAAAGCCACCAGCTTCGTCAAACAGCTCGGAATTGACGATGTTTTCCATCTCGAAGGCGGCATCCTGCGCTACCTGGAAACGGTCCCCAAACCGGAGAGCCTGTGGCGCGGGGAGTGCTTCGTGTTTGATGAACGTGTCTCGGTCGGTCACGGCCTGAAACCGGGCGAGGCCGTACTTTGCCGCGCCTGCAAATACCCGGTAACGCTGGCAGAGCGCACCCACCCAGACTACGAACAGGGCGTGGCTTGCCGCCGCTGCGCCACCACAACAACCGACGAGCAGAAAGCTCGCTTTCGCGAGCGCCAACATCAGATTGCCCGCGCCGAAGCCCGCGGAATACCCCATCTGGGCCAACATGCTCCCGATCTCTGAGCCTCCGGTCCTGTGGTCGTTTCGGCGCTGCCCCTATGCGATGCGCGCCCGGCTGGCCTTGGCGGTCAGCGAAACACCGGTCTGGCTGCGGGAAGTGGTCTTGCGCGACAAACCTTCGGCCATGCTGGACGCGTCGCCGAAGGGCACCGTTCCCGTCCTCGTCCTCAGCGACGGCACCGTGATCGATCAGAGCCGTGACATCATGCTGTGGGCGCTCAATCGGCATGATCCGGAGCGCTGGCTCGCCGGCAACCTACATTCCCACATTGCCCGCATTGACGAGAATGACGCCCGCTTCAAACACCATCTCGACCGATACAAATATCCGGACCGCTACGGCCTCCCCGACGGCCTTGCCGATCGCGCTAAAGGGTTCGCCATCCTTCAGACCTGGGATCAGCAGCTGGCAAAGACCCCGTTTCTGAACGGCGAGGTTTTCGGCCTCACGGACGCCGCCCTCGCCCCTTTCGTCCGGCAATTCGCCAACACCGACAGGGCCTGGTTTGACCAACAGGCTCTGTCACATCTCCAGGCCTGGCTAGCTGATTTTCTCGCCAGCGACCGGTTCGCCGCAATCATGACGAAGCATGCTAAATGGGAGGCCGGGCCAGGGCACTTGTCCTTCTCCGGTCTTGTCTTTTCCGAACAGCCGGACCATAAGGCGGGTCCCTGACGGGGCCGAGCCCTGATCGGAGTGTAGCTCAGCCTGGTAGAGCACTGTCTTCGGGAGGCAGGGGCCGGAGGTTCGAATCCTCTCACTCCGACCATAGCTCAGCCAGAAGTTTCCAGAAATTCCGGCATCACAGACGTCGATTATCGCCTCGGGGCCGCTCATCGCGGTAATGCTGCGCCAAACGCGTTCGCAGCGACTACCACTCGGTCAAGCACACATTGCTTGCCGCCTGCTCCCACCAAAACCCGACCACGATAGAAGGCCAAAGCGCTATCATACCAGCGGGGGCGCCGATCCGACATCGGTTAGCCGGTTCGAATGAGCCGCCCAGTTCCTCACACCGTGATCGCGCGTTTGGCAGCGACCGTCTGCCGACTATGAGCCTAAACAGACCGCCCGCCATCCCGAGATGAACGCGATTTCAACCTTCAGGCGGCAACGCTCTGCAAGGCCTGCCTGACGGCTTCAACCGCATCTTCCGCCTTGTCACCATGGGGGCCGCCAGCCTGCGCCATATCCGGCCGGCCACCGCCGCCCTTGCCACCTACCGCCGCGCTCGCAACCCGGACAAGGTCCACTGCCGAAATGCGCCCGGTCAGATCCTCGGTCACCCCTACAGACACTGACGCCTTGCCGTCATTCACGCCGATGAAGACCACGACGCCGGAGCCGACCTGCACTTTCGCGTCGTCGATCAGGGCTCGCAAATCCTTCGCGCCCACTCCTTCGGCAATGCGAGCGAGCAATTTCGTTCCCGCTATCTCTTCGGGCCTGGCCCGCGCCGCACCTCCTCCCCCCATGGCCAGCGCCTTCTTGGCGTCTGTCAGTGCACGCTCCAGGGTCTTGCGTTCCTCGACAAGCCCCGTAAGCCGGTCCGAAAGCCCCTTCACGGGCACCTTCAGTTGCTCCGCCAGATCCTCAAGAAGCCGCGAGCGCCCCTTCAGGTAGTCAAGAGCCTCTGCACCTGTCGCCGCTTCGATACGTCGAACGCCCGCCGACACACCCGTTTCAGTGAGTATGGTGAACACCCCGATTTCGCCCGTTCGCTCCACATGGGTCCCGCCGCACAACTCAACCGAATACGCTTTCTCTGGCGCCACCAAGTCGCGTCCCATGCTCAACACACGCACGCTCTCGCCATACTTTTCCCCGAACAGCGCGAGGGCACCCGCCTCGATCGCCGCATCCGGCGCCATCACATCCATGCCCACTGGCGAATTCTGACGAATGACGCCGTTAACCATCTCCTCTATCGCCTCAAGCTCCGCTCCGGTGACCGGTTCACCATGGGAAAAGTCGAACCGCAAGCGGTCCTCCTCCACCAAAGATCCCTTCTGCGTGACATGTGTTCCCAGAACTTTTCTGAGCGCAGCGTGCAGCAGATGGGTCGCTGAGTGGTTCGCCATCAAGCGTTGCCGCCGATCGCCGTCCACCGCCAACTGTGCCTTCATGCCGGTGCGGATCTTGCCTGCAACAATCTCGCCCATGTGCACGTGCAGCCCGCCCGCCTGTTTCTGGGTGTCACGCACCACGACTTCTGCGCCGTTGGAAAATACGATCCTGCCCCGGTCGCCGGCCTGCCCGCCGCTCTCGCCATAGAAGGGCGTCCTGTCGAACACGAGTGACACCGCGCCGACTTCGGCCGAGCCAGTCGCCTTGCCGTTGCGAATGATCGCCCTGAGCTTCGCTTCGCTATCCAACGCGCCATAGCCCAGAAACTCCGTCGGGCCGACCGATTCCATCAGGCTGAGCCAAAGCCCATCTTCGCTCGCGTCTCCCGAGCCTGACCAGGCCTTGCGGGACTCGGCCTTCTGGCGCGCCATCGCCGTTTCGAAGCCCTCGGCATCGACACCGATCCCTCGTCCCCGCAAAATATCCGCTGTCAGATCGGACGGAAATCCAAACGTATCATAGAGTTTGAACGCCACATCTCCTGGAAACACCTCTCCCTCACCCAGGGGGGCAGCCGCCTCATTGAGCAGGGCCAGGCCGCGCCCCAGAGTGTCCTGGAACCGTGCCTCTTCCTGCTCCAATCCCGCCACGATCGCCTCCTGTGCCCGCGAAAGGTCGGGATAAGCCGCGCCCATCTGCTCGATCAGCGCCGGGACCAGTCGGTACATGCTCGGCTCCCGAGCGCCCAGTATATGCCCATGGCGCATCGCTCTGCGCATGATCCGCCGAAGCACATAGCCGCGCCCCTCATTAGCGGGCAAAACGCCATCGGCGATCAGAAAGGATGATGCTCGCAAATGGTCCGCAATGACCCGAAACGAAGACAGGGCGTCCCCTTTCGCCTTCCGATCATAAACACTCTCGGCGTTGGAAATGATCCCCTGAAAGAGATCAATATCATAGTTGTTATGCACACCCTGGAGCACCGCCGCCATGCGCTCCAGCCCCATGCCCGTATCAATGGATGGCTTTGGCAGCGAGGTCCGTTCTCCGTTTGCGGACTGGTCAAACTGCATGAACACCAGATTCCAGATCTCGACGAACCGGTCGCCATCCTCATCCGGCGACCCGGGCAAGCCGCCGGGTATGTCCGGCCCATGGTCATAGAAGATCTCCGAGCACGGTCCGCACGGACCGGTGTCGCCCATGGACCAGAAATTGTCCGACCCTGCGATCCCGATGATCCTGTCGTCCTGCAAACCAGAGACGCGCCGCCATATGCCGCGCGCTTCCTCATCATCGATGTAAACCGTGACAACCAGTTTCGCCGGGTCGAGCGCGAGCGTCCCAGTTACAAATTCCCATGCGTAAACAATGGCCTCTTCCTTGAAATAATCTCCAAACGAGAAATTCCCGAGCATCTCGAAAAAGGTGTGATGGCGCGCGGTGTAGCCAACATTGTCGAGATCATTGTGCTTCCCGCCGGCCCGTACGCATTTCTGGGCGCTGACGGCTCGCGGGCCAGCTGGCGTCTCCTTGCCCGTAAACACATTCTTGAAGGGGACCATGCCAGCATTGACGAACAACAAGCTTGGATCATTCTGCGGGACCAGCGGTGCCGATGCGATCCGTTGGTGATC
>JBCCBN010000170.1:0-5883 GCA_039034035.1 Pseudomonadota bacterium
CATCGAAAGTCCCGAAATCCAGGCCGAGATCGAAGGCATCGCTCGCCAGTCCGGACTCGACAAGGATACGTTCCTGAATCAGCTCCTTGCCTCAGGGATCAACCCCGTGAGCCTCGAAGAACAGATGCGGGCGGAGATTGCTTGGCGCCGGGTGATGCGGGGGCTCTACGGCACCCGGATCCGGATTTCTCGCAATCAGATCGACGAAGAGCTTGCGCAGTTGCGCCGGGCGGCTTCGGAAACCCAGTACAATCTGAGCGAAATCTATCTCTACGCTCAGGACCTCAACCAGATCGAACAGGCGAGGCAAGCGGCCGATTCCATCGTTGCCCAACTTCAGCAAGGTGCGCCTTTTGAGCTGGCTGCTCAGCGGTTTTCCTCTGCCCCAACCGCAGCGACAGGCGGAAGCATGGGATGGGTGAGCCTTGATGACCTGTCGCCGGAAGTGGCCGATGCGGTAAGAGCTCTGCCGGGGCCGGGCTTGACGGAGCCGGTGCTGGTTGCAGATGGCGTTTATATCATCGCCGTGGCTGGCAAGCGCGAACCGGAAGAAGCGCAGACTGTTGTTTCACTGGTTCGGCTGGCGTCAGAAACGGGCGATAGCGAGGGGCTTGCGGAGGCGGCGTCCGGCCTTGATGGTTGCACAGCGGCTGAAACGCTGGGTGATAGCGATGCGGCGTTTTCTGCGGTTCGGCTGGAGCGTATCTCCCTGTCTGACCTGTCGGACGAGGCGGCGCAGCGGATCTCTGAGACGGGTGAAAACACCGCGACTGGCGTCTTCGAGATGGGCGCCAAACCTACGGTGATGGTGATTTGCGAGAAGCAATCGGTGGGCGGCGGCGTGCCGAGCCGGGACCAGATCGAAAACAGGCTTTATGGCCAGCAGCTTTCCCTGATCGCTCAGCGGGCCCTGCGGGACCTGAAGCGGGAAGCGACGATCATCCGCCGCGAACTTTAACGCTGAAGCTACAGCCTTCGGGACCGGGCGGGGGCTTGCAGTCTCTGCTCGCCCGGGCGATTGGCTGGCCATGGCGCGTTCGTCTCTTCCTCTTGCGATGACCATGGGCGACCCGGCCGGGGTTGGACCCTTGATTACGCGCCAGGCCTGGCAAGCGATGCGGGACCAGCCGGGCACCTGTTTCTATGTCATCGGTCCGCCTGAGCTTTACGCGCGTTCTGGCGAGATTGCTGTGATCGATGCACCATCGGATGCGGCGGCGCGTTTCGGCGATGCCTTGCCTGTCGTCCCATTGGAAAGGATGGGGCTGACGTTTGAACCGGGCCATCCGGAAATTGCTGCGGCGGGATTGATTACGCAATCCATTGACGTGGCGACTTCCCATGTGATGGCGGGCCGGGCCGGCGCCGTTGTGACCAATCCGATTGCGAAGGCGCTGCTCTACGAGGCGGGCTTTCCCCATCCGGGACACACTGAATTTCTGGCGGCGCTTTGTGCTGGCGAGGGTCCCCCGCCCCGCCCGGTGATGATGCTGGTCGGTGGCGGTTTGCGGGTGGCACTGGCGACGATCCACCTGCCGCTTCGAGCGGCGATTGATGCAATTGACGAGGCACTTCTGGCCGAGACAGCGAAGATCGTCGATGCTGCGCTGAAGCGGGACTTCGCGATCGCCGCGCCGCGCCTGGTCTTTACCGGTCTCAACCCTCATGCCGGAGAGGATGGGCGCTTGGGACGGGAAGAGATCGAAATCATCAATCCGGCAGCGGCGGCCTTGAGGGCGAGCGGGTATGCTGTCGCTGATGCCCGGCCGGCGGACACGGTCTTTGCCGAAGCGCTGGAGGGGCGGTTCGATGCAGTGATCGCCATGACCCATGACCAGGGCCTGATCCCGGTGAAGACGCTCGATCTGTGGAATGGCGTGAATGTCACGCTGGGTCTTCCGATTATCCGGACGAGCCCTGACCATGGCACGGGCTATGATACGGCGGCGCGCGGCGAAGCGCGGGCAGATAGCCTGATTGCGGCGGTTCAACTGGCGCGTGAGTGCGTGGCCAATCGGTTTAGGGCTTCGCGCGCGGCATGACCGGTGACCGGCCGGATCTCCATGCCGCGCCGGCGCGCAAGGCGTTGGGTCAGCATTTCCTGTTCGACCCCGATATCCTGAACCGAGCAGCCTTGGCGGCGGGGCCGGTGGACGGCCGGACGGTGATTGAAGTCGGTCCGGGACCGGGCGGGCTGACCCGGGCCTTGCTGGATGCCGGTGCCGGCCAGGTGCTGGCGGTTGAAGCCGATGAGCGGTTTGCGGCGGCGCTGCGGGCGTGGCCCGAGGTGGACACTGGCCGGTTGCGGGTCCTGGAAGGGGACGCGCGCGGTGTGGACTGGGTGTCTGAACTTGCAATGGCGGGGGCGGACTTGCCGGCGATGATCGTTGCGAACCTGCCTTATAATGTGGGAACGCCGCTCCTGGTGTCCTGGCTCAAGGCTGGCGATTGGCGGGGCGAAATGGCGCTGATGTTCCAGAAGGAGGTGGCCGAGCGGATCTGTGCCGCGCCGGGATCAGCGCACTATGGCCGGCTGGCAGTCATCTCCCAGGCCGTGACCCGGCCTCACCTCGCCTTCACGCTGCCAGCGGGGGCGTTTCGCCCACCGCCGAAGGTCGATAGCGCGGTGGCGGTGCTGCATCCATTGCCGGCGGATGAGCGGTATTCCCATGTCAACGCACTTGAACGGGTCAGCGCGGCGGCGTTTGGTCAGCGGCGGAAGATGCTGCGAGCAGCGCTGAAACCGCTGGCCAAGCAGGTGGGCCTGGTGCCGGGGGACTGGCTGGCCGGCGCGGAGGTCGATCCGGAGGCCCGGGCTGAAACCGTGGACCAGGCGGGTTTTCGTCGGCTGGCCGATGGTCTGGTGGCGGTGGATGGATGGGCGGTAGGGCGCTCGCCATAGGAAGCGGGCCAGTTTCAGCAGGGCCGAAACCGGGGAGCATAGGGTGTAGGTTTGGGGAGTGCCGCGTTGGATCAAGGGACGGCCATTGGCCATGTCCTGACCTGCCCGGGCGGGGCTGGTCGGGATGGCGGGGATGTCCCTGGCGATGGCCGATCCGAGGCCGGAGATGGCCGAGGCGTATCGGGGCGGGCCGGCTCGCGCCAGAGGCCGTCGGACTGGCCCCTGGCGCGGCGACGGCGAAGGATGCGCGCGACACGGAGCGTTGCATGGGCCGGGTTTGAGGCCGTGACCACGAGGCAGGAAAGACGCTCGAATTCGGGCTTCAGCGAGACGCGCAGGGTGCCGAATGCATCATCCAGGCGCTCACGGGGTTTGTGCCGGTATGGGCGGCTTCCTGAGCTGGTCTCA
Organism: Pseudomonadota bacterium; assembly: GCA_039034035.1. Taxonomy (GTDB): domain Bacteria; phylum Pseudomonadota; class Alphaproteobacteria; order Caulobacterales; family Hyphomonadaceae; genus UBA5336. The sequence continues at coordinate 3,311 of JBCCBN010000170.1, forward strand.
GCGGTTTCGTGGAGCCGGAACCGTTGCCAAGGCCGGGCTTGAACGGCGCGGCGTTTGTGAAGGGGTTTCGATCGGTTTTCGCACCGGTCCTGACCGCTATAGGGCGCAAGCTGTGGCAGGAGTGTTTCGGCCTCGGCATGGAGCAGACGGCGGAGCTGGCTTTCGGCTGCGCGGAGGGCGATGCGTGCACGCTGGCGCACCTCGATGGACACACCAATATCGCCATTGCCAGCCGGCGCCATGAGCGCGGCCAGTGTGTTGATCATGCCGAACAGGGTGTCCCACAAGGCGGCAAACGGTGAAGTGTCGGAAGGGTGTGTGCCAGTCATGCAGGGAGATTAGCACGGGATGGGTGGGGGGCGGATAAACGGTGATTGTCCTACGGGGGGAGGCCGGGTTCGGGCTGTGCAATCGGGCGCCGTTGTGGAGCGCCGTTTACTTGCGCTCGCGGCAGGCTGGCTGCGCCAGCCGCCTCCGCGGGGGCGGGCTGACCGCCCGACGGGCGGTCGCCCGCTGAAGCGTTTCCACCATGGGTGGAAACGCTCTGACTCCGGCCCGAGCGCTACCCAGCCGGGCGACAGGAGAGGGTTGGCAGGGGATGGCGGCTGCCGGTTTCCCGGTGGATGGCGAGGCAAGTTTCCGGATCTGTCCCCGAGATAACGAGATCGAACGTGTCGGGGCGGGCGAGGCTGCGGGTTTCGTGGGGGCCGGGCGGCGGCGGCAACACCGAGACGCTGGTGCTGGTGGCCAGGTCTTCCGGTCCCAGCGTGATACGGGCGCGGCCGACCGCCTTGGCCAGCCCCGCTTTCAATGTAGTGATGGTCTCTGGGCGGGTATCGGCCAGCCGGGCGGGGGTGTCGTCCATCGGTAGGGTTTGGCATGCGGCGAGGCCGACGAACAGGCTCGCCAACAGACCGTTGAGCGGGAGCGTGCCCGCCATGGCTGGCCCCGTTCCAGGCACGAGGGTCACCATCAATACGGCATCGTCATGTCGCGATTGGTGAGGAAGATATCCTCAGCTGGCGTGATGGCTGTGGTGGCGACATCGGTGGCGCCATCGGTGAGGCGGCGGATTTCGAAACTGGAGGTCGTCTGGGGCGCTGCCGGACAGGTGCCATCTTCGCGGAACTGGAGGGCGGCAGCCAGTAGTGCCTCGTTCTCGTCGCCCAGCTCGCGGGTGAGGTCATCGGCCACGGTGCAGCCAGGCACCTGGACGCCGAATTCAAAGTCGGAATCCTGGGGGACAAAGCCGTCGGCATAATCGCCGAAGCCCTTGTCGTTCACGCCCTGGAACTGGATCGTGTAATAGGTTTCGCCGCAATTGTCGGTGGGGAAGAAGCCAAACGGCTTGCCGCATGTGACATCGCCGATGACGACGACTTCCACATCGACGCCGCGCAATCCGTTGATGACGGCCTCGCTGGCGCTGCAGGTCCGCTCGGTGGTGAGCACGAAGACGCGCGGCAGGTCGAGGCTGGAGAGGGGGGCGCCGTTGGGGAGGGTGAAGCCGAGGCCGCTATCGTAGAAGGGGATCGGGTCGTTCGGCTGGCCGGTGACGGGACTGGTGCCGCCGATGCCGGTATTGTAGCGCAGGGCTTCGAAGGTGCGGCCCTGGGTCTGGGCACGGCCGGCGATCTGGTAGCCGAGCTGGGAGGCGACGGCGAGGAGGCCGCCGCCATTGTAGCGCAGGTCGAGCACGAGGTCGCTGACCCCCGCTCGGGAGAGTTCGTTGAAGGCGTCGGCGAGTTCTTCCTCGGCGGCGAAGGGGCTGAACGTGTTGAAGAGCAGGTAGCCGACCGGGCCGGTGGCGGTATCGATCACGCTGACCCGGTTGACCGGCTTGGTGGAGACATTGCCCGACACCAGCGTGATGGTGCGGCTATCGGATGCGCCGGGGTCCTGGATGGTGAAGACGTGGGTTTCGCCGGGGGTGGCGGGGAAGAGGCCGGCATTGAGCGTGTCGATGTCGGCCTGGCTGGTGGCGTTTATGAGGTCCACCCCATCGACTTCGAGGATACGGGCGCCGCGGACGAGATTGATCTGTCCGCTGACCTCTTCGGCCGCTGGCGTGCCGGGATCGGTGTATCGGATGCGGAAGTCGCGGGGGACCGAGCGCGAGAGTGCGGCGATGGAGGCGCCGTAGCCGGCGCTGCCGGCGGAGTTGCGGCGGGCCAGATATTCGGACGTGGGTTCGGAGAAGTGGAAATCATCCTTGTCTTCGCCCGAACGGGTGATCTCGAAGGTGCGCAGCTCGGCGAAATAGGCGAGCCGGTCGGAGAAGTCGTTGGGGTCCTGGTCGGGGACTTCCTCGTTCCAGAGATAGGTTTCGTTGGTCCAGGAGCGGAGCCAGAACAGCTCTTCGAGCAAGGTGCCCTGCTCGTCGGGGAAGGTGTTGCCTTCGATGTCGACGCCGGATCGGGGCGCTTCGCACTGGTCGACGAAGGTCTCGGCCGCGTCGAACCGGCCGGGCACGAATTGCGGGGCCTGGGGCTCCTGCGCTGACGGGGGTGGAGGCGGCGGCGGTGGTGGCGGAGGAGGGGGTGGAGGCGGGGGGGGCGGCGGTGGTGGAGGGG
>JBCCBN010000171.1:0-5853 GCA_039034035.1 Pseudomonadota bacterium
GGCGGGATTTAGCCACGTCGCTGAGCAAGCTGGGCGATGTGGCGGTGGCGGAGGGGAACCTCGGGGCGGCGAGGTTGGCCTATGGGGAGGGGCTGGAGATTGCGCGCGCCCTGTCTGCGGCGGACCCGTCGTCAGCGGCGGCGCGGCGGGATGTGGCCGTCAGCCTAGAGCGGATGGGCGCAACAGAAATGGCGGCAGGAAACTCCGCAGCTGCGGCTGAATGGTTTCGGCAGGAGGCCGAGATCAGCGCGGCTCTGATGGCGGCCGATCCGCTGAATGCAGGGGCGAAACGCTTTCATGCCGTTGTACTGCTTCAGTGGGGGCAGGCTTCGCAGGAGCGTGAACGCTTTGAAGAGGCCTATGCCATTCTCAAGGCGATGGATGAGGCTGGCCAGCTCGAGCCGCGTGATAGGCCGATGCTTGAGAGTGTGGCTGCTCTGTTCGATTAGCGCTTTCTGGTGGGAGGCCCCGGGTCAAGCCCGGGGACACGGGGGCGCTTTGTGGTGGGAGGCCCCGGCTTTTGCCGGGGACACGGGCCCTACGTCGGCAGTCGGCTTTGACCTCTGGGGGCTTGCGGGCTAGGGCTGCTCGCCAAGCAAGAGAAAGGCTTTTCCATGTCCGAGACGATCACGATGGAGACCTCCAAGGGGGCTGTGACGATCACGCTGCGGCCCGACCTGGCGCCCAACCATGTGGCGCGGATCAAGGAACTGGCAGGCGAGGGCTTTTATGACGGCATCGTGTTCCACCGGGTGATCGATGGCTTCATGGCGCAGGTGGGCTGCCCCAACGGCACGGGGACGGGCGGCTCGTCGAAGCCGGACCTGGCCCAGGAGTTCAACGATGAGCCCCATGTGCGGGGGACGTGCTCCATGGCGCGGACGAACAATCCGAACTCGGCCAACAGCCAGTTCTTCATCTGCTTTGACGATGCGAGCTTCCTGGACCGGCAGTATACGGTGTGGGGGCAGGTGACGGGCGGGATGGACGTGGTCGACCAGCTGGCCAAGGGCGAGCCGCCGCGGAACCCGGACAAGATCGTGAGTATGAAGGCGGGGTAGGAGATGTTGTCGGCCCGGTGAAGGCAGGTGGTGGTGTATGAGTATCAGCTCCGAGAACAAGCCGAAGCCGCCCACGGGGGTGGGGATGGTGAAGCCGGGCTGGGGGCTCTTTCGCTCACGGACGGCGCGGCGCATCCTGGCGTCGAACATTGCGGGGCTGCTGATCCTGGTGATCGGGGCGCTGGTGCTGAACGAGCTGCGCGCCGGGCTGGTGGTGGTGAAGAAGCAGGACCTGATGCGCCAGGCGGAGGTGTATGCGAACCTGTTGGCGGAGGGGGCTCTGTTCGGGCGGCCGCAGCCGGGGCTGGACCCGGAACTGGCGCGGGCGACGATCAAGTCTCTGGACCTGCCGGAGATTGTGCGGGCGCAGGTGCGGACGCTCGATGCGGAAGTGGTGGCCGACAGCTTCTTCCTGTCCGAGCAGGTGGAGGTGCAGGCGCTGCCGCCGATCCAGAAGCCGGGGCTCTATAACCGGATCGGCACGAACATGTCGAACATGGCGGGGACGTTCTATGAGCGGATCATGCCGGATCGGGGATCGGGGGCGGTGCGGACCCAGACGCTGAATGATGAGTATCTGGCGGCGCGGCGGGGGGAGCCGGCGGCCAGCCAGCGCTTCTCGGACCGGGGGCAGCGCGTGGTGTCGGTGTCGATCCCGCTGCAGGAAGTGTCGGAGATTGTCGGTGTGCTGACGATCGAGGCGAGCGATATCGAGCAGATCATCCGGGCCGAGCGGGTGGCGCTGATCCCGTTCATCACAGTGGCGATGATGGTGGCGCTGATTACCTCGGCGCTGTTGACCTATGCGATTGCGCGGCCGCTGCGGCGGCTGTCGATTGCGGCGGACCGGGTGCGGTCTGGGGCGAGTGATACGCTTCACCTGGAGACCCTGACCCGGCGCAAGGACGAGATCGGCTATCTGGCGCAATCGCTGGAATCGATGACGGACGCGCTGGTTGAGCGGATCGAGGCGAATGAACAGTTCGCCGCCGATGTGGCCCATGAGCTGAAGAACCCGATCACCTCGATCCGCTCGGCGGTGGAGACCGCGGCGATGGTGCAGGATGATCCTGAAGCGCGGGAGAAGCTGCGCAAGGTGATCGAGAGCGATGTGGGACGACTGGACCGGTTGATCACCGACATTTCGAACGCCTCGCGGCTGGAGGCGGAGATGACCCGGACGCCGCGCCAGAGGGTGGCGATGGCGACCCTGTGCCGGGATATTGTCGAGACCTATGGGGCGACGATCCAGCCGGGCGATGTGGATGTGGTATTCCGCGACGACACGATGGGCGCGGGGCTGCGGGTGCAGGGCCGAGGTGGGCAGATCGGGCAAGTGGTGCGCAATCTGATCGATAATGCGCGCTCATTCTCACCCGAGGGCGGACGGGTGACCGTAACGCTGCAACAGGGCCGGAACGGGCCGATGCCGACCGCGCGGATCCTGGTGGAGGATACCGGCCCTGGTATTCCCGAAGACAAGTTGGAGACGATCTTCAACCGGTTCTATACCGACCGGCCGGCAGGATCGGCCTTCGGCAATAATTCGGGGCTGGGGCTGTCGATTGTGCGCCAGATCATGGACGCGCACCGGGGCAGCGTGAGAGCGGAGAACCGCGAGGGCGGCGGTGCACGGTTCATTGTGGAACTGCCGGCGCTTTAGGACCGGGGCCGGGGCGCCGGCGCCCATGAGGCTGTTGGTGTTTTGCGGCAATCACGGTTAGCGTTTGTTGGTAACGGTTCGCGGTAGATGATTTTGGCTTGGAGGGCCGTATGACGGATAGTGCCATGGCGGCTGACGGGCCGAAGGGGTTTCTGGGCATGGTGGAGCGGGTGGGCAACCGGTTGCCCGATCCGGTGTTCATCTTCTTCTACCTGATCGCCGCCGTGGTGGTGGTATCGATTGTCTGCGCGCTGGCCGGCGTGTCGGCGACGCTGAGCCCTGAAGTGCTGTCAGGGATGCCCGACAGCCAGAAGGCCCGGTTCAGTATTGGCGCCGATGGTGTGATCCCGGCGATCAGCCTGTTCTCGCCAGATAATATCCAGCGGCTGTGGGTGGAGATGCCGGCCACGTTCACGCATTTCCACCCGCTGGGCTATGTGCTGGTGGTGATGTTGGGGGCGGGGGTCGCCGAACGGTCGGGCCTGTTTGCGTCGGCGATGAAGTCTGCTGTGCGCGGGGCGCCGGTGTACCTGTTGACGCCGGTGGTGGCGCTGGTGGCGATGATTGGCAACCATGCAGCGGACGCGGCCTATGTGGTGCTGATCCCTTTGGCGGGCGTGCTCTTCGCGTCGGCGGGCCGGCATCCGCTGGCGGGGATTGCGGCAGCGTTTGCCGGCGTGTCTGGCGGGTTTTCAGCCAATATTGCGCCGGGGCAATTGGATGCGCTGCTTTATGGGATCACTGAAGAGGCGGGGGAAATCCTGGTTGAGAGCTATGACGCGAACATCGCGGGGAACTGGTTCTTTATTGCCGCGCTGCTCTGCATCTACCTGCCGGTGATCTGGTTTGTCACCGATCGGATCATTGAACCGCGCCTTGGCCAATGGAGCGCGACCGGCACCGATGCCGACGCCTATGCCGATGATGCCGGCGAACTGACAGCGGCGCAGAAGACTGGCCTTGGGCGGGCCGGGCTGGCGCTGCTGGCGGTGGTTGGCCTGTGGGTATTCATGACCCTGGGGCCGGGCACGCCGCTGATCAATGAAGCCGCTTGCCCGCCGGAGACGGCGGCGGCGGGTGAGTGTAGCCCGATCTCGAATTATGCACCGCTGTTCCGGTCTCTTGTGGGCGCGTTCCTGGTCTTGTTCCTGGCGTCTGGCTGGGCTTACGGGGCGGCGGCGGGGACCATCAAGTCGAACCAGGACCTGGTGAACATGATGGCCGAAGCGATGAAGGATATGGGCTATTATCTGGTGCTGGCCTTTGCGGCGGCCCATTTCGTGGCGATGTTTGCGTGGTCGAATTTGGGGCTGATTTCGGCGGTGCACGGGGCGAGTGCGATCCAGGATTCCGGCTTGCCGCTGCCGATCCTGCTGGGGCTGATTGTGTTGTTTTCGGCACTGATCAATCTTTTCGTCGGTTCGGCGAGTGCGAAATGGGCGCTTCTGGCGCCGGTGCTGGTGCCGATGCTCATGCTGTTGGGGGTGAGCCCGGACGGGGCCACAGCGGTCTACCGGGTGGGCGATGGGGCAACGAACATCATCACACCGCTGATGGTATATTTCCCTCTAATCCTTGTATTTGCGCAGCGTTGGCAGCCCGGATTTGGCCTTGGGAGCCTGACCGCAATGATGATCCCTTATTCGATCTGGATGCTTGCCACGGGGCTGCTGCTGACGGTCGCATGGGTGTATCTGGGGCTGGACCTGGGGCCGGGGGCACCTGTGACCTATTCGCTACCCGGTGCCGCCTCTGGGTAGAACGGGTCTTGACCGCCGCCAGAACTGTGTCAGCCTTCCCATGAAGGACGTGTAAGGATGATTGCCAATGATCGGCATCGTTGTGGTCAGCCATGGTAAGCTCGCCCAGGAGTTGGTGGCAGCGACCGAGCATGTGGTGGGGGAGCAACGGCGCTTCAAAGCCATCTGCATCGAGGTTGAGGATGATATCGAGGCGCGGCGGGAGCAGATCCGCGAGATGGCGCGATCTGTCGACGATGGCACCGGCGTGGTGATCCTGACGGACATGTTTGGCGGCACGCCCTCCAATCTTGCGATATCAGTGATGAATGCGGGATCGGTGGAGGTGCTGGCGGGGGTGAACCTGCCGATGCTGATCAAGCTGGCGGAAGTGCGGTCGGACGATATCACGTTGGCCGATGCGGTTCAGATTGCTGCGGATGCGGGGCGGAAATACATCAACATCGCATCGGAGCTGCTCCGCAAGGCGTCATGAGTGAGCCTGGCCCTACCGTTTCCCGCTCGGTGACTGTTGTGAACCGGAAGGGACTGCATGCCCGGCCCTCGGGGATGATCTCTCGGCTGGTGTGCGATTATTCGGCGAAGGTGACGGTGAGCCATGGCGGGCATTCGGCGGATGCGCGCTCGATCATGGACCTGCTCTTTCTGATTGCGCCGGTGGGCAGCGCGCTGACGGTGGAGGCCGAAGGGCCGGACGCATCGCGGGCAGTGGAGGCGATTGTGGACCTGGTGGCGTCTGGGTTCGGCGAGCCGAATTGAGGGGCGGTCCAGGGTCGGGTCAGCGTGTGTTGGAGCGGGGCGAGCGGGGATCGCGCGGGCGTTGGCGCTCGCCAGCCCCTCCGGGGCGGGGCCGCTGGTCTGCATTTTCACGATCGATCGCTTCGGGGCGCTTGAGGCTGGCGAGGTCCACTGAGCCGTCGATCTCGCTGCGATAGGGCGCAGCGAGGTTGCGGATAACGGCGGAGAACTCGGCATAGCTGACCATGCGGTCGAGATTGGGGTCGAAGCGGACGGGGTTGGCGAGGGAGCCGTCGCGGGTGGGGAGGCTTTCGGCCCAGTCGAGCTGTTCGAAGACGGTGAGCTGGCCGTCGCCATTGCCGTCTGCGGTGGCGAAGGCGGTGGTGAGGCCGGTCTCGAATTCCTCGGTGGTAACCGCGCCGTTCGCGTCAGCATCGAAGCTGAGCAGGAGGCCGCCACCGGGGGCGAGGCGATCCTTGCGATTGAGCCTGGGGCGTTGGACCTTGAGCTCGCCCTGGCCGGGGAGGCGGACGAGGTCGGTCGTGGCGCCGTCATCCTTGCTGGTGTCGGCGTTGGCGCCGGGTTCGGTGGGGATCGGCTGGGGGGCGGTTTCGGGGGGCGCGGGGGGCAC
>JBCCBN010000172.1:0-5830 GCA_039034035.1 Pseudomonadota bacterium
CAAGAACCCCGACTGGAAGGAGTATGAAAAGCTCCGCCGCGTCATCGAGAAACGCATGTTCGGGCAGGTCGAGGACCTGCTGCCGGTGATCTCCTTCGGCGCCAAGCGGGACAAGGAAAGCGACGCCAAGCACCACGAATTCGTCAAGCGCATGACCGGGCGCGGCTACACGGAACGCCAGGTCCGCCGCCTGGTGGAGTGGTATATGCGCGTCAACAAGGCGGGATAGTGCCGCCAGGGCTGGTGGTTCCGGGCGGGGCCTGGGGCCGCTGGCCGATTGGCGGGGCGAGCGTGGGGGCACGATAGAAAGGACACTATGAGCCAGTTCATCGACCGTCGTCTCAATCCCAAGGACAAGAGCCTCGGCAATCGCCGCCGGTTCATCCGCCGGGTGCGGAAACAGGTGAAGGCGGCGGTCAATCAGGCGGTGCGCGAACGGTCGATCTCCGATATCAGCCGCGGGGACAAGGTTGGCGTGCCCGGCGAGGGCATCCACGAGCCGCAGTTCCATTTCCAGTCCGGCACCGGAAACTCGGATCGGGTGTTGCCGGGCAACAAGGATTTCGCGGTGGGCGACCGGCTTCGCAAACCGCCCCGGGGCGGGCAGGGTGGTCGTGGCCGGCGCGGGGCCGAGCAGGGCGAAGGCGAGGATGATTTCCTGTTCGTGCTGTCGAAGGACGAGTTTCTCGACATCTTCTTCGAAGATCTCGAACTGCCCGACCTGATCAAGCACACCTTGAAGGAAGTCGACACGTTCAAGCCGAAACGGTCCGGCTTTTCCTCCACCGGCAATCCGGCCAATCTTGCTGTTGCGCGCACCATGCGGAACGCCCTCGGGCGACGCATGGCCCTGCACCGGCCGAACAAGGAAGAGATCCGCGTGCTCCAGGCCGAATTGTTCGAGCTGGAGCGGATCAGCGAACCGAAGCCGGCCCAGAAGAAGAAGATCAAGGCCCTGCGTGAGGAGATTGAGGCGCTGACCCGCCGGCAGAAGGCGATCCCGTACATCGATCCGCTAGACGTGCGCTACAAAACCTATGATCCTCAGCCCGAACCGAACGCCAATGCAGTCATGTTCTGCCTGATGGATGTTTCCGCTTCCATGGGCGAGCGGGAGAAGGACCTGGCGAAACGCTTCTTCGTTCTGCTCCACCTGTTCCTGGAGCGGCGCTATGACCGGATTGATGTCGTCTTCATTCGCCACACCCACAATGCCGAGGAAGTGGACGAGGAGACCTTCTTCTATGGCCGCGAATCCGGCGGCACGGTCGTGTCCACCGCGCTAGACGAGATGAAACGCATCATCGACCAGCGATATCCCAGCTCGGACTGGAACATCTATGCCGCGCAGGCCTCCGACGGCGACAATTTCTCCAATGACTGCGCTCGCTGTCTCCAGATCATGCAGGCTGAAATCATGCCGATCGTGCAGTATTTCGCCTATATCGAGATCATCGATGAAGCCGAGGCCAGCTTCCTGTCGAGCGACGAAACCGGCGTTGAGCTATGGGAGACCTACAAGAAGGTGTCCCAGGTCTGGGGCAATTTTGCCATGAAGCGTATCGCCAGCCCTGGCGATATCTATCCGGTCTTCCGGGAGCTCTTTGCCCCCGCAGACTCGCGGGAGGTCGCCCTTGCCTGAGACCCGCTCCCCCGCCCCCAATGCGGTGGCCGCCAGCAAGGCCAAGGCCCGCCAGGCCCTGCCGCCCCGCAAACAGCGTCCGCTCTTGTTCGAAGGCCCCGACTGGACGTTCGACGCCATGAACCGGACCTATGATGCGATCGAGGACATCGCGCTCAATGATCTCGGCCTGGACATCTATCCCAACCAGCTCGAAGTGATTTCCTCCGAACAGATGCTGGACGCCTACTCCTCCATCGGCATGCCGCTGATGTACCGGCATTGGTCCTACGGCAAATCCTTCCTGCGCGAAGAGCGCCAATACCGGAAGGGCCTTCGGGGCCTCGCCTATGAGATCGTGATCAATTCCAACCCCTGCATCAGCTACAATATGGAAGAAAACTCCATGGCGATGCAGACCCTCGTCATGGCCCACGCGGCGTTCGGCCATAATCACTTCTTCAAGAACAATCATTTGTTCCAGATGTGGACCGAGGCTGACGGCATCCTCGACTATCTTGAATATGCTCGGAATTTCGTGGCCGATTGTGAGGCTCGTCATGGCGAGTTCGAGGTCGAGCGCATCCTCGACAGTGCCCATGCGCTGATGAGCCAGGGCGTGTTCCGCTATGAACGGCCCTCAAAGCCGTCGTTGAAAGAGGAGAAGGCGCGCCAGGCCGAGCGGCTCGCCCAGGAAGAGGCGGACGTGAACTATCTCTGGGAAGCGCTGGAGCGGGACACCCATCGCGAGCCGGGCGGCGGCGCCGGAGCGGCTGCCCGGCGGGCCGACCTGCAACTGCCGGAGGAAAACTTGCTCTATTTCATGGAGCAATACAGCCCGATCCTGCCGAACTGGCAGCGCGAACTCCTACGCATTGTCCGCCACTTGGCCCAGTACTTCTATCCCCAACGCCAGACAAAGGTGATGAATGAAGGCTGCGCAACCTTCACCCACTATTACATCTGCAACGAACTGCACCGGCGCGGGCAGATCAATGACGGCACGATGCTGGAAATCCTGCACAGCCACACAAGCGTGGTCACCCAGCCCGATTTTGACGATCCCCGCTTTTCCGGCATCAACCCCTATGCGCTCGGCTATGCCATGATGGACGATATCAAGCGCATGGTCACCGATCCCACAGATGAGGACCGGGAGTGGTTCCCCTCGCTCGCCGGCAAGGGCGATTGGCGCGGGGTGCTGAAGGACATCTGGGCCCACTTCCGGGACGAAAGCTTCATCCAGCAATATCTCTCGCCCCGCCTCATCCGGCAGTTCGGCTTCTTCAATATCGCCGACAAGGAAACCTCCAGCCACTACCGGGTGACCGATATCCAGAACGAGCAGGGCTATCGCGGCGTGCGCGAAGCCCTCGCCCGGAGCTATGACCCCTCGATGATGGATCCGGACATTCAGGTCGTCGACGTGAACCTGCTTGGCGACCGGACGCTGAAACTCGCCTGCAACAGCGTCCATGGTGCCCGGTTGAACGAGCGCGACGCCGAGGAAGTGCTGATGCACGTGGCTCGGCTCTGGGGCTATGACGTCACGCTGGAAGAGCCGGGCGCCAGCAGCCCGCTGCGCCGTGCGTCGCCGGTTGCCCCATAAAAACCCTTATCATCCAGGGGCTGAGCGGATCCGGCACGCTTCTTGCCTCAGGGGAACCGTGAGAGACGCAAACCGCGGGGTTGGCGTGTGCAAATGGAACAGATTGAGGGAATAGAGCGATGTCAGTGGGCAGCCTGATCAAAACGATCTTCTCAGAGCCTGCAAGCCGGACGGTGGCGGTGGCAAAGGCGAGCGCGGAAGAAAAAGCCGAGCGGAAGCGCCGTTGGCAGCGCCAGGAGGCGTACAAGCCGTGCACGGTGATCTATCCGTCGGGCTTCAAGCGCCGCGGCGTGGTGATGGACATGTCCCAGCGGGGCGTGCGTATCCGGTTCACCGAGCGGGCGGGTCTGCCCGAACGGGTCCAGGTCATGGTCGATGGATTTTCCGAGCCCCGGAACGCGACGGTCGCCTGGCATGACAGCATCGATGCGGGCCTGCGCTTTCAGGCCTGAGGCCGGTATCGCGCCATTGGAACTCAGCCGGGCGCGTCACCATTGCAGGCTCGGCACAGCCCACGCGCCTCCACACTGGCGCGCGTGAGGCGGAACCCCGCCGCTGCGGTTTCCTCTCGCAGGGCCGCGGTGGTTGCCACCGAATGCAATTCTTCGGCCTGACCACAGATTTCACAGATCAGGAATAGCGCTGAATGGGCGTGGCTGGCATGGCCACAGGCCACATACGCATTGAGACTCTCGATCTTGTGAGCCAACCCCTGGGCCTGCAGGAAATCGAGTGCGCGATAGATGGTCGGCGGCTTTGCCGATCCTTCCCCGTCAAGCTTGCCGAGCAGGTCATAGGCCTTTGACGGCGCAGCGGCCTCGAACAGAAGTTCCAGCACCTTGCGCCGAATGCTTGTCAGCCGCTGTCCGCGAGCGGTCACAAGGGCTTCCGCTTCAGCGAGAAACGCACGCGTATCGGCCGGTGCACATGGCAGGTTTGGCTGGGAAGAGCGATCTTGCGCCATGCCGCCAATGTCGGACGGTTCCGCTCCAATGTGAAGGGCGGATATGACCCTCGATCCCTACGCGACCAGTTTCGCTGCCTTCCGGCCGAGAATATGGACCGCCACCTCCCGGGGCACCACCATCAGCGTGTCAGCCAGCGTGCGCTCCCAATCCTTCAGCAGGGTGTCGGCGCGGACGCTGCCGGTGCGTTCCCGGTGGTCTTCGAGCATGCCGCGATAGGTGGCCGCGTGCTCTTCGGGCATCTCCGCCAGTGACCGCCAGCCGATGCTTTCGGGGTTCGCCACCTTCTCGAAGACGCCATCGGTGTCCCACACAAAGGCATATCCGCCGGTCATTCCGGCGCCGAAATTGTCACCGACCGGCCCAATGATCGCGACCTTGCCGCCCGTCATGTACTCGCACCCATTGGCGCCGCAGCCCTCGACCACCGCATCGGCGCCCGAGTTTCGCACCGCGAAGCGCACCCCGGCCCGGCCAGCGGCAAACAACCGTCCCGACGTGGCACCGTAGAGGCAGGTATTGCCGATGATCGTATTGTCAGCGGCGACGAACTGGGCGCTGGCTGGCGGACGCAGCTGGATCGTCGCGCCCGACAGGCCCTTGCCCACATAATCATTGGCGTCGCCGGTCACATCCAGGGTCAGCCCCTGGACTGAAAACGCCCCGAGCGACTGGCCGGCCGAGCCTTCGAGCCGGATATGCAGGCGACCCTCGGCCAGCTCGGTTTCGCCAAACTGGCGCACAATGGTGCTGGAGGCGCGGGCACCGATGGCGCGCTGGACATTCTTGACGCCGTATTGAAGTTGCATCTTCTCGCCTCGGGAGAAGAACGGCTCGGCGTCGCGGAGGATCTGGGCATCAAGCGTATCGGGCACCGGCTCCCGCCGGGTGGGCTCATAGCGGACCGGCTCGTCGGTATCGACCTGGACCAGAAGGGGGTTGAGGTCGAGATCGTCGAGATGGGCTGCCCCGCGCGAGACTTGCGCTAACAGGTCGGTCCGACCTATCGCGTGGTCGAGGGATCTGAGGCCAAGCTCCGCCAGGATGCGGCGCACATCCTCTGCAATGAAGCTCATCAGGTTGACCACCTTGTCGGCGGTGCCGGTGAACTTCCGGATCAGTTCCGGGTCTTGCGTGCATACACCCACGGGGCAGGTATTCGAATGGCATTGGCGCACCATGATGCAGCCCATGGCCACCAGCGATGCGGTGCCGATGCCATATTCCTCGGCCCCCAGCATGGCCGCAATCACGATGTCCCGGCCCGTGCGCAGGCCACCATCGGTGCGCAGGGTAACCTTGTCGCGGAGATTGTTGAGGCTCAGCACCTGGTGAGCCTCGGCAAGGCCCATCTCCCATGGCAGACCGGCATGCTTGATCGAGGTCTGCGGCGAGGCGCCGGTGCCGCCCACATTGCCGGCGATCAGGATGATGTCGGCCTTCGCCTTGGCCACGCCGGCGGCAATGGTGCCAACCCCGGACCGCGCGACCAGTTTCACGCAGACCCGGGCGTCGGGATTGATCTGTTTCAAGTCGTAGATGAGCTGCGCCAGGTCCTCGATCGAATAGATGTCCTGGTGGGGCGGCGGCGAGATGAGCGTGACGCCGGGCGTTGCATGCCTGTTCTTCGCGATG
>JBCCBN010000173.1:0-5828 GCA_039034035.1 Pseudomonadota bacterium
GGCTCGGACTCATCGGCGTTCACGACCAGGTAGTGCGGCCGGTCGCGCACCTCTTTCGGCATGAACGTCCATTTCAGACCGGTGGGAAAGCCTGCCCCACCGCGCCCGCGCAGGCCGGACGCCTTGACCTGGTCGCAAATCCAGTCCGGCCCCTGGGCCAGCATCTCCCGGGTCAAATGCCAGGCCCCGCGCTGTTTGGCAGCCTCAAGCCCCGGGTCATGACGCCCATAGAGATTGGTGAAGATCCGGTCCTTGTCCTCGAGCATGTCTGTCTACTTTCCAGATCTGGTCATCTTGATAATGGCTGGCACCAGGAACCCTGCGCCCAGTAGCACCCCTGATACCAGCCAGATCCAATTGCCGGTCACGACAAAAAGTCCCACACCCGCCAGCACGCAAACTGCGTCGATGGCGGCCGCCTGGATCAGCGCGCGTTGGACGTCAGGAGAGAGTTGCCGAGCCATGGGTCAGGCCTCGCCCTCATCCTTGCTACTATCCACCTCGCCAGCGTCTACGCGTTTGGAGAACTCGGTCTCGGCACCGCTTGCAAGCAGACCTGCTTGACCGATCCAGTCCTCGCGGCCGATCCGGCCCGGGAAGCTGAGATAGCCCTCGACCCAGTCGATATTTGCGTCCGTCCACGCCGCAATCTGAGCAAAGGTGAAGATGCCGAGCGCGTTGAGCTGGTCTTCATTCTTCGGCCCGACGCCCTTGATCCGCTTGAGATCGTCATGCGCATCGTCCGGCACATCCACCGTTTCGGGCCGCTCACCGGGAATGTCTTCCGGGGCGTCCTTCGCTGCCTTGCCCTCCCGCTGGGTATTGGTTGGCGGCGTCTCATCGGGCACCGCCTTGGGTTCAGGGGCATCGGCTTCCGCAACCTCCGCGGCTTCCGCCTCTTGCAGGTTCGGCAGCACCGAGACCTGGTTCCGGCTTCCATCGAACAGATCTGCCGCGTTCAGCACATCCGCCCCGCCGATCGCCTCGGACCGCTGACGATCCACTTGCGGGCCCGCCGATACCGGCGCCCCGTTGCGCAGCTTGTCCAGGACAAGCGCCAGGCTGTCAGTGGTCAGATCTTCGTAATAATCATCATTAATCTGCACCATGGGCGCGTTCACGCAGGCGCCCAGGCATTCGACCTCTTCCCAGGACAATTTGCCATCATCGGTCACCTGGTGTTTCGGCCCGATCGCCGTCTCGCAGACCGTCTTCAGATCATTGGCCCCGCGTAGCATGCAGGGCGTCGTCCCACACAGTTGCACATGATACCGGCCAACCGGCTGGAGCCGGAACATGGTGTAGAAGGTCGCCACCTCATAGACGCGGATATACGGCATCTCCAGCCGTTCGGCGACTTCGCGCATCGCCGGCTCGCTCAGCCAGCCCGCATTGTCCTTCTGCGCAAGCCACAGCAGCGGGATGACCGCCGATTGCTGGCGATCGGCGGGATACTTCCCGCGCCAGAATGCGATCTTGTCCTCGGTCTCGGCTGCGAACGCAAAGGTCTCGCCACCGGCCTCGATATCAAATCGGCGACGAGCCATCAGGCGCCCTCCTCCACCGGCAAGACCAGCTTGCCATCCTCGTCCAGCCCCCAGAAGGGGTTGTAGGCGATCTCCCAGGCATTCCCTTCGGGATCGGCCAGATAGCCCGAATATCCGCCCCAGAACGCCTTGTGCGGCGCGGTCGTGATCGCCACACCCGCCGCTTCGGCCCGAGCGAAGATCTCGTCCACCTCCGCCTCGGTGCGCGTATTGTAAGCGATGGCCACCCCTTTGAACCCGGTCGCCGGCCCCTCGGGCTGTCCGGCGTCATCGGCGAGCTTGTCATACTCCCAAAGCCCCAGGATCAGGCCGCCCATGTCGAACATGGTCATGCCTTTCTCGAAATAGAGCTTCAGCCCCATCACATCGCGATAAAACGCGGCCATCGCCGCGCGGTCTTTCACACCCAGTGTGATGATGGATAGGCGGGACTGGGTGAGCACGCCCATTACCGGTCGATCTCCCCGAACACGATGTCCAGCGACCCCAGGATCGCCGACACATCGGCCAGCATGTAGCCCTTGCAGAGGTGGTCCATGGCCTGCAGGTGCGGAAAGCCCGGTGCGCGGATCTTTGCCCGATAGGGCCGGTTGGTGCCGTCCGCCACCATGTAGACGCCGAACTCGCCTTTCGGCGCCTCAACTGCAGCGTAGACCTCTCCCGCCGGCACGTGAAAGCCCTCGGTGTAGAGCTTGAAATGGTGGATCAGCGCTTCCATCGAATTCTTCATGTCGGCCCGGCGCGGCGGCGCCACTTTGGTGCCGGCCACCAGCACAGGCTCGCCCGGCATGGACTGCAGCGCCGTGATGCACTGCTTCATGATCTTCACGCTCTCGAGGATTTCCTCCATCCGGCAGACATAGCGGTCATAATTGTCGCCATTCTTGCCAATCGGAATCTTGAAATCGAGCTCATTGTAAACCTCATAGGGCTGGGAGCGGCGCAGGTCCCAGGCGAGACCCGACCCCCGCACCATCACGCCGGAAAAGCCCCAATCGAAAATTGTCTTCTGATCGACAACGCAGATATCCACATTGCGCTGCTTGAAGATCCGGTTTTCGGTCACCAACCCTTCAAGCCGCGCCTGTGCATCGGGATAGGCCTCGCACCAATCCCAGATGTCGGACAGCAGTTCTTCCGGCAGGTCCTGATGCACACCGCCCGGCCGGAAATAGGCCGAATGCATGCGCGAACCCGATGCGCGTTCATAGAACACCACCAGCTTCTCACGCTCCTCAAACGCCCAGGTGATTGGGGTCAGGGCACCCACGTCCAGGATCTGTGTGGTCACGTTCAGCAGGTGCGACATGATCCGCCCGAGCTCTGAATACAGAACCCGGATGTAGGACGCGCGGCGCGGCACCTCGATCCCCAGCAGCTTCTCGATCGCCAGGCACCAGGCATGCTCCTGGTTCATCGGCGCGCAATAGTCCAACCGGTCGAAATAGGGCAACCCCTGGAGATACGTCTTGTACTCCAGCAGCTTTTCGGTGCCCCGGTGGAGCAGGCCCACATGGCAATCCACCCGCTCGACGAGCTCTCCGTCCAGATCCAGGATCATGCGCAGCACACCATGGGCCGCGGGATGCTGCGGTCCGAAGTTCAGTGTGAACTTGCCGTCCGTGCCCGGCGCGGAGATCTGGTTACCGTCAGCCATCGGCGCCAGCCTCCTCGCTTGCCTTTTCATCGCCCGGAATGTCGGCCTGCATGCCCTCCCAGGGCGAGAGGAAATCGAAGTCGCGATATTCCTGCGTCAGCTTCACCGGCTCGTAGATCACCCGTTTCTGCAAGTCATCATAACGGACTTCATTGTGCCCGGTGAGCGGGAAATCCTTGCGCAGGGGATAGCCCTCAAAGCCGTAATCGGTAAGCAGGCGGCGCAGATCCGGATGGTCGGAAAAAGCGATGCCATACATGTCGAACGCTTCCCGCTCGAACCAGTCCGCTCCCGGAAAGAGTCCCGTCAGGCTGGGCACCGGCGTGTTCTCGTCGGTCTGCACCTTGATCCGGAGCCGCTGGTTCAGGCGCATGGACAAGAGATGGTAGACCACTTCAAACCGCAAATCCCGCTCGGGATAGTCCACACCGCAAATGTCCACCAGTGTCTGGAACTTGCAATTGTCCTGGTCGCGCAGGGCCCGGATCAACGTGACAATCTGGTCCCGGCTGGCAAACACCGTGACCTCGCCGTTCGCGATCTTCACACTGTCCACCCTGTCGCCACCAATGGCCGCGACCAGTTCGCCCAGCGCGTCCAGCGTGTCTTTGGAGGTATCCATCCTGCCTAGCGCTCCTATCGCTCGATCGAGCCTTCGCGGCGTATTTTCTTCTGCAATTGCAGAAAGCCATAGACCAGCGCTTCAGCGGTCGGTGGACAGCCGGGAATGTAGATATCCACCGGCACAATCCGGTCACAGCCGCGCACCACTGAATAGCTGTAATGGTAATAGCCGCCGCCATTCGCGCACGATCCCATCGAGATCACGTAGCGCGGCTCCGGCATCTGGTCATACACCTTGCGCAGCGCCGGCGCCATCTTGTTGGTCAAGGTGCCGGCGACAATCATCACATCGGACTGGCGCGGCGACCCTCGCGGCGCCATGCCGAAGCGTTCAAGATCATAGCGCGGATTACCCGCATGCATCATCTCTACCGCGCAGCAGGCCAGCCCGAACGTCATCCACATCAGCGAGCCCGTACGCGCCCAGGCAATCAAATCATCGGCGCGGGCGGTGAAATAGCCCTTGTCGGCCAGCTCATCGTTCAGCCCGGCATAGAACGGATCGTCCAGGCGTGGGGTATGGCCGCCTTCCAGGCTGGCGCGGCCCGCTGTCATCGCCGGGGGCAGGTCAGACTTCACCATCGCCTACTCCCACTCCAGCGCGCCACGGCGCCACTCATAGATGAAGCCCACCGTCAGGACTCCCAGGAACACCACCATCGACCAGAAGCCATAAACCCCGATTTCCCCAAGGCTCACCGCCCAGGGAAACAGGAAGGCCACTTCCAGATCGAAAATGATGAACAGGATCGCTACCAGGTAGAACCGGACATCGAATTTCATCCGCGCATCGTCAAAGGCGTTGAACCCGCACTCATAAGCCGACGTCTTCTCAGGGTCCGGATTATGCGGCGCCAATACCGCTGACCCGACAATGAACAGGACCGACAGGATCAGCGCTAGGACAAGAAAGATGACCACCGGCAAGTAGTCCAACGCAAAGCGTTCCAGTTCAGTCATCGTCGGACACTCCAAATCGTGGCTGCGGCCTACGCCGGTTTCACCCCGCGTGCAACAGGGCAGACCTGCGTCAACACACCCGCCTACCGCAGAGCTATACGCCCTCAGGTCAAGCCGTGTCCTTGCGTCTCAGCGTCACGCGACAGGCCGGACGCCGACCCGCTCAAACCAGCGTTACCGGCCCGCCCAATCGGCGCTCGACAAAGGCCCGTCCACTTTCGAGGTTACTCGCAAAGCACGTGGCATCCCGCATCCTGGCCAGAAACCGATCGAGCCCCGGCCAGCCAGACAGGGGTAGCGGCCCGGCCACAAGGTCCAGTTGCAACAATTGGGTTGCAATAGACAGGTCGGCCAAGGTCAGCGCCTCGCCGACGAAATACGCCCGACCGTCCAGTTCAGCGTCCATGTAATCCAGGTATCGCGGCATCTTCTCCCGCCAACATCCGCGCGCTCCGTTCAGATCGGGCGGCGGCGCCCCATCCTTCGACGGAAACAGTATCGCGCGGAAGATCCCCAGGCCGCCCGTAGCGGCCAGTCCGGTATCGGCATACTCTTCCAGCCACACCGCACGGCCCCGTAAAAACGGGTCAGCTGGCAAAAGCGCCGGATCTGGTGCGACGGCTTCCAGATAGGCGCAGATCGCCGACGAATCCGGGATCGTGCCCGACGGGCCGACTTCCCCCACCCGCCGGTCTCTCAAGACCGGGATCCGCCCAAGGGGACTGATCTGGCGAAACGCGTCGGACATGTTGAACACATCCACCGGCTCCAACCCATAAGCGAGCCCCTTGATCTGCATCACGGCTTCCACCTTGCGCACGAAAGGCGACAGGGGCGAGCCGTAGAGAACCAGATCCGTCATCGCTGCGCCGCTATTCCGCGGCCACAGCGCGCGCGTGTCCCGCCGGGGGGTCGAAAGTGTAGTCGCCCGGCTCCGGTGCCCGCGTCCGCGTCCAGTAATCGATCAGTCTGAAGGGCCAGTTCTGCGCCACCCGGCCCGACGCAGCCTGGTACCAGGTATTCGCGGTGGTATAGCCCCA
>JBCCBN010000174.1:0-5776 GCA_039034035.1 Pseudomonadota bacterium
CCGGCGTGCCGAAGAAATTCATCAGCGGGCGCCCGACCAGCCAGGCCAGCGCGGCGGTCAACGTGGCGGCGAACACCCAGCCAAACGCGGGATGAATGTCTGCAAAGATCCGGAAGAACAGGTAGCCCTGGCCAATCACGACCAGAAAGCCGAGCACGATCACCGCGCTGAAGCCCCATTTCAGCGTGCGCCAGGCCAGTGACCATTGCCGAGCCAGCTCCCAGTTCGGGGTGTCCGGTGCTTCGCTGCCAATCGTCGTGAGCGCGGCAGACTCGTCCGATGCCATGATGTGTCTCCCTGGCCTGATGCCAATGAGACAAGCGTAGCGGCGAATGACACCTATGACAGGGGGAGACACGCAGTCGGTGAAACGGCTGCTCTCTCAAAGTCTCCAGCGCCGCCCTATTCGGCGCCGCCAGTTCGGCAAAGATACCGCGACCGGTGGATATCGACCACATTGTCCTCCCAGCCGGTCAGCGACGGGTCGACCAGGTTCTGGTTCACCAGGAACCACATTGGCGACAGCGGATACTCCTCCAACATGATGGCCTCCGCATCGGCCAACAATTCAGCCCGGGCGCCAAGATCCAGCTCGGTGTTCGAGGCGGCGATCAAGGCGTCATATTCGGGATTGGCATAGTTGCCATAGTTGAGTTGCCCGGTATCGGAATCCAACAGGTACAGGAAGTTGTGAGGGTCGTTGAAATCGGCCACCCAACCAGCGTCCGACACTTCGAAATCGCCTTCTCGCAAGCGGGCGTAGAGCACCTTGGTGTCCTGTTGCTCCAGTTCCGGCTGCACCCAGTCGCCAATCGCCTGCCAGTTCGCCTGGGCCACCGGCGGGGGCTTCGGATTATCGCCCGTATTACGGTAGATGTAGGTGAAGCGGAGCGGATTGTCCGGCCCGAACCCGGCATCGGTGAGCAAGGCGCGAGCCTCCTCGACCCGTTCCTCCTTGGTCAGTTCCGCCCATTCATAGGTGTACTGTTCGTCGGGCGATACATAGTTGTCGATACCGGGAGGCACGAAACTGTAAGCAGGAATGAAGCCGGGCGTCAGCACGTTCTCGGTCATGAATTCTCGGTCCAGCGCCATGGTCAGCGCCTTGCGCACGCGGACATCGTCGAACGGCGGCACGTCCGTGTTGAACGTCCAATAGGTCACTGTCAGGGACGGGTCGGTGCGCACCCAACCCGGCAGCCGCTCATCGAGCTGGCTCTTGCGGGGGCCGTCAAACGCATTGTTGATATCCAGCGTACCCGCCTCGATGCGCCGCTCCACCGCGCCATGATCGGCAATCGGGAAATAGGCCACCGTGTCGAAACACAAATTCTCCGCCCCGCCATGCCAGGCCTCGTTCTTCACCGAGACAAGCTGGGCGCCGATGGTCCATTCCTGCAGCTTGTAAGGACCGTTGACCGCGATATTCTCCGGTCGGATCCAGGCATCGCCATGCTCCTCGACCACGTGTTTCGGCACCGGGAAGGACGAGTAGTGCGTCAAAAGCCCCGGCAGGTAGGGCGCCGGGTATTCCAAGGTCAGTTCCAGAGTTTTGTCATCAATGGCTCGGGCACCAATTTCTTCCGGTGGCAGCGTGCCGGAATTGACCGCCTTTGCGTTCTTGATCAGCCACATGATGGACGCATACTGGCCGGCGGTTTCGGGGTCCTGCAGCCTTTGGAACGAGAACACAAAATCATGGGCCGTAACCGGCACACCGTCTGACCAATTGGCATCGCGGAGCGTGAAGGTGTAGACGGTCTGGCTGTCATCCAACACCACGCTTTCGGCCATACCAAGGACTGGGCGGCCGCCCGCATCCTGAACGTAAAGCCCTTCGAGCATGTCGCCGATGACAATGTTTTCCCACTGGGCGGAAGATTTGTGGGGGTCGAGCGTGTCGGGATTGGCGCTGATACCGCGGCGCAGGAGTTCGCCATACTCGCTGGCGTCACCGCCGCCGCCACAGGCCGCGAGGGCCCCGGTCAGCCCGGCGATCGCCCAGGCCTTAAGGTATGCGTTCAGTCCCATGCTTCCTCCATTCCCGGCCCCATTCGGCCCTCATCTCTTCCAGCGTAGGCGCCGGTCCGGCACACGCACTTTTCGTCTGGCCACCGCCATATCAGGCTGGCATACCTTGATCGCACGGCTTCGGAACCGTGACCAAGTATCCATGAGCACCCCATGAACAGATTGCGCAATTGCCTGGCAAGCCTGACCATCGCCGCAGCATTCGCCGCTCCCGTGATGGCCCAATCGGCAACCGACGCACTTTATGACTGCGCCGGAATCGCCAATGCTACCGAGCGGCTCGCCTGCTACGATAGGGCCGTGGCATCGCTGCGGGCGGCTGAAACCAGCGGCGATGTGGTCACCTTCACGACCGAAGAACTGGAAGCGGCGAACGCGGACAGTTTCGGCCGCTCGCCACGCGAAGCCGACGGGGTAGACCAGAAACTCGCCGCTGCCGCCGTGCCGGATGAAGCTCCCAATGAGGTCACCGCGGGCATAACCGATATCGACGAGACCCGGGGCGGCAAGCTGATCGTGACCTTGGACAATGGCCAGATCTGGCTGCAGACAGATAGTTCCGCTGTGAATGTGTCCCGAAAGAAGCCCCCTGCCGAAGCGGTGGTGAAGAAGGCGGCGCTGGGCAGCTTCCGGGTTAAACTCGGCCGGAGCCGCGCTTTCAGGGCTCGCCGGATCGACTAGCGGGACCGCGAATTTCCGGTACCAAGTGCCAAGCGCGCCGCTTTCAGGAACACGCTCGGCAGGGCATCAAGGGCATCCACCGGCTGCCACAGCCTGTCGCCAAGCGCTTGGTCGCCCGTATCCGCCCGCCAGACCGCCAGCGTCAGGTCGAAGTGGGTAAACACGTGCCGGACCTCGCCCATCCGCTCCCAGGCCGCATCCACAGGCGCCCAAGCATCCGGCGTGCAATTCTCCGAAACACCGTTCTCCTGCTTATCCCTCTCGGTCCAAGCACTGCCGGGCAGGCCCAGCATACCGCCGAGCAGCCCCCGCTCAGGCCGGCGCTCGACCAGGATACCGCCCTCAGAGCGCAGGACAAAGACAGAGCCGAACCGCTTTGCCTTGGCCGCTTTCGGTGCCTTGATCGGATAGCGTTCGGCCTCGCCCGCCGCAAAGGCTGCGCACGCCTCGGACACCGGACAGATCAGGCAATTAGGCCGCTTTGGCGTACAGATCGTGGCCCCCAGATCCATCAGCGCTTCTGCAAACTCCCCGGGACGACCCGCCGGCACAAGATCCACCACGGCGCCAGCAATGGTTTTCTTCGCGGCCTTCCACTCTCCCTCCAGCGCCAACAGACGCGCAAATACACGGTCGACATTTCCGTCCACCGCCGGGGAACGGCGGCCAAAGGCAATCGCGGCGATGGCGCCAGACGTATAGGCGCCAATCCCCGGAAGCGCCCGTAGTTCATCCTGCGTGTCGGGAAATCCGCGGAGTGCGGTCACCGCTCGAGCACATTTCAACAGGTTTCGCGCCCGGGCGTAGTATCCCAGCCCCGCCCAGGCCGCCATCACCTCCCCGTCCTCGGCTGCGGCGAGGGCCTCCACCGTCGGCCAGCGCTCTGTAAAAGCGAGGAAATAGCGCGTGGCGTGGGCCACCGTGGTTTGCTGAAGCATGATTTCCGACAGCCACACCCTATAGGGATCAGCCGTCTCGCCGGCCGTCCGCGCGCCGGGCCCGACCCTCCAGGGAAGGTCCCGCGCGTGTTGGTAATACCAGCACAAAAGCGCATCGGCGAAGCCGGCATTAGGAAATGGGAAAGGTTTTGGGCGTGGGTTTGCGGCCAACACGACTCTCCATAGCGCGGCGAAAATGGTTACAACGCTTTCACTTGATCCTATCGCAGAAGCCCGGGCGCGCATCGCCCTGCGCCACAAGCGCGCCAGGAGTGTACGCCCACCGCCGCCGGGGATTGGCGCCTTGGCTGCGAAACTGGCGCGCACGGCCTTGCCCGACAAGGGGTCGGCCATCGAAACGCTGAAAGCGCGCTGGGCTGATGCGGTTAGCGGACCAATTGCCAAATACTCCGCTCCGGCAAAGATCTCGGCCACAAAGACGGGCCGCATCCTCGTCCTGCGCGTGATCCCCGCTGCAGCGCCGCTGATCCAGCACCAGCAGAAGCAGATCATCGAACGGGTCGCCCTCGCCGGCGCCGGCCATTTTGACGGTATCCGCATCGTACAGGGCGCGCTCACAGACAGCGCCGCACCGGAGCCAAAAGTCCGCCGCCCCCTCAGCCCTGACGAACTCCGTTGGCTCAGCGATAGCGTGAAGGCCATCGAAGACCCAGCATTGCGCGCGGCAACTGTTTCCCTTGGCAAGGCTATGCTATCGGCAACCGAACCGGACATCCGAACGGTCAAGAGCGCCTGAGGGCGATTTCCTAACCGATTGGAAACCACTCGGCAGCAGTCTGTTAAGGAAGCACCATGCCCTTGTTAACCTTTACCCGCCGCTCGACCCTTGCCGCGATGGCGCTTGCCCTGCTCGCGGCCTGCGGCAACGCCAATGGCGATAGCGCGTCCAGTGCCAGCGGCGCGGCCCTGAATGACATGGTGATGGGCGATCCGGATGCGCCGGTCACGCTGATCGAATACGCGTCGGTAACCTGCGGGGCCTGCTACCAATTCCACTTCGACGTGATGCCCACGATCAAGGAACGCTTCGTCGACACCGGACAGGTCAAGTATATCTTCCGGGAATTTCCAACGGCGCCGGCCCAGGTGGCGGTGGCCGGGTTCGCCGTCGCGCGCTGCGCCGGGCCCGACAAGTATTTTGACGTTGTCGATGACCTCTTCGTATCGCAGCCCGGCATCATCGAGGCGGCGCGCCAGGGCGTCTGGATCCAGGCGATCCAGGCCGTCGCGGCGCGTCATGGCATCGAGGGCGAGGAAGCGTTCGAAGCCTGCGTGAATGACCGTGACATCCGCCAGACCATCGCCGACATTTTCCTCGCCGGCCAGGACCTGGGCGTCGATGCCACGCCGACCCTCTTCCTGCAGGGCGAAAAGCTGGAACCATCGATCCGCTCGCGCACGCCCGACGGCCTGTCGGCGCTGATCGAGGCGGAACTGACCGCGCTCGGGATCTCTGTGGATACCGCAGCATCGGCCCCGGCGACACCCGCCGAATCTGCTCAAGATGACAATCTGGACACGGAAGAAGCGGCCGCCGAGCCGGAAACCGTCAACGACTAGATCCATGGAGCCGGTATGCACATAACCCAACTGCGTATTGCCGGTTTCAAATCCTTTGTGGACCCGCAGGACCTGCTTATCGAGCCGGGCCTGACGGGCATTGTCGGCCCGAACGGGTGCGGCAAATCCAACCTGCTGGAGGCGCTGCGCTGGGCGATGGGCGCGTCGTCTGCGCGGGCCATGCGCGGTGGGGAGATGGATGACCTCATCTTCTCCGGCGCGGAAGGGCGCCCGGCGCGAGAGACCGCCGAAGTCACCCTGGTGCTCGACAATTCCAAACGGCTCGCCCCGCCCGAATTCAACGCCACCGACACGCTGGAAATCCTCCGCAAGCTCAAGCGCGGCGCCGGATCGACCTACAAGCTCAACGGCCGGACAGTGCGCGGCAAGGACATCCAGCTTCTGTTCGCCGATGCCTCCACCGGCGCCAACTCGCCCGCGCTCGTCCGCCAGGGCCAGATTTCCGAACTCATCGCCTCCAAGCCCCAGAACCGTCGGCGCATTCTGGAAGAAGCGGCCGCCGAGCCGGAAACCGTCAACGACTA
>JBCCBN010000175.1:0-5702 GCA_039034035.1 Pseudomonadota bacterium
AATTCGACACGTTCGACCGGGCAATGCCCAGCATTTCGGAAATCTCTTCCGCATGCATCGGCCGCTCGGTGATATAAAGCAGGGCGTGGATCTGCGCGATGGAGCGATTGACGCCCCATTGGGTGCCCATGTCGCCCCATTGGAGGACGAACCGGCGAATGGCCGGGGGGAGCTGATCAATCGTGTGCGTTGTTTCTGTCATGACAGAAATATCGATCATTCGTGTGCGCGAGTCAATAGATGCGCAGAAATTGCCGGAACCGTGAAATTTCACCGACCGAATAAACCGTACCTCCACCGCTGGTGTGCCAAACCGGGGCGTCACGAAACGGAACACGGGTTGGCTCAGTTTGGGTCCCTCGCGCCCACAGGCACTGACGGGCGAGCCTGCATTGTAGATTTGAAGGGTGATCGACATGGCGAAGACGGTTCTGGTGGTCGATGATGATCCAACCCAACGCCGCCTGCTCCAGGCCGCGGTTGAAAAGGCAGGGTTTGCTTGCCGCACAGCGCCAGACGGCGAAAGCGGCTTTGCCATGGCTGCCGACGCCAAGGACGGAATCGATGTCGTGCTGCTCGACCTGGTCATGCCTGGCCTTTCGGGCATGGAAACCCTGGAACGGCTGATGGAACGCCGGCCAGACCTGCCTGTTGTCGTCCTCACCGCCACGGGCGGCATCGACACGGTGGTCCAGTCCATGCGCGGCGGCGCGATCGACTTCTTCGTCAAGCCGGTCAGCCCCGAACGCGTCATCGTCTCGATCCGCAACGCCCTGAAGATGAGCTCCCTGACCGGCGAAGTGAAACGCCTGGTCAAGAAAGCCGAAGGCGGTATGAGCTTCGACGACATGATCGCCGCCGCCCCCGCCATGCGCCAGGTCGTGCGCCTGGGCGAGCGGGCCGCCGCCTCCGACATTCCCGTACTGATCCTCGGCGAAAGCGGCGTCGGCAAGGAAGTCATCGCCCAGTGCATCCAGGGCGCGTCCGACCGGGCTGGCAAGCCTTTCGTCACCGTCAATTGCGGCGCGATCCCGGAAAACCTCGTGGAATCCATCCTGTTCGGCCATGAGAAAGGCGCGTTCACCGGCGCCGTGTCGAAATCGCTCGGCAAGTTTGTCGAGGCCGATGGTGGCACGCTGTTCCTCGACGAGGTCGGCGAGCTGCCGCTCGATATCCAGGTCAAGCTCCTGCGTGTCCTGCAGGAAGGTGAGGTCGATGCTGTCGGCTCGCGCCGGCCCACATCCGTCGATGTGCGCATCATCTCGGCGACCAATCGCGACATGGCCCAGCAGGTCGCCGAAGGCACGTTCCGCGAAGATCTCTATTACCGGCTCAACGTCTTCCCCGTGGAAGTTCCAGCCCTGCGCGACCGGATCGAGGATATCCCGGCCATGGCTGAGCACTTCATCAACCGGTTCAACGCTTCGGAAGGCCGCAAGATCGCCGGCGCCGCACCGGTCACGCTGAAAATGCTCTGCGCCTATGACTGGCCGGGCAATGTCCGCCAGCTCGAAAACGCTGTCTTCCGGGCCGTCGTCCTGTGCGAAGGCGACCTCTTGATGCCCGAGGACTTCCCCCAAATCTCCGGCCAGGTACCGAACCTGGCGGAGCTGCCCGCGGCCCCCAGCCTACCCACTCCCACAACCGGGACCGGATCAGGCCCTGTCAGCGTGTTCGAAGCCGGTGGTGACATGCGCTCGCTGGAAGATATCGAGCGCGACGTGATCCAGCTCGCCATCGACCATTATGTCGGGCACATGTCGGAAGTCAGCCGCCGCCTCGGCATTGGCCGCTCGACACTTTATCGTAAGGTCCGCGAATATGGCCTCGACATGCACAATGAGCGCGAGGCCGGCTGACTTGGTGGCCCCCGTAAGGCTCATTAGCCCGGTCCCGCTTTCGGTAACTGCCGGAAGCGGGCAGAGGACACGGTCCGCCCGGCCGCCAGCGGCATCAATGCCACACCCACATTACAAATCGCACAGCAACAGCAATCATTATTGCATCGTTAACATACGCACGTGATTTTCCCCCATATGGTTAATAGCCGCCCCTGCGGCCGTTAAGGGAGCTGTGCTGTCATGTTCAAGAAGCGTGTGCGCTGGGCCGCTGATCTCGGCTATCAGGAAAAGATTCGTCCCTACCGGTCCAAGGCCGGCATGGAGCAGTTTGGCCTCAAGGGCGAACGCAAGACTGGTGAGCTCGGCATGAGCCGCCAGAAGGTGAAGTCCGAAGCCAAGAAGGACGCCACCGATGGCATCCCCGTCTCCGAGGCGATGACCAAGGACCAGTGGAGCGAGCAGGAACAGCTCATCGCCGTCAGTGCCGAAGAAGTCCGCCGCGGCCTCGGCATGTGGTGGAGCGCCTCGTCGGCCGAGGTCCGGAATTTCATCGAGGATGCCAGTTCGCCCAACAGCCTGACCCATGAGATTCTCAAGGAATCGATCAAGGCAGAGGCCAACGAAATCACCCAGTTCGAGGATGACGACAAGGAAGACGCAGAAGAGATGCGCGACTCCACCATTGTTGAATTGGAAGCGTTCCGTACCGAAAACAGCAGCCAGATCGGCAAGCGGACGCCCGACATCAAGACCAATGTCGAACAGACCCTCGCCATCCTGATCTTTGTTATGATCCTGGAAGGCTGTTTCAACGCCCTCCTGTTCAAGGATGCCCAATCCTCGGGCCTGCTCGGCGGGATGATGGTCGCTTTCGGCGTCAGCGCGGTGAACGTGCTGATCGGCGTTGTATCAGGCTATTGCGGCCTCCGCTTCCTCAACCACACCGCCCTGCCGTTCAAGATCCTCGGCGGCGTGATCGCAACCATCGGGATTTCAGCCGGACTGTTCCTCAATTTCTTCGTGGCCCATTTCCGAGACGCTGTGGAGCTGGCCCTGCAAGATGCGATGGCCGCCGGCTCGCTGGCCGGGTTCAGCATGTTCTCGATCCCGCCCGGCCAGGTGATCCAGGACATGTTCCCCAACGTGTTCGGCCTGCACAGCCTCGTCGCCTTCGGCCTGCTCGCGATCGGCATCACGGTCTTCGCCATCGCCGTTTATGAGGGCTATGACAAGATTTCCGACAAATATCCCGGATATGGCCGCGTGTGGCGGAAACAGCGCCAGGCAAAAGAGCGCGAGCAAGCCATCCGCAGCGGCTATCTGGACGATCTGTCGACCTATTACACCGAATGCCGGATCTGGTTCGAACAGCAACAATCCCGCCATGTCGAAGCCAAGCGCGAGATCAACAAGGCGATCAATGAGCTTGAAACCCGGCGCGACCAGGCCGTCGCCTTCGCTGCCAAGGCCGCCGACCAGGAGCGCACGCTCGTTGCCGCCTATCGCCAGGCCCATCGCCGCCAGCGCATGGCCATGTCGGAAGTGCTCGGCGCCCAGGCCGAAGTGCCGGTGTATTTTGACGAGATTGTCACCCCGGACCTCCCGGAGTTCCGCTACGACGACGAGCAGAAACTCGCCCTTTCCGCCGTCCAGCAGATCGCCGAAAACATCTCTGAGCTGAACCGCACCCGCGAATGGCTCGAAAAAGAGATCCAGGAAGAACAGATCAAGCGTCGCCGCAAGGTCAATCCCAACGCCCGGCGGCAGGGCGGATCGCAACAAGGCGGCGCCCCCGACGTCCGCCAGCAACAGCGGGCAGCCGCCCAGCAGGTCTCGGTCAAACGAGCTTGAGCCGGCCACCCTTTCGCCATCTGCCCCTGATAAGGGCGCGGATGGGCGGGGCAACCGGCGCCACGGCCCGCGACACTGAAGGAGCACCACCATGGCTCGGAAACGCAATGCCAAAGGCCCCTGGTTCTGGCGGGGCACCATCGTCCTCATGCTGGCCAGCGTCTTCGGCCTCTTCGCCGTTGCGGCCTTCAATGCGCCCCCGCCCCTGAATGCGGATAATCGGTGCAAGGCAGACCGCAAGGACCCTGCCCACACCGTGCTGCTGATCGACCAGTCCGACCCGTTCACGCCCAATGATATCAACTGGGTGCGTGCGCTGGTCGACGAGGAAGCCCGCACGCTCCGCAAATATGGCCGGTTGACCGTCATGGTGCCGAACGCGGCCGATCCGTACAATCCGTCGGTCATCTTCGCCCAGTGTTCGCCCGGCAGCGCCGACCAGGCCAATCCGCTCCTCGCAAACCCCCGCATGATCGAAGACACCTGGCGCGAAACCTTCTACCAGCCGCTGATCGGTGAAATCGAGCGCGCGCTTGCCAGCAAGGAACAGCCCGCCTCACCCCTGTCCGAAGCCCTATACGCGATTTCTGACCGGGCCGATTTCCAATCCGGGAACAAGGATATGCGGTTGGTCCTCGTGTCTGACCTGATGCAGCACTCTGAGGACTTCTCCTTCTACCGCAAGGGCGCAGACCTAAGCGCCTTCAACGAAACCCGACTGTCGGAAACCCGGCCCAACCTTGCCGGCGTCGATGTCGTCGCCCGTATCGTCCCCCGCCAGGAATACGACCTGCCCATGGGCGACGTGAAAGCGTTCTGGCGCACCTATTTCGAGCAAACAGGCGCGAATTACGGCTCCATCAACTGATCCAGTGACGGCAGCCGCCGCCGGCTCCATGCGTCTGAAATCGTGCCAGATCGTGTAAGGTGGCTCCGAACGCATCGACCGGGAAAGCGAGCTACGGCGCGACCGGCACAAAGATGAAGTCGCCGCCCTCATGGCCGGAATGGACGATCTCGTCATATTCCGGCTCCTGCTCCCAGTTCATGGCGGTTGCGCTCACGGTGACCACATCGCGCACCCGGGAGAACACATCCCGGCCCAGGGCCACATCATCATTGTCGACCAGGGCGGATATGAAGGCGCGCGCAAACAGGGAATGCCCATTGCCCAGGCCATCGGCGACCGGCTGCAACCCGCCAGCGGTCATCACCGTGCGGCTGCGTTTGGACGCGATCTGCCGGAGATACTTCTCGCGCGCCTCATGGCCCGCATCACCATTGATCATGGCATAGGGCGCCCGAGTGAACGCGCCGGAATAGCACGAATCCGAGACCACGAGCACTTTACGCGCCTGGGTCAGGCTGAGCTGCGTGTTCACATCCTGCACCGAGATCGAATTCACCGTCTTGTACGGGATCGAATCCACCGGCTCCCAATATCCGCTCGACACTTGGTCGATATACTGGCCGTGGCCAGCGAAATAGAGCAGCAGATTGTCTCCCTCGCCCAGTTCATCGCCCAGATCGCTCAGCGCCTTGAGAATATCAAACCGGGTCGCATCCTTCAGAACCGTGGTCTTGAAGCCATATTTCTCGCGCAGGATCTTCCCGATCGCCACCACATCATTGTGCGACGTGTCGAGGTCCGGCCAATCCGGATTGTCGTAATTCTGGTTTCCGATCAGAAGCGCATGATACGTCCCGAACTCCACCTGGAAGCTGTCGCGGATCGGTTCCGGGGTCAGCGTCTGGGCGCCCGGCACAAGGCTTCGCTGCCCGCCCGAAAGCGTCTGCTGCGCCAGTTCGATCTGGCTCTTCAGCGTCGCCAATTGTGACAGCGCTGCATCGGCAGACTGGCGCGCCTCGATCGCCTCACGTTCGCGCTTGTTGATCTCCTCCTCGCGCAGCGTCATCGTCGTGGCCCGCTGCTCAAGCTCCGACATCCGGCGCAGGAGGGACTGCTCGCGCGCATCCGCCGCCTGCAGCCGCGTCGCAAACGTCGCCTGC
>JBCCBN010000176.1:0-5671 GCA_039034035.1 Pseudomonadota bacterium
GACGACGCCATCGCCTTCTTCACCGGCGCGCTCGGCTTCGACCTGCTCGAAGACACGCCCATCACGGACACCAAACGCTGGGTCCGCGTCGCCCCGCCCAAAGCAGGGGCCGGTGCCCAGACCGCGCTCCTCCTCGCCCAGCCCAAGAACGCCGCCGAACGCGCCGGCATTGGCAACCAGACCGGCGGACGCGTCGGCTTCTTCCTCCACACCGATGACTTCGCCGCCGCCCACGCCCGCATGACCGCCGCCGGCGTCCACTTCCTCGAAGCCCCCCGCCAAGAGCCCTACGGCACCGTCGCCGTCTTCACCGATCCCTGGGGCAACACATGGGACCTGATCGAACCAAAGGCCTGATCGGCGCAATCTGTCCGGTCCGGTCCACGCTTGTTTCAGACCTTCCGCCCATTCTGCCTGCCTTCGCCACGCATGCTGACCGCAGAGACAGTCGCCCATGTACCAAGACGTCCCCCTATGGTTTGGCCTGTTCGCCCTGTTCATCGGCGCCGCCTCACTGGTCGCCCGGGCGATGCGCTGGTCCTGGGCCTTTCGCCATGTGCCAGCGGGCCAGTTCTGGGCGCCCGGCCATGTCTGGCGCTACACGCTGACGCCGTTCCTTGTCGCCGGCGGGGCCCTGTTCGCTTATCTCCACGGGCTTGGTGATTAGCCCAAAGCCAGTTTTCCAACAGGGCCGCCAGAGAAAGTCGATTTAAAATATGGCGTTGTATCTGTTTCACCCCTCCCAACCCCCACCCGGTCGAGCCATGATATTCTCCCTGCCATGGATCTGCTCTGGTCTCTTCTTGTCTCCCTTCTCGGCGTCGCGCGCCGGGTGTCTTGGGTTGTGCCCCCGGCACAGCCCGCCCCCATCAGCGCGAATGAGACGGACACGAGCGACGCGCATGAACGGGCGGCCCGTCCGGTTGGGCGGGGCGGGAAGATCCTTGGGTTGGTGGTGAGCAAAATCCCGCTTGCGGCACGGGGCGCCGTGCCTTTGCAGCGGGTTGTCGAACAAACGGCCAGCGGCGGCCGGGCACCCCGCGTGCCCCTCGCCGCGGCCAGACCGGGTGCGTGCGCCACGCGCCTCGCTGCAAGTTGGGCTCCAAAGGTCTGGAGACGCCGGACCTGTTCCTGACCGGTCGCTGACGGGGCCGTCAGGCCTGTCGGGTCCGTGACCAATGAGACCATGCCGGACGCGCCAATGCGCGGGCCGGGCAGACGTGCTGGGCGAAAGCTCGACCCCCTTGATCCCGCCCCAATCCAGCGCAACCCTACTCCGAAACACATATCGGAGGAAACCCCATGCGCCTGCGCCAGCTCGTTATCGCCGCCGAAACCCTCGACACAGCCGACACGCTCCGCGCCGTGCTCGGCCTCGGCGAACCGTTTCCCGATCCCGGCGTCGCCGCTTTCGGCCTCGTCAACGCTGTCTTCGCGCTCGGCGACCAGTTCCTCGAAGTCGTCGGCCCCACCACCGACGACGCCCCCGCCCGGCGCTTCATCCAGCGCGGCGGGGAAGGCGGCTACATGGCCATCTTCGAGACGGGCGACATTGCCGGGTTTCGTGGCCGCGTCGATGCTCTCGGAATCCGCCGCGTCTGGGAGATCGACCTCGATGACATCGCCGCCACCCACCTCCACCCGGCCGACCTCGGCGCCGCCATCGTCTCGGTCGACCAGCCGGTGCCCGCTGGCGCCTGGCGCTGGGGCGGGCCGGACTGGCAGGCCAACAGCGTCCCCGGCGCATTCACCGGTGCGGCGTTCGAAAGCCTTGACCCCGCCCGTCTCGCCGGCCGCTGGGCCGATGCGCTGGGGCTTTCGACCGAAGCCGAAGGCGAAACGGTCACCATCCCGCTCGAGGGCGGCCAGCTCCGCTTCAGCCCCGGCCCCGCCGACCGGCTCACCGTGTTCGAAACCGCCCTGCCGGACCCCGACGCGGCCCTCTCCAGAGCCTCGGACATGGGCCTGGAAAGGGACCGGAACCGAATCCGCGTCACTGGCGTCGATCTGGTGCTCAGCCGACTTTGACGCCGGCCATGACCGATTCCTGGGGTCGCCGTTTGCGCGAAATCCAGCCAGATGCAGCAAAGCATGCCCCGTTTCGGGGTAATCGGTGGGCGTGTGGGAACGAAAATCCAGATTGCCCCGTGTGATGGAATAAATATGCGATGAATAGGGGTGATCTTGAAAGATCATGCGGATTCATGAGATAGTCAGGGCATAATCAGAGCGCCAAAGCTCAGAGGAAACCCATGGCTGACCCCGCAAAACCCATCGATGTGCCCCACCCCGACGCGCGCCCCGGCGACGCGCCAGACTTCAGCCACATCCAGGTGCCTCCCGCCGGCAAGCTCGCCCGCCCACACGTGCTGGCCGAAGCAGCGACCCTGCGCGGCTTTCCCTTCGATCTGATCCGAGTTCTGGATGATGACGGCCAGGCCGTCGGCGAGTGGAACCCGGGCCTGGACGCAGACACCCTTCGAGCCGGCCTCAAGACCATGCTCCTCACCCGCGACTATGACGCGCGGATGCTGAAGATGCAGCGCACCAAGCGGCTCAGCTTCTACATGAAATGCCTCGGCGAAGAGGCCGTCGCCACCGCCGGCGCCATGGCCCTCGACTTCGAGGACATGCTCTTCCCCTCCTACCGCCAACAGGCCGCCTACATCTCCCGCGCCAAGCAAGGGGGTGAGCGCGAAGCGCGAAAAGCTGCCGACCGGCAGTCGGGCGGCCAGCCCGCCCCGTCGGAGGCGCCGCGCGCCGCGAGACAACAAGAGCAGACCATCCTGACCGACATGATGTGCCACTGCATCGGCAATGCCCGGGACAACCTCCTCGGCCGCCAGCTGCCGGTGCACTATGCCAACAAGGCGCTCAACTGGTTCTCCGTGTCGGGCAATCTCGGCACCCAGTTCCCACAGGCCGTCGGCTGGTCCATGGCCTCGGCCCTGAAGGGCGAAACGGCAATTGCCTCGTCCTGGATCGGCGACGGCACAACAGCGGAAGGCGACTTCCACGCCGCCCTAACCCTCGCCAGCACCTACAACGCCCCGGTGATCCTCAACGTGGTCAACAACCAGTGGGCCATCTCGATGCACAATTCGATCTCCGGCGGGAAGGCGGAAACCTTCGCCTCCAAGGCCATCGGCTACGGCCTGCCAGGGCTTCGCGTGGACGGGAACGATTTCCTCGCTGTCTACGCCGCCACCCGCTGGGCCGCTGAACGCGCCCGCAATGGCGGCGGCGCCACCCTGATCGAGCTTTACACCTACCGCGGAGAGGCCCACTCCACCTCGGATGACCCCTCGAAGTATCGCCCCAAGGATGAGTGGAAAGCCTGGCCCCTGGGCGACCCGGTCGAGCGGCTGAAGACCCACCTGATCGGCCTCGGCGAATGGTCCGAAGACCAGCACACCGCCCTCGAAACCGAATACAAGGATCTCGTCAGCGCCGCCTGGAAAGCCGCCGTCGGCCACGGCACCCTGGAAGAAGGCCCCCACGCCCCGGTGCCCACCATGTTTGAAGGCGTCTATGCCGACCAGCCCTGGCATCTCCGCCGCCAGCGCCAGGAGCTGGGGATCTAGCCCATGCCGGCCATGACCATGATCCAGGCGCTGAACAGCGCGATGGACGTCAAGCTCGAGACCGACCCCACCGTCCTCGCCTTCGGGGAGGATGTCGGCTTTTTCGGCGGCGTGTTCGGGGTCACCAAGGGCCTACAGGACAAGTACGGCGAGACCCGGGTCTTCGATGCGCCGATCAATGAGGGCGCGATCGTCGCCATGGCCATGGGCATGGCCGTCAACGGGATGCGCCCGGTCGCCGAGATCCAGTTCGCCGACTACGTCTTCCCCGGCTTCGACCAGATCCTCTCAGAGCTTTCCCGCATCCGCTACCGGTCCGCTGGCCAGTACATCGCCCCGGTCACGATCCGCACCCCGAGCGGCGGCGGCATCTATGGCGGCCAGACCCATTCGATGAGCCCCGAAGCCTTCTTCACCCACATTCCCGGCGTCGTCGTCGCCATGCCCTCCAATCCCCATGACGCGAAGGGCCTGCTCATCTCCGCCATCGAGAGCGATGACCCGGTCATCTTCTTTGAGCCCAAGCGGCTCTATAATGGCCCGTTCGATGGGGACCCGGACAAGCCCCAGGCCGCCTGGTCCGCCCATCCCAAGGGCGAGGTCCTGGCCGGCCACTACACGGTGCCCCTCGGCGTGGCCGAAATCATCCGGCCAGGCAGCGACGTCACCGTCATCGCCTATGGCACCATGGTCCATGTCGCCCTCGCCGCCGCAGAGGCCCAGGGCGTCGATGCCGAGATCATCGACCTCAAGACACTTCTCCCATACGACATGGACACCGTCTCGGCGTCCGTCATGAAGACCGGCCGCTGCGTCGTCCTGCATGAAGCGCCGCGCACCTCGGGCTTCGGCGCGGAGATGGTCGCCCAGATCCAGGAAGACTGTTTCTACGCCCTCGAGGCACCCATCATCCGCGTCACCGGTTGGGACACGCCCTATCCCCATGCCCATGAATGGAGCTACTTCCCGGGCCAGGAGCGGGTCGGACGCGCCCTGCGCAAGGTCATGGAGCCCGCCTGAGATGAGCAGCCACACCATCAAGATGCCGGACGTGGGCGAGGGCGTTGTCGAGGCCGAGATCGTGGCCTGGCATGTGAAGGTCGGCGACATGGTCGAGGAAGACGAGGATCTCGTCGATGTAATGACCGACAAGGCGACGGTTGAAATCCCCTCGCCGGTTTCGGGTAAGATTACCGCCCTCCATGGCGCCCCCGGCGACGTGGTTGCCGTTGGCACCGCAATCATCGAGATCAGCCCGGAAGGCGGCGCGCTCACCGAGCCTGAAACGGACACGGCCAAGCCCAAGGCGGCAGAGAAAGCTGCGTCCCCGGAGCCTGAACCCAAGACCCAGCAGGACCCTCAGCCGCTTGAAACGAAATCCGGCGCGCCCCCTGCCGCTCAGGCTCGCCGCACCGGCGCCAAACCCCTCGCCAGCCCCGCTGTCCGCGCCCGGGCGCTGGAATTGGACATCGACCTCGCTGCGGTTCCCGGCACCGGTCCCGCCGGCCGCGTCCAACGTGAGGATCTCGATGACTTCGCGGCCGCCGGCGGCCGCCTTAACGCGAAGACCCAGCCAGCCGGAACAGGGCAGGTCGCCCCAGTTCGCGCCCCACGCACGGGTATTTCCGAGGAGAAGGTGATCGGCCTCCGGCGCAAGATCGCCCAGAACATGGAAGCGGCCTGGTCGGTCCCCATGATCACCTATGTGGAAGAGATCGACGTCACCGAAGTCGAAGCCCTCCGCAAATCCCTGAATGCCGACCGCGAGCCCGACCAGCCAAAGCTCACCGTGCTGCCCTTCCTCGCCACGGCCCTGACCCGCGCCCTGGAGACGGTCCCCCAAGCGAACGCCCATTACGACGCCGAGGCCGGAACGCTGACCACATTCGAGGCCGCCCATATCGGCATCGCCACTGCGACGGATCGCGGCCTCGTCGTCCCGGTCCTGCGCCATGCCGAAGCGATGGATGTATGGGCCATATTTATTCACTACATCCTGACTTAGTATTACTTACTCATCAAAATAGAGGGAATGTCTTGAAACAGCCGAACAATGCCGATAAAAACCGTAAAAAATTCCAAACGTC
>JBCCBN010000177.1:0-5663 GCA_039034035.1 Pseudomonadota bacterium
CATTGATGCTGACGCAAACGTTACGCTGACCAATGCTGGTGGTAACGCCATGGTTGCAACCCTGACTCCATAACGCCGGCTGAGGCAGGCGAGCCACAGCGCTCGGCTACGCTGACCGATCCACCGGACGAGCGGAGGTCGCACCGCCCGGGTGCGGCCTTCGTTTCGCTCTGTACGGCGGTTGTTCGGGGCCGTTGGCGGAATTGAACAGGAATTCCTCTTCTCACTGCTGGTGAATCCCTTGATGGAAAAATGGAGAGATTGTTAACGCGCCGGAGGAAGTATTCCGGCGAGTGGAATTCGCCTGAAACGCAGGAAGGTGCGACATGGCCCAAGAGGCACATAAAGAGCCGACGATGGAGGAGATCCTCGCATCGATTCGCAAGATCATCTCCGAGGATGACGCCCCCCAGCCCCCGCGGGATGAGCCCGCACCTGTTCGCCTCGAGGCAAGCGATATCGCGGTGACCGACGATGCCGACGAAACCGGGAGCCAGGCGGAAGACGAACCTGGCGCCGGTCTCAGCTTCGAGGAATTGGTCGCTGATATCGGTCAGAAGACCGCTGCGCCCGCAATTGAAGACGAGGTCAGTCAAGCGGTGAGTGCCGCCGTTGAAGTGGACGAAGATCCGGTTTTCGAAACCGAACCGTTCGAGCCAGAGCCGTTCGAGACCGCTATCGTCGAACCCGCCGCTGTCACCGAGCCGCCGGCAACGATAGAAACGGAACCACTCGCTGGTTTCGAAGAAGAACTGCCGCCGCCACCGCTTGCCGATCCGGTGGCTCTTGAACCTGAACCGGCTCCCCAGGCTGCCACGCCTGCTGGTCCTGCCGACCCGGCGCCCACGCCCCCCATTCGCGACCCCGAGGAACCCGCCATGGCACAGTCTGCCCCATCCGTATCGCTGACCGAAGACTCCACCGCTGACGCGGCTGCAAGCGCGCTTGCCCGCCTCGTCTCCAAGATGGACATGGGCAGCGAGAACACGCTGGAAGGCATTGTGCGCGAATTGCTCAAGCCGATGCTGAAAGAGTGGCTCGACCAGAACCTACCCCAGATCGTGGAAGAGAAGGTCGAGGCCGAAGTCCAGCGTATCGCCCGCCTCGCACGCTAGCGACGGCACCGCTGGTTTCGGCGCCAACACCCGATCCCACGGAATCAATAACAACAAAGGGCGTGTCCAGGGTGGCGCGCCCTTTCGTTTGTGGCTATCTCCCCCGCCATGCTGGAACCCCGTTTTGACCCGACAGAAGCCGAGCCGCGCATCTATGCGCGCTGGGAAGCGGAAGGCTGTTTCGAGCCCTCCATGGATACGGCCGCAGAACCCTACTGCATCGTCATCCCTCCGCCCAACGTCACCGGCGTGCTGCACATGGGCCACGCCCTGAACCATACGCTGCAAGACGTGCTGATCCGGTTTGAGCGGATGCGGGGCAAGAACGTTCTTTGGCAACCAGGCACCGACCATGCGGGGATCGCGACCCAGATGGTGGTCGAGCGCCAGCTGGCCGAAGCCGGCGGAAACGAAAGCCGGGCGAGCCTGGGGCGCGACGAATTCGTCAAGCGCGTCTGGGACTGGAAGGAACAGTCCGGCGGCCAGATTGTCGGCCAGGACAAGCGGCTCGGCGTTTCGGCAGATTGGTCCCGCGAACGCTTCACCATGGATGAGGGGCTTTCTGCGGCGGTGCGGGAAGTCTTCGTCCAACTCTACAATGAGGGCCTGATCTATCGCGACAAGCG
Source organism: Pseudomonadota bacterium (assembly GCA_039034035.1). Taxonomy (GTDB): domain Bacteria; phylum Pseudomonadota; class Alphaproteobacteria; order Caulobacterales; family Hyphomonadaceae; genus UBA5336. The sequence continues at coordinate 1,742 of JBCCBN010000177.1, forward strand.
GCTGGTCAATTGGGACCCCAAATTCGAGACCGCTATCTCCGATCTCGAAGTCGAGAGCATCGAAACCCCCGGCCATATGTGGCACTTCAAATACCCGCTCGCGGGCGGCGAGACCTATACCTATGTCGAGAAGGACAAGGACCGGAACGTCACGCTGGAGGAAGAGCGGGACTATATCTCCATCGCCACTACGCGGCCCGAAACCATGCTGGGCGACGGGGCGGTCGCGGTGCATCCGGGCGATGAGCGCTACGCTCCGATTGTCGGCAAGCTGTGCGAGATCCCCGTAGGGCCGAAAGAGAGCCGGCGCCTGATCCCGATCATCACGGATCCCTACCCCGACCCTGATTTCGGCTCCGGCGCGGTGAAGATCACCGGCGCCCATGATTTCAATGACTACCAAGTCGCCCGCCGGAACAAGATCCCGCTCTACAATCTCATGGACTCCCAGGCGCGGATGCGGGCCGATGGCACGGCTTATGCCGAGGCGGCCGAGATCGCTCAGGCCATCGCGAAAGACCCCGGCAAGTCCGCCGACACCGATGTCACCGCCGTCAACCTGGTTCCCGAAGAATATCGCGGCCTCGACAGGTTCGACGCGCGCGAGAAGGTGATCGCCGATATCACCGCCGAAGGCCTCGCCGTGATGGTGACCGACGAAGAGGGTAACACAGCGCCGCTGGTCGAGGATAAACTCATCCAGCAGCCCCATGGCGACCGGTCCGGCGTGGTCATCGAGCCGCTGCTGACCGACCAGTGGTTCGTGAACGCCGCCGAGCTGTCGAAAGAGGCCCGCGCCGCCGTCGAGGATGGCCGGACCGAATTCAAGCCGGAGAATTGGTCCAAGACCTATTACAACTGGCTCGACAATATCGAGCCCTGGTGCATCTCCCGCCAACTTTGGTGGGGTCACCGGATTCCGGCTTGGTATGACGAAGACGGGAACATCTTCGTCGCAGACGACGAAGCAGGCGCTCAAACTCAGGCTGGCAAAGGTGTTACGCTTGTGCGGGACGAGGACGTCCTCGACACCTGGTTCTCCTCCGCACTCTGGCCCTTCTCCACCCTCGGCTGGCCCGACGAGACCGACGAGCTCGAAACCTTCTACCCCGGCGCCGTCCTCGTCACCGCGTTCGACATCATCTTCTTCTGGGTCGCGCGGATGATGATGATGGGGCTGAAATTCGGCCCCAAGGGCGAGGACGGCAAGCCCATGGTGCCGTTCAAACATGTCTATATCCACGCGCTGGTCCTCGACGAGAAGGGCCAGAAGATGAGCAAGTCCAAGGGCAATGCCATGGACCCGCTGGAGCTCATCGACGAATACGGCGCCGATGCGCTCCGGTTCACCATGGCGGCGATGGCGGCCATGGGGCGAAATGTGCGCCTGTCCAAGCAGCGGGTCGAGGGCTATCGGAATTTCTCGACCAAGCTGTGGAATGCCGCGCGCTTCTGCCAGATGAATGAGTGCCAGAACTGGGATGGCGACCTGGACCCCAAGGCGCTGGACCAGCCGGTCAATCGCTGGATCGTGGGCGAGCTGGCCAGCGCCTTTGCCGAGACCACAGAGGCGCTGGAGGGCTACCGGTTCAATGATGCGGCGGCGGCGGCGTACAAATTCGTCTGGAACGTCTATTGCGACTGGTATCTGGAACTGATCAAGCCGCTGCTCAATGGCGCCGATGAGGACGCCAAGGCCGAGACCCGGCGAACGGCGGCGTGGACGCTGGACCAGATCCTCAAGCTGCTTCATCCATTCATGCCCTTTGTTACAGAGGAGCTGTGGGACAAGCTGTCTGAGCATGGGCCGGCGCGAGATGGGTTCGTGATGCTGCAGCGCTGGCCGGTCTTCGGGCCGAGCTTCGAGAACGCCAAGGCCAAGGCCGAGATGGACTGGGTGATCGAGGCGATCTCGGAAATCCGCTCGGTCCGTTCGGACCTGGGCGTCAACGCCGGGGCGAAAGTGCCGATGGCGCTGGTGAAGGCCGGCAAGACCGCGGCTGGGCGGCTGGAACGCCATCGCGAAGTGATCGAGCGGATGGCGCGGCTCGACAGTGCGAGGATCGAAACCCAGGTGCCGGCGGGGTCCATCGCGACGGTCCTCGGGGACGCGACGCTGGCCTTGTCGATTGCTGACCTCATTGACGTGGGCGAGGCCAAGTCCCGGCTCGACAAGGAGCTGAAAGGCCTCGACAAGGATATTTCCGGGATCGAGAAGAAGCTCGCCAATGAGAATTTCATCGCCAAGGCCCCGGCCGAAGTGGTGGAGGAAAACCGCGAACGCCTGGCCGATGGGCAGGCGCGGCTGGTCAAGCTGAAAGCGGCGCGCAAGGGGCTGGATGCGCTCGGTTAGGGCGTCTTCGGCGTGACATGGTAAGCTCATCTCCCTAGACTGGGCCAAAGCTTCAGGGGGCTCTGTGGTGCCTGCTTTCATCGATACATTCATGTGGTATGGCGCTGTCCTCGCTATGGGCGTGCTGGTGGTCAGCCTTGTGCTGGCCATGGTGCGTGGCGCTCGGACCTCGCAAGGGGGCGCTAGGGCGGGGGCGGCGAAGCCGGGCGAGACGGGCGCGGCGGCACCGGACACATCGGGTACAGGTGACAAGCCTACCACCGGTTCAGGGCAGGGGGATAAACCGTGATGAAACAGATCATTTGGGCCGCAATGGCGCTGGCATTGGCGGCCTGTGCCTCGGCGCCGGAGCCCGAACCTGCCGATCTTGCCCCAGAGCGACCGGAATGGCGAATTGCGATCCATGGCGGGGCGGGCGTGATCACGCCAGACCAGTTGTCGCCGGAACAGGAAGCGGCGTTTCACCGGGCGCTGACCGATGCGTTGGGCGCTGGCGCGGAAGTGCTGCGCCGGGGCGGGTCGTCGGTTGATGCGGTCCAGGCGGCGGTGGTCCTGATGGAGGATGCGGATCTCTTCAATGCCGGCGTCGGGGCCGTGTTCACCGAAGCGGGCGGGCATGAGCTTGATGCGTCGATCATGTCAGGGATTGACCGGAACGCCGGATCGGTGGCCGGCGTGAAGGGTGTGAAGAACCCGATATTGGCCGCGCGCCAGGTGATGGAGAACAGCCCCCATGTCATGTTCGCCGGCGGCGGGGCAGACCGGTTTGCGGTGCTCAACGGCCTCGAAATGGTGCCTAACAGCCACTTCTCGACACCGGCCCGCCGCGAAGCACTGGACCGGGTGCTTGAAACCCGCCAGCCCACATCTGCCGATAAATCCGGCACGGTGGGCGCCGTCGCGATTGACCGGAACGGCCATGTGGCTGCGGCAACCTCGACGGGCGGGATGACGGCCAAGACGCCAGGCCGGATCGGGGACAGCCCGCTGATCGGGGCAGCGACCTACGCCCAGGACGGGGTCTGCGCGGTCTCGGCTACGGGGCATGGCGAGTATTTCATCCGGGTCGGCGTCGCCAAGACAATCTGCACCCGGATGGAGTATCTGGGCGAAACCGGCGAGGCAGCCTCAGAGAGCGCCCTGGCGCAGGTGGCTGAACTGGGCGGCGATGGCGGCGTCATCGTGATGGATGGCACCGGCGGCGCGGCCTTCGTGTTCAACACCCCCGGCATGTATCGCGGACAAATGGACCCGGCGGGGATCGAAACCGCGATTTACAGCGCCGATGGCGCAGCAGGTACCGGCGCGGAGTAGCTGAACGGGGGCGCCGGTCTCATTGCGTCGCGCGCTTGGGCCCGCGACGGTATCCACTGGTTGTGTCTTTCTTCGCTCTACACGGGCGCAGGCGACAATCGCATCTTGGTCCCGTCAGCGAGTCTTTTTTGCCGGAGGTTTGTGTTGCGGTTTCGGGTGATGGGCCCTGCGGTCTAGCCGCAGAGCGGCGCGGAGGGTGGAGCTGTTTTTGGGGGCAGCAGGTGCGGCCGGCGTGGCGGGGCCGCGTCGGTGGGG
>JBCCBN010000178.1:0-5646 GCA_039034035.1 Pseudomonadota bacterium
AAGGTCACCCTGCGCTTCCGGGGTCGGGAAATGGCGCACCAGGAACTGGGCATGCAGCTCTTGCACCGGGTACGGGACGATTTCGAGGAACTCGCCAAGGTCGAGCTGGAGCCCAAGCTCGAAGGCCGGCAGATGACCATGGTGATGGCGCCGCGCTGACGCGTTGATAGCGCCCGCCGATCCTGGCCGGTGGCGGACGCGAAACGCGTATTTCCTGCGAAAACCGTGGGCCGGCCCGCTTGCATCGCTTGTGCAAAGTCGCGATATAGGCGGCTGGAGGCTGGCGGCGGACGGACGCCCCGCCAACCGGGTCAGGTCGGGAACGAAGCAGCCCTAACGGGTCCCGGACGGGTCGCTGTCCAGTCTCCTTTTCTTTCAAGATAATCGGATGCGGTTTGGGGTTGGCGCCTGGGCGGGCTGGCCGCGCTTTGCTTTTGCCGTGGTTTGAACCGGCGGTGGAGTGGGTTTGAAAAAGCCCCCCTCCGAACCCTTCGGGTCCACCTCCCCCCGTAAACGGGTGGAGGACCGCCGCCGCACTCCGACACGATGGCTTTCCTCCACCACGAAGGTGGGGGAGGTGGCCGCGTAGCGGTCGGAGGGGGTCTTTCGAGTAAGAAAGTTCTCGCCCCCCTCATCGACACCGACAAGCTCCCATCGCCCGCGCACCTTTCAAAAACGGTCGCCGCGTGGCACTTCCCCGCCATGACCACGTCGAATGATATTCCGCTCGCCTCCAATCCGATTGACCGGGCCGCCCTTCGGCGCACCGACGATGCCTGGCTGGAGGCAGCGCGAACCGATCCGAATGTGCTCGTTTGCCTGTTGCAGGCGGGCAATCCGTTGATCGAGGGCGGGCGCGGCGTGCAGGGCGGTGGGCCTGGGCTCTCTCGGCCCGGCCCGGCCAAGCCTCTGGTCTGGCTCGGCCCGGAGGCGTGGCGGTTGCCAGTGCAACGCGAGATTTTTCTGGGCGAGGACAAGCAGGGTAGCCCTGTGTTCGCACTCGACCTGGCCGCAGATTTCGAGCTTTCGGGATCGCTGATCGAGGGGGTCGGCGATTTCGAGGAGATGCGCGCGGCGGCCTCGATCCTTTCGGCGCTGGAGGCCAATTGCGTATCGACCGCCCGCTCATTGTTCGAATGGCACCGGAAGCATGGGTTTTGCGCCAATTGCGGAGCCCCATCGGACGTTACCGAAGCGGGCTGGAAGCGCGCGTGTCCGGCCTGCGGGACGGAGCATTTTCCGCGCACCGATCCGGTTGCGATCATGATGGCGGTGAAGGGCGACCAATGCCTGCTGGGCCGGGGGCTGGGCTGGCCGCCGGGATTTGTGTCCTGCCTGGCCGGTTTCGTGGAGCCCGGTGAAACCCTGGAGCAAGCCGCCTCGCGCGAGATTTTCGAAGAAGCCGGCATCCGCTCCGACCCGGCCAGCGCAGAATACCTGTTCTGCCAGCCCTGGCCGTTCCCGTCCTCGCTGATGGTGGGGCTGATCCTGGAGGCCGATAGCGAGGAGATCACCATCGATCCGAAAGAGATCGAAAGCGCCCATTGGCTGAGCCGGGAAGAGGTGCGCGCCATGCTGGCCGGTACCCATGACCGCTGGCACTGCCCGCCCCCCATGGCCATCGCCCATCATGTCATCAAGGCCTGGGCCGAGCGCGGGGACTGATGCGGCGACCGGCGATCAACGGTCCGAAGAGGCCAGAACCTGCACGCCCGTAAACGGAGCTGGGCGGCACATACGGAGGAAGACCCATGAAAACACTTGTCGCGACCATCGCCTCAGCGCTTGCGCTGGCCAGTTGTGCCACCCTGCCATTGGACGAGACCGACCCCATGTCCCTGGAGACGGCGCCACACGCGGCGGCGATTCCGGCGATCACCATCTACCACCTGGAAGGCCGCCGGTCAGAGCGGATTGTCTGGCTGATGGAAGAGCTGGAGATGCCCTATGATCTGGTGTTCACGCGCGGCGACCTGAGGGCATCGATGGCAGCGATCCGGGCGGTCAATCCCACGGTGCCCATGGCGCCGACCGTGGTGTATGGCGAGCAGGTGCTCGTGGAGTCCGGCGCAATCATCGAAACCATTCTCGACCGCCATGGCGGGGGCCGGCTCCAGCCCGAGCTGCAGAGTGAAGCCTATCCCCATCACCTGATGTGGATGCACTACGCCGAAGGATCGCTGGCCGCGCGCCTGTTCTCGGACTATCGCGCCTGGCGTACCAACCCGCCAACCCAGCGCTCGCCTCTGGTCGATTCCGAAGCCACGGTGCAGGCCGCCGAGAACTTCCTGGTCGAGCATGAATGGTTCGGCGGCGAGGCATTTTCGGCGGCAGATATCATGATGAAATTCCCGCTCGATGTGGCGACCACGCTGAACCTGGTCGATGTGGCGCAATTCCCGCAGGTGGCGGCGTGGAAAGAGAAGATCGCGGCCCGGCCGGCTTATCAACGCATGCTCGCCAAGGCTCGGCCCGATGGCATGATCGGGAGCCTGCCCCCGGTGGAAAACAGGGCGCCATCCGGCCCGCGCGGCACGTTGCCCCCGGCGGAGTGAACGGGCCGGCTTGAGGCGGTCACGGCTGGCGAGGGATCGGGGGTGGTGCGGTCTGCTTCTGGGATAGCCAGACCCCGCCCAGGATAAGGGCGAAGGCGGCCGCTGCCGAAATGTCCTGTACTTCGCCGAAAGCGAAATAGCCGAGGATCGCGGAGATGACCGGGATCAGATAGCCGGTGAGGGAGAGAAAGGTGGCGCTGGTTGTCTTCACCACATGCATCATCAGCACCCCGGCGGCGGCCGATGGGATCGCGCCGAGCGTGATCACGGCACCGATATTGGAGACCGACGGGGCGAAACCGGAATAATCGTCAAGCAGGGCCGCCGGCAGGCTGGCAAGGGTCGCCATGGTCAAAAAACCGGTCGGCAGCACGATCATGGGCAGGGCCGGCGCCCCCCGGGCGATGATCGTATTAACTGCATAGCAGAACCCGCCGCCGAGACAGAGCAGCTGGGCGATGACCCCCGCATCGCCGACCCCACCCAGCGCATCGGGCCCAAGCAGGAGTGCAACGCCGGCGAACCCGACCAGGATGCCCGTGATCTTGTTCCAGGTCAGGCGTTCATCCGCGAAGCTGAAATGGGCCATGGCGGCGACGAACAGCGGCGCCGACGAGATCAGTAGCGCGGCCAGGGAACTGTCGATGGTCCGCTGGCCCTGGGTGATCAGGTAGAACGGGGCCGCGGTGCCAAAGATGCCCATGCCGATGATCGCTTTCCATGCGGGACGGTTGGACAGGGGCGGCAGGCGCTCGCCCTGGGCCACCATGACGGCCGCCATGATCAGCGATGCGATGGCGAGGCGGCTAGTGACGATCAGCCCGGGCGGCAATCCGTCGACGGCGATCTTGGTCAAGGCGAAGGCCGATGCCCACATGGTGGCGAGCAGCACGAACAGGAACCAATCGGTGGGCGTGCGGTGGCCGGTCATTTATGAGCCATGACGTGGACCGCAGGGGGGTGCAAGGGGCGGCGAACCATCTCATAACCCGGTCCGAGGCGTCACCGAAGGTGGCGTAGGTTAACCGGTATTTAAGCGCAGCGCGTCCTGTTGGGGGTAAGCTCCCACAGTGTGAGAAAGAGGTAAAGCCATGGCAGGTGGAGACCAGGTGCCCCTGATCATTGCAGCCGGCGCGTCGGCCATGGCGCTGGCATCATTGCTGTGGGCCTTGCGTGTGTCCGACGGTGCGCGGGGGGCGGCGAAGACCTATCGCGACCGCGCCAAGGCGCTGGAATCGGACCTGGTGGAGCAGAAATCGGTGCTGGCGGCCCATCCCGGCGTGGTGCTGGTGTGGCAGGGCGATGAGCTGTCTCCCGGCGCCGGCAAGCTGGGCGACCCGAAGCTCTATGGCTCCAAGGTGGCGCTGGGCGCGCTGCTGAAATACTCCGATGACGGTGTAGCAGACGATCCCGCCCTGGCGATCCTTGAAGGGCTGGCCGACCGGGAAGCGCGCGATGCGACGGGCAAGGACACATCGCTGCGGGTGGCGCTGAAGGAATTGGTGGAGAACGGCACGCAGTTCTCGCTGACGATTTCGGGGATCGAGCGGGCGTTCCTGGAAGCGGACGGGCGCACGGCCGGCTCGCGGGTGATCGTGTGGATCACGGATTCGACGATCCGGCACCTGGAAACCTCCTCCATGCTGTCGCGGATCGAGGAGACGCGGCGGATGATCGCGTCTGACCCGCACTCTTTCGTGGACATGCTGGACAAGGCGCCCTTCCCGGCGTGGCGAATGTCGGGGGCGGGCAAGCTGCTTTGGGCCAATCCGGCCTATCTCGACGCGGTTGAAGTGGACAGCCTGCCGCGCGTGCTGGAACGGCAGGTGATGCTGGACAGCCAGTCGGCCGAGCAGGGCAAGCGGACGATCACCGAAGCGAGCGAGATCGACGAGATCCGGCACATGGCGTTCCAGGGCGAACGGCGGGCGATGCGTATCCTGACCTTTCCGCTGTCGGGCGGGGCTGGGGCGATGGCGTTCGATGTCACTGCACAGGAAGATGCGCGGGACGAGCTGAACCGGCATGTGAAGGCCCATGACGAGACGCTCAACCATGTCGCCGATGGGGTGGCGATCTTCGGGGCGGACCGGCGGTTGATCTTCCACAACCGGGCCTTTGCCAAGACCTGGGACCTGGAGGAAGGCTTCCTGATCGACGGACCGACCCATGGCCAGGTGCTCGACCGGTTGCGGGAGCGCCGCAAGCTGCCGGCCCAGGCGAACTACTCCGAATGGCGCGCGAATGAGCTGGCCCATTATCTCGATATCGACGGGGTCGAAGAGGACACCTGGTCGCTGCCGGATCGGCGCACCCTGTCGGTGACGCGCCAGCGCCACCCGATGGGCGGGCTGCTGCTCCTGTTCAAGGACATCACCAACGAGCTTGATCTCAAGACGCGCTACAATGCGATGATCTCGACCCAGTCGGCGACGCTGAATAGCCTGCATGAGGCGGTAGCGGTGTTTGGGGCCGATGCCCGGTTGCGGCTGTCGAATGATGCGTTCGAGCGGCTGTGGAACCTGGAGAGCACGCTGGTCAAGGACAGCCCCGATTATGGGGATCTGGTGGAAGCCAGCGTTCCGCTGTTCCATGACCGCAAGGTGTGGGGCGAGATCCGCGGCCATATCACTGACCCCAGCGCCAAGGCGCGGCAGACCACAACGGGCGAAATGCGCCGGTCTGACGGGTCGATCCTGACTTATCTTACCCATCCCCTGCCCGACGGGAACACGCTGATCGCCTTCGCCGATGTCACCGCAACGCGCCGGGTGGAAACGGCGCTGCGGGAGCGCGCTGAAGCGTTCCAGGATGCGGACCGGCTGAAGACCGAATTCGTGCAGAATGTGAGCTACCAACTCCGGTCGCCGCTGACGACGATCCTGGGATATGCCGAATTCCTGCAGAGCCAGCGCCATGGCGATCTCACTGACCGCCAAAACGACTATGTGAATTCGATCCTCCAGGCCTCGGACCATCTCTCCAAGCTGATCGAGAACATTCTCGACCTGGCCATGATCGAGGCTGGCCGGATGGACCTGGACCTGGCTGATACCGCAATCGAACCGCTGGTGCGCGACTGCGTGGACAT
>JBCCBN010000179.1:0-5637 GCA_039034035.1 Pseudomonadota bacterium
CACCGCCATGCGCGCCGCCGACACCTCCGCCTGAACCGCCATGAACTGGTGCCAGCGCTCTGCCTTCACTGCCTCAGGCACCTGGCCCGGCAGGTCCCGGCTATCTGCATGGACCACATTCTCGTATTGGAAGCATCCGGCCCGGTCGATCTGCGCCTCCCTCACGAAATCGAGCAGCGTCTCGAAATCGGCCTCGGTCTCGCCCGGAAACCCAACGATGAAGGTTGAGCGGATTGCCAGGTCCGGCACCGCCCGTCGCCACGCTGCAATCCGGCTGAGCACCTTCTCCTGGCTCGCCGGCCGCCGCATCGCCTTCAGCACGCCGGGCGCGGCATGCTGGAACGGAGTGTCCAGATACGGCGTCACCAGCCCCTCGGCCATCAGTTCGATGACCTTATCCACATGGGGGTAGGGGTAGACATAGTGCATCCGCACCCACACCCCCAATTCGCCCAGCCCCCGCGCCAGGTCCAGAAAGCGCGTCTCATAGGCCTGTCCCCGCCATGTCTCAGGCCGGTAGCGCACGTCCAGCCCATAGGCCGACGTATCCTGGCTGATCACCATCAGCTCCTTCACCCCGGCCCGCACCAATTGCTCAGCCTCGGTCAGCACATGGTGGATCGGCCGGGACACCAAATCCCCGCGCAGTTTCGGGATGATGCAGAAGCTGCAGCGATTGTTACAGCCCTCGGAAATCTTCAGATACGCATAGTGGCGCGGGGTCAGCTTCAGGCCCGCTTCGGGCACAAGATCGCTGAACGGATCATGCGGCGGCGTCAGGTGCGCATGCACCGCGTCCATCACCTGCTCATACTGGTGCGGACCGGTCACCGCCAGCACGCCGGGATGTTCCGCCTCGATCACCTCCGGCTCGGCGCCCAGGCACCCGGTCACGATCACCCGGCCATTCTCTGCCAGGGCTTCGCCAATGGCGTCCAGGCTCTCATTCCGTGCACTGTCAAGGAACCCGCACGTATTCACGAGCACCAGGTCGGCACCGGAATAATCCGGCGAAATCGCATAGCCCTCGGCCCGGAGCCGCGTGACAATGCGCTCGGAATCCACCAGCGCCTTGGGACAGCCCAGCGAAACAATGCCAACCTTGGGAAGCGTCGTCGTCATGGCGGGGCCATACCAGCGCCAGGCGTCCAGCGCAAAGGGGAGGGCAAAGCCCAGAGCAGACTCGCCTTTGATGAAGCTTTACAGAGGCGGGCAAACTCTGCCGGCTCTCCCGGCGCGACCACTGCTTGCCAATCCTGCTCCGAAGTGATAAGTAAGTGATCAATCACAACTGTTGGAACCCACCATGTCCATCACCCGCCTCGATCTTGATGCGCTGACCCAGTCCGGCGCCCTCACCGCCCAGGAGGCCGAGCGCCTCCGCGCCCTGGCCCTGCCAGACACGCGCGCCGGGCTCTTGATCAACTTGCTCCTGTTCGGCGGCGCCATCGCGATTGCAGCCGGCGCCATCGCCCTGGTCCCGAACGCCGCCACCGGGCTTGTCCTGGCCCTCATGGCGCTGGTCGGCGCGGGCGTGCTCAAAGGGGTCGACCGGGCCGAGCATTGGCGCGTCCTCTGGCAGGGCCTCGCCTTTGTCGGCGTGCTCGGCGTATCGGGGTGGATCGCGCTCGAATTCGAAGACGCGCAATACTGGCCCACCCTCGCCATCGCGGCGCTGACAACCGCCGCTGCCATCGGCTTCCGCTCCGCCTTCCTGGCCGCGCTCGCCGTCTTGGCCACCGCCGCCATGCTCGGCTCGGGCACCGGTTATTGGTACGCGTCCTATGCGATCTTCGTCACCGAAACCACGCTCTCGGTGCTGGTCTTCTCAGGCCTCGCCGCCGCGCTCTACGCCACACGGAACCGGGCCGCCAGCGCCTGGCAAGCCATGCTCACCAGCGCCGCCCGCACCGCCGCGTTCCTCGCCGCGCTGGGGTTCTGGGTCGGCTCGCTATGGGGCGATCATATCGGCGAGCACTGGGCACGCGATCCGTCCGACTGGCGCGCCAGCCTCGAATGGCGCGAAAACGCCATCCACGTGCCCGAATGGGTGTTCAGCATCGGCTGGGCTGGCGCGCTGGTGGCCCTGATCGCCACCCAGCCACGAGGTGGCTTCCTCTCGGTCAGCGCCATCGTCTTCCTGGCGATCCACGCCTACACGCAATATTTCGAAGTCTTCGGCGCCGCGCCCCTGACCCTGCTGATCGCCGGTCTCTCTGCGCTCGCCATCGCCGTGGCCGCCGCCCGCTGGACCCTGTCTCGCAGCGACGGCGACGCCGGTGCCAGCAACGAACCCAGCGCACCAGGCCCCGCCTGATGCGCAGCTCTCTCAGGACGCCAGCGCAACCCCCTTGTCAGCGAACAGCTGCTTCAGCTCACCGGTCTCATACATCTCGCGGATGATGTCACAGCCGCCCACAAACTCGCCCTTCACATAGAGCTGCGGAATGGTCGGCCAGTCCGAGAACACCTTGATCCCTTCGCGCACGCCCTGGTCGGCTAGCACATTGGTCGACACATAGTCTGCGCCCAGAACATCGAGGATCTGAACCACGACCGAGGAAAACCCGCATTGGGGAAAGTCTGGCGTGCCTTTCATGAACAGCACGACGTCATTGGCGTTGACCGCCTCACCGATGGCGGACTGGATGTCCTGAGTGTCCGACATTGAAGGCTCCTGATGCTGGCTGGTTACGCGGTTTGATGTGTGGGCCCGGCGCCTCTGCGTCAAGCGCAGCGACGAGACGTTGCAACCCTTCATCGATGCCTATCATGGGGCGCCAGCCGGGGATTGCCGGAATATGCCTCGGGATCCGGTCCTGCTTCGCCCGCGACAATTGCTGTGCATCGAGCGGCAGCCGCACGACGCGCGACATCGCCCGCAGCAGCCATAGCGGCACCGGCACCACCGCCCGCGTCGCCCCGGCCGCCCGGCCGATCTTCCGCATCAGCGTATTCATCGGCATCGGCTCGGGCCCCGCCGCCAGCACATAGCCGCCAATCGCATCCGAGCGCAGGGCTTCGGTCGCAAGCGCGGCGAGGTCTTCCACATGGATCGGCTGGCACCGCACGGCGCCATAGCCCGGCACCGGCACAATCGGTGACCGCCGCGCCAGCGCCATCACACGCGCAACATTCCCGTCATGAGCATGGCCGTAGATCATGGTCGGCCGAATGATCGTCGCCGGCAGGTTCGAAGCCGCAAGGTGCGCCTCTTCGGCTCGGATCGCATCATATTTCGGGCATTCGGTGCGAAGGTGCACATTGTTGGAGGAAAACAGCACCGCTCGGCCCAGCACACCCGCATCCAGGCTGCGCAGGGCCGGGCCGCTGGTCGTCAGGATCGGGGTGAGAATGATTCCCGCACCCGGCACGGCCAATGCGGCCAACGCGCCAGGCCTCGAGATATCGCATTGCCGCGTCTCGCAGCCAAGATCCTGCAGCGCGCCTAGCCGCCGTGGCGCGCGCTTGCGATGGATCGCCAGTACGGACGCGCCCTCCCGGCGTAGCCGCTTGCAGATCTCGAACCCCAGGGCGCCCGTTGCGCCAACGACGATCGTGTCCATCCGCCCGGCCTAGTCCGGCGCCCGCGTCTTCAACGCGAGGGCGTGCAACTCGCCGCCCATCGTGCCCTGAAGCGCGCTATAGACCAATTGGTGCTGCTTCACCCGGCCCAGCCCGGCAAACCGGGCCGACACGATCTCTGCCTGCCAATGGTCATTGTCTCCGGCCAGGTCGGTCAGCGTAATATCCGCGTCGGGGAACGCTGTCCGTAAATACCCTTCCAGGGTTGTCTGGTCCATCGCCATTTCGGGGGCCTTTCCAACTCTACACCGCCTATCGTAGGCCGATGCGCCTGTCGCCGCCAGACCTCGCCGCATCCACCCCTCGCGGCAGGCCACGTCTGCTGCACCGCTCGGCACGACTGCTTTTCAACAGAGCGCCGCCGGCGCCCGTTTCATCCAGCCTAGCCATGCGCACAGGGATTCGCGCGTGACAAAAAGGAAAACCGGGTCCAGATCACTGGCAGTTGGAGAGGGAGATGCCCATGCGCGCGCCTTTTGCAGTCGCCACTGCCGCGATCGGCCTGGTGGCCTGTTCGCAAACCACCGAACCCACCGGCGGCTACGTTCCCGAACTCTTCGACGGCGCCCGCGTGCTGACCCTCGTCGAGACCCTTTCCGACGACGCCTTCGCCGGCCGTGCGGCGGGCACACCCGGCAATGCCGCAGCCCGCGCCATCCTGCTGGCAGAGATGGAACGCATCGGCCTCGCCCCCGTCAATGGCACCTTCGAGCATCCCTTCACTTATGGCGACATGGATGATGGCGGACCGGTCAAGCCCGGCGTCAACCTGATCGGCCGCATCGATGGCAGCGACGAGACCGGACGCGCCATCATCATTACCGCCCATTTCGACCATCTCGGCGAGATCGACGGCGAGATCTACAATGGTGCCGATGACAATGCCTCCGGCGTTGGCGCAATCCTCGCCATCGCCGCGTTTTTCACCCAGCGCCCGCCCGAAAACGATATCTACATCGTGCTGCTCGACGCCGAGGAGGAAGGTCTCGGCGGCGCTATCGACTTTATGGCCAACCCGCCCCTGCCGGCCGAAGAGATCGCGTTCAATCTCAATCTCGACATGGTCTCCAAATCCGAGGTCGGAGAGCTCTACGCCGTCGGCACCTATCACACCCCCGCAATGGTGCCCTTCATCGAGGAAATGGCCGAGGTGGTGCCGGTCACCCTGCTGATGGGCCATGACCGGCCTGAGGATGGAGACCAGGACTGGACCCTGCTGTCAGACCATGCGGTGTTCCATCGCGCCGGCATCCCCTTCCTCTATCTCGGCGTCGAGGATCACCCCGAATACCACCAGCCCAGCGATGTGTTCGACACTATCCCGATCGATTTCTATCTCGCCGCGACTGAAACGGCGATCATGCTCGCCAACCAGATCGACGAACGCCTCGCCACCCTCGCACCCCCGCCCCAGGCTGCGCCGCAGACCGAACCCCAACCTCAACCGACCGAATCGGAGCCCGCCCAATGACCATCCCCATCTCTCTGCTCTTGAAAACGAATGCCGGCCAGATCCTCGGTTCCATGTCGCATTGGCTCACCAAGGCCGCAGACCATGCCAAGGCCCACGAGATCGACGACAGCGCCCTCATGGCAGCCCGGCTCTACCCCGACATGTTCCCCATGGGCCGCCAGGTCCAGGTCGCGTCCGACATGGCCGCCCGCGGCGCTGCCCGGCTCGCCGGCCTCGAACCGGCCAGCACCCCCGATACCGAGGAGACGCTGACCCAACTTTCCGACCGCTGCACCGCCGCGCTCGCGTCCATCACCGCCCTCGATGACGCCGCCATAGATGCGGACCCGGACTCGATCATCACCTTCGCGGCCGGACGGGGCGAAATCAGCATGCCGAAAGCGCAATTCCTCGCCACATTCATCATCCCCAATGTCATCTTCCACGCCACCACGGCCTATGGCCTGCTCCGCCACCAGGGCGTTCCCCTCGGCAAGCTCGACTTCCTCTCAGGCGGCAGCATGCCCGGTCAGTAGGGACCAGAACCGGCCCCAGGGCGATTACACCTTTGGTTGAAGCGCTCCAGCGGGCAAAGCCCG
>JBCCBN010000180.1:0-5593 GCA_039034035.1 Pseudomonadota bacterium
ATCAGGATCTGCCAGATCAGCACGGGCCAGCGATGAACCGGAACCGTATCAAAAGCTTCGCGAAGGACAGGGTTGGTGTACATGCCGCGCAGTATACCCCCAGCCGGGTGGGGGTTGGACAAGGGCCGGAAAAGGCGTTTGGTTTTCTGGCCGTAGCGCGGGATGGGGACGGATTGGGGGTGTCTGGCCTCAGGGATGAACCCTGCCTTGCACCGGTTCCGATGAGCCGTCTTTCACGGGAGTCGCCCAACCGCTAGATATCCAGCTCTTCCACGAAGTTGGCATTCTCCTGGATGAACTGGAAGCGGAGTTCTGGTTTCCGGCCCATCAGGGTTTCGATCAGGTCGGCGGGGGTCACCTCATCGATATCGTCGACGCCATTGGGCAGGGTGACGCGCGCCAGGGTGCGGGTGACCGGGTCCATGGTAGTCACTTTGAGTTGGGCGGGGTTCATCTCGCCCAGGCCCTTGAAGCGGCCAAGCTCGACCTTGGCATTGGCCGCAAATTCGGACGCGATCTTCTGGTTCTTTTCCTCGTCATCCATGGCGTAGACCGTCTTGCCCTTATGGGTGAGGCGATAGAGCGGGGGCAGGGCCATGAACAGGCGCCCGCTTTCGATCAGGCCGGGACACATCTTGTAGAAGAAGGTGATGAGCAGGGCGGCGATATGGGCACCGTCCACATCGGCATCGGTCATGATGATGATGCGCTCATAGCGCAGCGCGTCGACATCGAACGCCCGGCCCAGCGGCGTGCCAAGGGCGAGGGACAGGTCGCCCAATTCGGCATTCTTCATCAGCTTGTCGTCTGAGGCCGAGGCGACGTTCAGGATCTTGCCGCGCAGGGGCAGGATCGCCTGGGTCTTCCGGTTGCGGGCCTGCTTGGCCGAACCGCCAGCCGAATCCCCCTCGACCAGGAACAGTTCGGTGCCATCGGGGCCCCGATCCGCGCAATCGGCGAGCTTGCCGGGCAGGCGCAGCCGCTTGGTGGCAGACTTGCGCTCCACCTCCTTGGCCTTGCGGCGGCGGGCCCGCTCATCGGCCCGCTCCATTGCCCAGGTGAAGAGCTTCTCCGCTTCCTTGGGGCTCGCGGTGAGCCAGTGGTCGAACCGGTCGCGGACGGCATTTTCGACCAGGCGGAAGGCCGCCGTGGTCGACAATTTGTCCTTGGTTTGGCCCACGAATTCGGGATTGCGAATGAACA
Organism: Pseudomonadota bacterium; assembly: GCA_039034035.1. Classification (GTDB taxonomy): domain Bacteria; phylum Pseudomonadota; class Alphaproteobacteria; order Caulobacterales; family Hyphomonadaceae; genus UBA5336. The sequence continues at coordinate 1,204 of JBCCBN010000180.1, forward strand.
CCGACAAGAGCAGGCCGGCATGGCTCATCACATCATCGGCGGTAATCGTGGTGTTCTTCTTCTGCCCGGTCAGCTCGCCGAAATTTCGGATGCCCTTGGTGATCGCCGAGCGGAAGCCCGCCTCATGGGTGCCGCCATCGGGGGTGGGGATCGTGTTACAGTAGGAGCGGGCAAATCCGTCGGCCTCGCCAAAGCCGGCATGGGTCCAGGAGATGGCCCATTCGACCTTGCCTTCGTCGGTCTCAACCAATCCGGTGAAGGCGTTTTCGGTGATGGTGGCCTTGTCTCCAAACACTTCATCGAGCTGGTCGGCCAGGCCGTTAGGGTAGGAAAGCACTGCTTCGGTTGGTACCTTCGAGCCTTCCGCCAGGCATTCGGGATCGACCGACCAACGCAACTCCACCCCGCGATAGAGATACGCCTTGGAGCGGGCCATCTGGAACAGGCGCGCGGGCTTGAACCGGAGCTTTTCGCCGAAGATTTCAAAATCGGGTTTGAAGCATACCGATGTGCCGCGCCGGTTCGGCGCCGGGCCCACCTTCTCCAACTTGCCCTGGGCGAGCCCCCGCACAAAGCTCTGCCGGTGGAGGATCTTGTTGCGGGCGACCTCGACGATAACCTCTTCAGAGAGGGCGTTGACGACAGACACGCCGACCCCGTGCAGGCCGCCGGCCGTTTCATAGGCCTTGGAGGAGAACTTCCCGCCCGCATGGAGCGTGGTCATGATCACTTCCAGGGCCGATTTGTCGGGATATTTCGGGTGTGGGTCGACCGGGATGCCGCGCCCATTGTCGGTAACGGTCAGGTAGCCATCGGCGCCGAGATGTACCTCGATCCGGCTGGCGTGGCCGGCGGTCGCTTCATCCATCGAATTGTAGAGCACTTCGGCGAAGAGATGGTGATAGGCCCGCTCGTCTGTGCCGCCTATGTACATGCCGGGACGCTTGCGCACCGGTTCGAGCCCTTCGAGGACCTCGATATCCTTTGCGGAGTAGCCGTCCGCGCCTCGGCTCGCATTTGCGCTGTTGGGGCCTTGCGGGGTGGTCATCTGGTCGAACAGGTCTTTCTTGGCGGCGGACACGGGAGGGCGTTTCCTTATCAGAGGTCAGAACGGACACAGAAGCACTGTTTCAGAGAAAACCGCTGAAATCGTGAACAGGGTCTTAACCTTCTGCACCGCTCGGGCCTTGGGGCCGGGCATTGTCTGACCCGGAAAAGGCGGCGACTCGGGAGGCTGTGCAAGGGTTGTGGCGGTTGCCGCTTAACGGGGCCTACCGCGAAAGGCGTTGATTGGCCCGCGGCTTTGACTGGAAAACCGTTGCGGCAGGCCTTAGGGCTAGAGTCTTGCCGTCTAAGTATTTCAAGAGGACTTCCCCATGGCCGACACGGAAACGGCGGCTGCCGTATCTATCGCGTCTCCGTTGACCCTGGCCAGCGGTCTGGTGATCCCCAACCGGCTCGCCAAGGCGGCCATGACTGAGGGGCTGGCCGACGCCCAGAACCGGGCCACGCTGCGCCATGTCACGCTCTATCGGCGCTGGGCCGAAGGTGGGATTGGGCTGCAAATCACCGGTAATGTGCAGATCGACCCGGACCATCTGGAAAAGCCGGGAAATGTCGTGATCGCCGGGCCGCAATCGAACATGCAGAAAATGGCGCTGGCCGATTTTGCCAAGGCCGCGAAGGCGGGGGGCGCGCCGGTCCTGATGCAGCTCAGCCACGCCGGACGCCAGACGCCAATGGCGGTGAACGCACATCCGGCCGCCCCCAGTGCGGTGCCACTGGACCTGCCGGGAAAGTTCTTCGGCCCGCCGCGCGAAATGACCGTGGTTGAAATTACGGGCGTGATCGAGGCGTTCGCTGACGCTGCGGCGGTCGCGATGGCGACGGGGTTTGACGGGGTTCAGATCCATGCGGCCCATGGCTACCTGCTGTCGGCCTTCCTCAATCCGCTGGCGAACCGGCGAACCGATGCCTGGGGCGGCAGCCTGGACGGCCGCGCGCGCCTGTTGTGCGAAATCGTGGCGGCGGTGCGCGAGCGATGCGGAGGCGGGTTCACCGTGTCGGTGAAGCTCAATTCATCGGACTTCCAGAAGGGCGGTTTCAGCGACGAGGACTGCCTCGGCGTCGTGCGTATGCTGAACGGGCTGGGCGTTGACCTGCTGGAAGTGTCGGGCGGCTCTTATGAACAGCCAAAGATGATGGGCAATGAGGGGCTGAAGCCGGCCTATGAGGCCAGGAAATCGACCCAGGTGCGGGAAGCCTACTTCCTCGACTATGCCCGTGCGGTGAAGGCTGAAGCGCAGATGCCTGTGATGGTAACGGGCGGGTTCCGCAGCCGGTCTGCCATGGACACCGCCCTGGCGTCGGGTGAGGCAGACCTGATCGGCATCGGCCGCCCGCTTTGTGTTGATGTGGACCTTCCGGCCAAGCTGCTCTCAGGCGAGGTGGCCGAGGCGCCGCGCTGGGAGCACAAGCTCCGGCTCGGGCCGACGAAACTGCTCGGCCCGGCCTCACCCATTGGCCTGGTCAAGGCGCTGAACGGGTTTGGCACCCAGGCCTGGTATTATGAACAGCTCTACCGCTTGGCCGATGGCAAAACGCCGGACACCCGGCTGGGCGTGTTCCAGGCCTTCCGCAAGGGCCAGGCCCACGACAAGCGCGCGGCGAAAGAGATGCTGGCCGCGCGAGGTTAGCGCGGCTTTTCTGTGCCGTGACCGCACCGAGTGCCTTTCTCGGCGCGGGGACGATGCGGGTGGCAAAACCGGCGCCTGTTCCGGCCGCGCCAAGGGGTCGCCAATTGACGGAGGTTTCGGTTGCCACCAGAAGAGAGCCATGAGCGCGCTGGCAGAGAACCGCCCCGAAGAGACCCGGATCCATCTGGCAGGCGCCTGGGTGTACCCGCTGCCCGAAGGCGCCTTGTGGTGGCCCGAGCAGGGCGTGCTGGTCGTGTCAGACCTGCACTTCGAGAAGGGGTCGAGCTTTGCCCGGCGCGGGCAGATGCTGCCGCCTTACGACACCGCCGCCACCCTCGACGTGGTGGAAAGCCTGTGTCGCCGCCTAGCGCCGAAAACCGTGATCTCTCTGGGCGACAGTTTCCATGACCGGGGCGCCGAAACCCGACTCGGCGAGGGCGAAACCGCGCGGATCCAGGCGCTCACAGCCGCCCATGACTGGGTGTGGGTAGAAGGCAATCACGATCCCGACCCGCCCCAGCATCTGGGCGGTCGCGCGTCCAAAGCGCTGGAGATCGGGCCGTTGGTGTTCCGCCATGAACCCACCGGCACTCGCGGTGAAGTCGCCGGTCACCTCCACCCGGCGGCGAAGGTCCGCCGGCGCGGTCGGTCTGTCCGGCGGCGGTGTTTCGCCTCCGATGGTGAGCGGTTGGTTATGCCGGCCATGGGCGCCTTCACGGGCGGACTGAATGTGCATGATCCCGCCATTCGCGCGGTCTTCCCCGAAGGCCTGATGGCGTTTGCCATGGGTGATGCTCGGATCTTCGTCTTCGGCCTGAACCAACTGACGCCCGACACGCCCCCGCCGGCCGGTTGGCGGCTCTGAACCGCTGCGGGCCGCTTTTGGGGAGGCGGTCAGCTGGCGATCGTGGCGCCTTCATTCAGTGCCCGGACAAGGGCCGGGGTCAGGCGCCCGGTGTCGGGCAGGCCATTGGCGGCTTCATAGCCGCGGATGGCCGTCGCGGTCGCGCTGTCGATCTCGCCGGTCGATGACACCCGGTCATACCCCATGGCGATGAAGGCATTCTGGACCGCGCGCACCTGATTTGGCGCACCAAAGCCCCAGCTTCGCGCTTCGAAATCGCCATTGGCGCTGGCATCGAGCGGCGTGGGCTGCCACCGCTCGGCCCGGGCGACGGCGTCGGCATGGGTGTCGGCGGGCATCTTGTCGTGCAGCGTGGCGAGGCGTGCGCCTGCGCCGCTATCGCCGGCCCGCTCGGCCGCGGCGAACCAGAAGGCGGCTTCCGGCAGGTTCTGGGTCACGCCCAGCCCGCGCTCGAACAGGACGGCCAGATTGTATTGGCTGTCGACGACACCATAGGCTGCCGCCTTGCCGAACCATTCCGCAGCCTTCGCATAGTTCTGCTCGCCGCCTTCGCCTTCGGCATAGAAGACCGCAAGGTCGTGCATCGCCTTCACATTGTTCCCCGCAGCCGAGCGTTCGGTCCACGTGCGTGCGGTAGCGATGTCGCGGGAGACGCCCAGCCCGCGCTCATGCAATTTTGCAAGCCGGTATTGGGCGGCAGACAGGCCGTCGCTTGCCGCCGCCGTCACCAGGCGAACGCCCTCGGCATAGACCCCATCGGCAATCAGATCCTGACCGTGCAGCAGTTCCGCAACCGGGTCACCAGCCTCGACCGCAGCGAGGATGGAAC
>JBCCBN010000181.1:0-5516 GCA_039034035.1 Pseudomonadota bacterium
CCAGCTCAGGTTCTGAGCGGCGCAGCAGGTCCCTGCCAGTGTCAGCCGGCAGGGTTCGCCGCGCAGGGGGATGATCGTGCCTTCTTCCAGCGCAATGGTGTCGGGGAGCGTGCCCAGCCGTTCGCTGATCCAGTCGACCCGCTCAGCGGCGAATCGGGCCGCGGCCTGCAATTCACGCCGGGTGGGCGCGACCGCGACCGCTTCCCGCGTCCGTTCATCGAGGCGCAGGATCAGCCGGCGCGCCTTTGGATTCACCTCAAGGCGCACATCCACCGGTTGGCCGTCGCTGGCGGTCAGTGTCATCTTCTGGCCTTTATCAGACAACATGGTTAGACCCGTGATCGCTGTTTGGCGGTGAGTGTAGGGATTCACCGAGCAATTGGGGAAGAAAAAATGAAGAACCTACTGATTGGCGCTTCGGCGCTGGCTCTTGTCACCGCATGTGGCGGCGCGTCTGAAGACGAAGTTGCGAGCACTGTTTCGGATGCGGGCTCTGCGGCGGTTGAATCTGCCGAAGACGCGCTTTCTGCGCTGAGCAACATCACGCTGCGCGGCGGCGACGCCTCGAAAGCAGAGGAAGCGCTGGCAGCCATGTCGCTGACCACTTCAGGCGAAGGCCGCGTATCGTTTGCTGAGCGCGAAGTGGATGGCGCCTCGGCGCGGTTCGAGGATGTATCGATCACGATCCCTGAAGCTGATGGCAATGATGATGAGGACGATATCGATTTTGACGGCGGTGCGATGAACATCGGCAGGGTCGAATTCGAAGGCCTGGACGTGACCGAAGCCGGCGCCACTTTTTCGCGCATGACGCTCGACGGGATCGAGATCGTACCGAACGATCCCGAAGCAGCGGAAGCGGCCGATGTCGGCATTGGCCAGATCGAGATGCTCAATCCCTCACCGGAGTTGGCCGCCTGGGTCGCCAGCCTGATGGGCAATGGCGCGCCCGCGCCGTTCCCCTCTGGCGATGGCCTGTCCTTCGACAAGATGAGCCTGAGCGATTTCAGTGCCGAGGTTGACGACCCCGAGGACGGCGACACGGCCGACATCGCCATTGCGTCGATCGATTTCGGCTCGGCCGGCGAGGACCGGTTGGGCGTGGCCTCCCTGAAGGGTGTCTCGATGGACATTTCCGATAGTGAGGAAGATGCCGAATTTACCCTGTCGCTGGGCTCGATGAGTGTCGCCGGCGCCAAGACCGGCATCATCAATGCCTTTGCGGACGCCGCCGCCGATGGTGATGACGAGGCCGCAGCAGCGGTATTGGGCAAACTCTACGACAATCCGGTCGATCCCGGGTTCGACCGCTTCGAACTGTCGGACTTCGCCTTCAATGGCGAGGGCGTCAGCCTGGCGATGCCCACGCTGAACAGTTTCGTGAACCGGCGGACAGATGGCGAGCCCGTGGGCTTCGTTACCGAGCCCTACGCCCTGACCCTCTCAGCAGACCCCGATGGTGGCGAAGCGGGCGGTGAGCTGGCGGGTGCGCTGGGCATGATCGGCTTCGAGACGATCGAACTCACCGGCCAGGGCAAGTCGAGCTATGATCCCGACACCGACGTGCTGACCATGGCGGCCGGCGACAATATCCTCGAACTGAAAGACGGCTTCACGATGAAGCTCGGCGCAGAGATTGGCGGCTACAAGGCCTATGGGGCCGCGTTTCAGGACATGGATTTCAGCAGCATGGCCGAGGGTGGCCAGCCCGACCCCACGATGATGCAGGACGCGATGTCGGCCCTGTCGCTGAGCGGGTTCGAACTGGAGTTTGACGACAATTCCATCGTCGATCGGGTGTTCAACCTGATCGCGGCCCAATCGGGCGAAGACCCGCAAAGTGTGCGGAACCAGACCGTCGGCATGGTCTCGATGGCACCGATGATGGCTGGCGGTGCGGGCGTTGACATGAACCTGGTCACCGAAGCGACCACGGCGCTTTCGGCATTCCTGCAATCGCCGGGCACGCTGACCATCAAGCTGGACCCGGAAACGCCGCTGTCGGCAGCGATGTTCGAGTCGCTGGAAGACCCCAGCAGCCTGACCAAGGAAACGCTTGGCTTTTCGATGACGCATTCTGAATAGGGCCGGCCCGCGTATTAGCGGGCCGAAACATCAATTCGAACACCAGAGCCCCGGTCAGCGATGATCGGGGCTTCTTTATTGGGAAGGTTGCGTCCATGGTAGCGGGAGCGGACGAGGCCAGCGCGCCGGATGGGGGGGTCAGCGGCCGGTTGAGCCGAAGCCGCCTTCGCCCCGGTCGGTTTCCGGCAGCGTATCGACGGCTTGCCAGGTGAGCCGGGTAACCGGTGCGAGGACGAGTTGGCCGATCCGCTCACCGCGCTGGATGGTGAAGGCGGTGTCGCTGTGATTGATCAGGATGACCTTCAATTCGCCGCGATAGTCGCTGTCGATGGTGCCCGGGGCATTGAGGCAGGTGATGCCATGCTTCGCAGCGAGACCCGAACGGGGGCGCATCTGCAGCTCATAGCCTTCAGGGATGGCGACGCTGAGCCCGGTGGGGACCATAGCGCGGGCGCCGGGCGCCAGGGTCAGCGGCGCGACCTTATCGACAGCGGCGCGCACGTCCAGACCCGCCGCGCCGGCGGTTTCGTATTGCGGCAGGGCGAGTCCGTCGAAATGGGGCAGGGCTTTCACGGCAATGGGGATCGATTGGGTCATGGGTGCCCGGTCGCGCGAGTCCGGCGGTCGGGTCAAGCCAATGGTGCTGGGGCCAATGTTGCGGGGGCCAATGGCGCTGGGCGCGTGGGGGGTGTCACCCCAGCCAGGCGGAGATCAGCCAAATGAGGAGGACCCAGACGACGAGGCTAGCGGCGACCACCAGGGCGTTGCGGATGCGGCGTGGCCATAGCTGTTCGGGCCGGGCGACATTGTCGTCACCGGCGGGATCGATGCGGTTCTGGGCGTTCACGGGCAACACGGGGGGCTGACGGCCTCATTCTGTCTCAGGTTTTCGCGAGGGACTCTAAAAGACGGGCACCAGTTGTGCCGAAGGTCTCATCGATCCCTCAGCTCAATCTGTTAGACTGAATCGCACCGATCCAATCACGAACTTGCACAAATTCTTCAGTTTGCTGCCGGTTCCATGGCGAGCGGCAAGTTCATCGCGCGCAATGCAGCGCCCCTGCCCGCCAGCGTCAAGGCTGCCGGGCGCTGAACGCACCCGTTCCCCTGCAAAGGCGGCAGGCGAGGGTGTAGACGTGTCGCCGGGGACACGGTTTGTGACAGGATGGTCAGGTTCGGGTGCCTATAGCCGGTATGCGCCTTAGGACAGCGTCAGTGCTTTTTTCGAGGTTCGGGCACGAAAAACACGTTCTTCTGGAGCTCGGGGCCGATATTGGTGTTGCGGCGGATAATCTTGGCGAGGGTGATGCCTTCGACAAATTCCTGCTCACCTGGTGTCAGGTCGCGCTCGTACCAGAAACGGTCGCCATCGCGGAGGTTACGGAACTGACGCTTCAGGATGCGGCGGAACAGCGGGCCGACCTGGGAGCCCTGCCGGACGCGGGGCTTTTCGGCGAGGCCGCCGACCCAGAGATCCACATCATCCACATGCAGATAGGCTTCGAACAGGCGCTGCTGCATGTCGGGATCCTTGGTGATGTCGGCGAAGGTGCGCGCGCGGCGCAGGCCCATGGCTTCGCGCATGTCATTATAGCTGGGCACGCCATGGTCGCGGCCACGCTGGATGTTGAGGGCCGCCAGGTCGAGACCGCCAGCGCCGGGCGGGCCGAACAGGAAATTGCTCAATTCACTGCTGATCTCGGCATCGAGTTGCTGGTGCCGCTGGGAGGCGAGGCCGCGGAGGACATAATCGATGGAGTCTTCGCTGGTGAGGATTTCCGGCGCGGTGAAGAAGGCGTCGCGCAGGGCCAGGTCGCCGACAGATCGGCCTCTGCGATCGAGGCGCGGGACCGAGTTGCTGACCATGCTGTGGCCGAGGCGGAAGGCGGCGACGGAGAACTCGTTGAAGATGCCGCCATCGCGGTTCTTGCGGTAGCCGCGATAGGGCGGGATCGCGTTCGGGCCGATCAGGGCCGGCAGGAACTCTTCATAAGTAATGATCTGAATCTCGGCGATGACGAGGCGCCGGGCGGCCTGGAACACATCTTCGGCGCTGGCCTTGGGGGCGCGCCGCTGGATCTTCCGCGCTAGGCGATTGTGCTCACGGACGAAGAGGGTGTGCATGGCGGTGAGGCCGACCTGCTCATTGGCCCGAATATCGCCGGCCAGGAACAGATTGGTGACATCGCGGCGCCCTCCAGTGGCATTGGACAGGCCATCGACATTCTTGGGTAGGAGGTTGCCGGGGCTTGTCTTCAGGAACGGACTGTCAGGGCCTTCCCGCAGGGCGGCTGCGCGCTCGACCGAGGAGCCGTAGACCATGGACCCATCGATCCAGGCGGTGATCTCGTTTTCCTGCTCGCGGGGGCTGTCGGTGCCGGTACTGGGGTCGAACAGGGCTCTGGTGAACGGGATGACCTGGGTGCCGGTTCCGTGCGGGTCGAAATAGACATCGCCACGCGGGACCGGGATATCGGCCGCCTCGGCCGCGCCATCGGTGAGGCCGATATCATGGTCGATGAACTGGCCCCACTGCCAGACGAAATCGCTGGTGCCGAAACTGTTCGGGATAATGGTGAACTCGCCCTGGTCGGACACCACCGATGAGATTGCGCGCGGGCTTGGCCGGTCACCGCCGGACATGGCGGAGAGACCATCGGCATAGTCCGACGGTGCAAGACGGCGGAGCTGTTGAAAGGTCGAGCCGCGCTCGGGGTGTTTCAGGCTGTTGGATGTGCCGTCATAGGTGCGAACCTCCCGGTCCCTTAGCGGGCCGACGAAACGGCGCTCCGAGATGCGGGCGCGACGGGCCTCGCGCTGTTTCTTGCGGCTGTCCCTGGCCGTTTCCTCCTTGGCCGGATCCAGCCAGGGCAGCGTACGCGGCGTTTCCGCCGATTCCGTTGCATTTATGCTCGGCAAGGCAAACGCCAGCACGACTAAACTGACCATTGCGATTTTCGTACGTGCCCCGAACATATTTTTCCCCTTAGCCGCCCGCATTTGCTGGCGAGCGTTCCCAGCATTAGGAACTCCGCGCCGCCATTGATGGGCGATCACGGAAAATTGACGATGTTTTGAGGGTTAATTGCGCCCATTATTGTTGACGGCTGTAAACGGAATTCACTTGGCAGTTGCGCGGGTCTTTTGCCTATCCCCTCGCCAGCCGAATTATTCCCATAATGGGTGTAGCGCTGCGAAAACTCCCCTTTCGCAGCAATTTTTCTCCTGAGCGTTGAATCGGGCGAGGTCAATGCCAGATCCCTGAAAACCATGGAAAAAGTGTCCCGGCACAATGGGTCGGGCGGCGGGCCGGGTTTTCTGCCCGTCAAAACTGGGACCGCATACAAGTGGCCGAGGATTTCAGTGAGCGTCTCACCGGGTGCCAGCGCCTGAACCGCCGGATTGGTGTTGTCCAGGGTATAGGTGTAAGC
>JBCCBN010000182.1:0-5514 GCA_039034035.1 Pseudomonadota bacterium
CCGATGAAGGTTTCGCGCTTCTCCGGCGCCAACAGGCCAGACAGCGTGTCCTTCACATCATCAATCAGGTCGTAGATGACGCTGTAATAGCGGATCTCCACGCCTTCCTTCTCCGCCAGGTCGCGGGCCTGCTTGTTAGCCCGCACATTGAACGCGAGGATCGGCGCGTTGGACGACTGTGCCAGCAGCACATCGCTTTCGGAAATACAGCCAGGAGCGCCATGGATGACATTGGCGTGTACTTCTTCGGTCGAGATCTTTTCCAGCGATTGCGAGATCGCCTCGACCGAGCCCTGAACGTCGCCCTTGACCACCAGCGGCAGTTCCTGGGTCTCGATGCTGCCATCCTTGAGCCGAGTGAGCAGCTGGTCGAGCGACGCGCGAGCGGCGGCGCCGGCCTTGCCCTTCATCTGGCGCTTCTGGCGGATGCGGTATTCGGTGATCTCGCGGGCGCGAGCTTCGGTATCGACCACATAGAACGGGTCGCCAGGCTCGGGCGCGCCGTCAAGACCGAGGATCTCTACAGGAAGAGCCGGGCCGGCATTCTTGAGCTGTTGCCCGCGTTCGTCATTCAGGGCGCGGAGTTTGCCCCACTGAGTGCCGGCGACGACGATGTCGCCCCGCTTAAGCGTGCCGCGATTGACGATGACGGTGGCGACCGGGACCTTGCCCTTGTCGACCTGGGATTCGACGACGATGCCGTCGCCGGGCCGCTTTGGATTGGCCTGCAGTTCCAGGAGTTCGGCCTGCAGAGAGATCACTTCGGTCAGCTCATCGAGGCCCATATTCTCAAGGGCCGAGACTTCCACGGCTGGCACCGTGCCGCCCATGGCTTCGACCTGGACATCGTATTGCAACAGGTCGGTGAGGACCTTCTGGGGTTCAGCGTCCGGCTTGTCGCATTTGTTGACCGCGACAATGGTGGGGACACTGGCTGCCTTGGCGTGATTGATGGCCTCGATGGTCTGCGGCATCACCCCCTCATCGGCGGCGACAACCAGTACCACGATATCGGTGACATTCGCGCCGCGCGCCCGCATTGCGGAAAAGGCCGCATGGCCGGGCGTGTCGAGGAAGGTGATCTTCTCGCCCGATTTGAGTTGGACCTGATAGGCGCCGATATGCTGGGTAATCCCACCAGCTTCGCCCGACACCACATCGGTGGAGCGGAGCGCGTCGAGCAGCGAGGTCTTGCCGTGGTCGACATGGCCCATGATGGTGACGATGGGCGCGCGAGGCTTGAGGTCTGCGGGATCGTCTTCGAGGCCTTCCAGGCCGATTTCAACATCGGATTCGGCCACCCGTCGGGCCGTATGGCCAAACTCTTCGATGATCAGTTCCGCTGTGTCGGCGTCAATAATGTCGTTCGCCCGCATCATCTCGCCCTGGGCGATCATGAATTTCACCACGTCGGCGACGCGTTCCTTCATGCGGTTTGCGAGATCCTGGATGGTGATCGTCTCTGGCAGCGTGACCTCGACTGACGCCTTTTCGCGTTCGTCGGCGCCGCCAGTGGTGCGGCGTTCGCGTTCGCGTTCCCGCGCCCGGCGGACTGAGGCCAGCGAGCGTTGGCGGTCGCCGTCATCGCCCAAGGCCGCCGCGATGGTCAGCTTGCCACGCCGGCGTTCGCCGCCGCCGCGGGGGCGGGACGAGTTGCGGTCATTGCGTTGTTCGTCGCGCTCGCGGTCCTTGCCGCTGCGCTTGATACGCCCACCGGCCAGCGAGTCCGGATCGGGCGCCGGGCCGGGTTCGGTAGCGGTCGCTGCAGCGCCGCGGCCGGAAGACGATTTCGAGCTCTCATTGGCCCCGGCCTTCGCCGCTTCTTCCTCGGCGCGTCGCTGTTCCTCTTCGGCCTTGCGGCGCGCTTCGGCTTCTTCGCGCTCCTTGATCTCCTGGATCTTGCGTTCCTGTTCGGACCGCAGGCGCGCCTGGGCTTCATTGGCCTTGGCCGCAGTTGCTGCGCGCTCTTCTTCCTGGGCCTTGCGCTGGAGCAAAACCTTCTGGCGAGCCACCAGTTCAGCTTCGGTGATGCCCAGCTTCTTAGCGAGCGCTGCCAACTTTGACTGCTGGTTGCCGCCAGCGCTCTTGCCAGCCGGGGCTGCCGAAGGCGCACCGGTATCGCGTCCGCCACCGCCTGCGGGCGCAGAAAGCGGTCGCTTCTTCTTCTTCTCGACCACGACCTGCTTGGATCGGCCATGGCTGAAGCTCTGCTTCACCGTGCCCGATGAGCCCCGGGTCGTGAGGGGTTTACGCCCGCCTGTTTCTTTCGTGTCGCTCATGCGCTCCAAATACCAAATTAGCCCGGCCCGCCGCTGCGTTCCGGATTGTCCGTTCGATCGCCAGCAGAGAACCAGTGATCTTCTGGGGCAGGCCGAAAACCGGCAAGCCGACCATAGGCATGTCCCCATGCCTTGGCGAGCGAACCGGCCTGAAGCGCACCGTGTATCACACGAGTACGTCCGAAGGCCATGCCTAATTCCTCAGACGTTAACGCGCCTGCCACGTTCACCCGCTCATACAGTGCCTTTGCCAGCGCGTACACCTTTCGGCGGCCATCTTCGGCACCGTCGCTGGCTTCCAGCAACCAGGCGGGTGCGCCTTTTCGGAGCGCAGCCCGGACCTGGTCAAACCCCAATATAATGTCGCCGCTGCGCTTTGCCATACCGAGCAGGCCCTGGCATCGGGCCAGCAACAACGCCTCCACCTGGTTGGCCAGTTCGGGATCTGTGGTCACGCCGGACTTGAGGCTGCGGGGAAAGGCGCCACGCTTGATGGCGTCTTCGATCGTCGCGCGGTTCGCAGTGATCCACACGCCCCGGCCCGGCAGCTTGTTGGCAATGTCAGGCACGACGGCGCCATCGGGACCAGCGACAAAGCGGAGCATGGCCGATTGCGGCAACCGCTCCCGGGTCACAGCACATTGTCGAAGCGGATCGCGGGACTTGCTGGCGGATGTCGAGGCGGCGGGGATGGGATCGACCTCCTGGTCTCAAGACGGCAGCGGCACCCGGCTGGTCCAGACCCTCGAAATGCGTGGGGCCCCGGACCAGCCATCATAGAGGCGGATGGCCGCCTCTACTCGTTGCCAAGCTCCTTGAGCGCGTCGAGGTCAAAGAGGGCATCAGCATCCGACGCCGCGGGCTCGCTCGATGCATTGCCGAGGTCGCCAAGCGCCAGCAGCGCGCGGTCTTCTTCCGAGAGGTTCATCTCTGTCGCCATCTCTTCGGCGGCCATCTCTGCCTGGAGTTCCTCAAGCGCTTCAGGCTCGATCCAGCCGGCGGCCACGCGTGCCTTCATGACGAAGAGCTGGGCGTCATCCTTGCGCATCTCACCCTTCTTCAGCAGGCCATCGACCCAGCGAGGTTTGCCGTCCGGGCCAGGCTCGCGATAGCCGGTAATGTCGTCGGGCACGAGGCCGGCGACATCTTCCACCGTCTTGATCCCGTCTTCGCCGAGCTTGACGGCGAATGCGGGCGTCACCCCTTCCAGCGTCATCACATCGTCGACGACGCCGAGTTCCTTGCGCTTGGCATCATTTTGCTTGGCCAGCCGGTCGAGGAATTCGCGGGCGCGTTCCTGGATCTCCGATGCCACATCCTCATCGAAGCCTTCGATGGAGAGGAAGTCCTCCGGCGCCACATAGGCGATCTCTTCGACGGTTTCGAAGCCCTCCGAAGCCAGAAGCTGAGCGAGTGTTTCGTCGGCATCGAGGGCTTTCATGAACAGGTCGGTACGGGCCTGGAACTCGGCCTGGTAGCGTTCGGAATCGTCGCTTTCGGTGATCAGATCGATCTGCCAGCCCGTGAGCTGTGAGGCGAGGCGCACATTCTGGCCCCGGCGGCCGATAGCGAGCGGGAACTGGTCATCGGCGACAACCACTTCGACACGCTGCTCTTCCTCATCGAGCACCACTTTCGAGACCTCGGCCGGCTGCAGCGCGTTGACGATGAAGGTGGCGTCATCATGGCTCCACGGGATGATATCGATCTTCTCGCCTGACAATTCGCCAACGACGGCTTGCACCCGGGCGCCCCGCATACCGACACAGGCGCCAACGGGGTCGATTGAGCTGTCATTGGAGATCACACCGATCTTGGCCCGCGAGCCGGCGTCCCGTGAGCAGGCCTTGATCTCGATCACGCCGTCATAGACCTCTGGTACTTCCTGGGCAAAGAGGCGCACCATGAAGTCTGGCGCGGCGCGCGACAGGAAGATTTGCGGGCCCTTCACCTCCCGCGACACCTTGTAGAGGTAGGCGCGTACCCGGTCATTGGGCTGGAAGTTCTCACGCGGGATACCGTCATTGCGGCGAATGATGCCTTCGGCACGCCCGAGATCGACGATCACATGGCCATACTCCACCCGCTTGACGACGCCGTTGATGATCTCGCCGACCCGGTCCTTGTACTCCTCATACTGGCGGTCGCGCTCTGCATCACGGACCTTCTGCATGATCACCTGTTTGGCGGTCTGGGCGGCGACCCTGCCGAAATCGAAGGGCGGCAGTTCTTCCTTGATCTCGTCCCCGATCTCCAGGGTGGGATCGATTTTCTTGGCGTCAGCCAGGATGAGCTGTTGGGATTCGTCCTCGATCTCCTCCTCCGACACCACCGTCTGAATACGCCACAGCGATTGTTCGCCACTTTCGGGATCGATAACCGCGCGGATATCGTGTTCCTGGCCATAGCGGGACTTGGCGGCCTTCTCGATGGCCTCCTGCATGGCATCGATCACGATCTGCTTGTCGATCGCCTTCTCTTCGGCAACGGCCTTGGCGATCTGGAGGATTTCGAGGCGGTTGGCGGATACGCCGACGGTGCTCATGGCGCGTGTCTCCTTGGAACTCTAAGGGGTGGTGGGGGCGGTTTCGTCTGGATCGGTGAGGTCGCCGGTTTCGGCGCTGGTCTCGTCTTCGTCTACGTCGAATTCGGCAAACGCCTCTTCGTCGGGTTGGGGCGGGAGGCCGCCGCGGGCTCGGGCCTCGTCGATCAGCGCGTCGGTCAGAACTAGCGAGGCTTTGGACATTTCATGGACATGGGCGACCAACTCGGTTTCGTCTTCAAGCCGGATATGGACGCCATCCTCGTTCTCGCCCGTGACGATACCCTGGAAGCGGCGCCGGCCATCCAGCGGCATGGCCAGCTCGACCTTCGCGAGGTGGCCCTCCCAGGCTGAGAAATCGCCGGGCCGTGTGAGGGGGCGGTCAATGCCCGGTGTCGAGACTTCCAGCGTGTAGGCGCCGTCAATCGGATCGCTTTCTTCCAGGACCGGGCCGATCAGGCGCGATAGCGAGGCACAGTCCTCCACGCTGGTGGGCGCCCCACCCGCCTTTTCAGCCATGATCTGAAGGCCTGGCCGTTTTCCGCCGGTGATCCGCACGCGCACAATGTCCATGCCGATCCCGTGAGCTGCCGGTTCGATCAGGTTGAGAATGCGTTTTTCCTGTTGGGACAGGGCGATCATGACAGGGTGTGGGCTCCGGCGTCGTGGGGTGGGGCGCAAGACGTGTGCACC
>JBCCBN010000183.1:0-5488 GCA_039034035.1 Pseudomonadota bacterium
CCAAACCAATTCCGGCCCCGACCCGTCAGACCTCCCACCCCCACCCAAGCGGACCACGCCCCCGACCCGCGCCGGCCACGACATCGACGATCTCGAACCCATCGAAATCGCCGACATTCCCGGCCTCGACCCCGCGCGCGCCCCCATCGACGGCATGCGCCTCACCGCCCTCGGCATCGCAGGCCTCCTGGGCGCGCTCATCGCCTATTGGGGCTTCGGCCAGGTCAGCCGCGTGGCCAGCGGTGCGGCAGACTTCACCGATCCCTGGCAAATGCTCATCGGCCCCTTCGCCGTCGTCCTCGGCGTAGTCCTCGCCGCCCTGATGGCCGTCTCGGCCCTCAGAACGGTCCTCCGCCGATAGCACGCAGCCCTAGGGTCCGGGGCGTGATCCCATTGGCAAGGCCAAGTCGGCAGAGTACACCTCCGCCATGATCCCTAATGCCTATCCCACCCTGAACTTCGACCTCGGCGAAACCGCCACCATGCTCCGCGACACCGTCCAGGCCTTCGCCGCCGACGAGATCGCCCCCCTCGCCGACGAGATCGACCGCACCGATATCTTTCCCCGCCAGCTCCTGCCCAAAATGGGGGAACTCGGCCTTCTCGGCATCACCGTCGAAGAGGAAGAGGGCGGCACGGGCCTCGGCTATCTCGAACACGTCATCGCCATGGAAGAGGTTTCCCGCGCCAGCGCCTCGGTCGGCCTCTCCTATGGCGCCCACTCCAACCTCTGCGTCAACCAGCTCCGCCGCTGGGGCAGTCGCGACCAGAAAGACCGCTACCTCCGCCCCCTGATCACCGGCGAACATCTCGGCGCCCTCGCCATGTCAGAGCCCCAGGCCGGCTCGGACGTGGTGGCCATGCGCCTCCGGGCCGACAAGAAAGGCGACCGCTACATCCTCAACGGCTCGAAGATGTGGATCACCAATGGCCCTGACGCTGAAACCCTGATCGTCTACGCCAAGACCGACCCGGAAAAGGCCTCCCGTGGCATCACCGCCTTCCTGATCGAAAAGGGATTTCCAGGCTTCTCCATCGCCCAGAAGCTCGACAAGCTCGGCATGCGCGGGTCCGAAACCGGCGAGCTCGTCTTCGATGATTGCGAAGTACCGGAAGAGAACGTGATGGGCCCGCTCAATGGCGGCGTCGAAGTGCTGATGTCCGGTCTCGACTATGAGCGCACGGTCCTTTCCGGTGGTCCCATCGGCATCATGCAGGCCGCCCTCGATATCGTTCTGCCCTACGTCCACGACCGCAAACAGTTCGGCAAACCCATTGGCGAGTTCCAGCTCATCCAGGGCAAGGTCGCCGACATGTATGTGGAGCTCAACGCCACGCGGGCCTATGTCTATGCCGTGGCCAAATCCTGCGACCGGGGCGAGACCACGCGAAAGGACGCCGCCGGCGCGATCCTCTACGCCGCCGAGAAGGCGACAAGGATCGCCCTCGACGCGATCCAGATCCTCGGCGGCAATGGCTACATCAATGACTACGCCACAGGCCGCTTGCTCCGCGACGCCAAACTCTACGAGATTGGCGCCGGCACCAGCGAAATCCGCCGCTTCCTCATCGCCCGGGAACTCTTCACCGAAACCCGCTAACCCCCCGGGGCACCGGCGCAACGAGCCCGACGAGGGTAAGAACAACTCTATCCCACACCCCCCAATGACCACTCCCAGCGCTAGGCACTCCCAAAATGGTGACCGCCTTCAGCGCTGCCCTGCGGCTAGACCGCAGGGCCCATCACCCGAAGCCGCCGCAAAACCGCCGGAAAAGAGCAGCGCGCCGAACCCCAGCCCCAAACCCCCGCCGCTCACTCCCCCAAAACTTATCCGACCCACTTCACTGCGCGTCATACCCCCCGGTGCCATGTTCACCGACCCGATTTTCGACAAGCACAAGGACTATGTCTGGCCCTTCTTCTGGCCAGTGTTCGCGCTCGCCATCCTGCTGTTCAGACAGCGGGCCGGTGCGCTGATCGCGGGCGGCTGCCTGAACATCAATTACGAAGTCACCCCCCTCGGCCTGATCTACATCACCGAAACCGTGTTCCCCGGCGCCGCCACCGGCTGGAAACACCAGCTCTACACCGCCGCCATGGGCGAACCCGTCCCGGCTCCCCAACCCCAACGCCCCAAGCTCGGCATCGTCACAGCCGAAAACCAGACCGACTGGGCCCTCCGCGTAGGGTGGATAGAGCAAAGCGAAATCCACCAACCGACGTGCGAAATCGGCACACCCGGCGCGCGCATCCATGCCGCATCGCCGCCCTGCGCCACAGCGCGCGCGCCACCCCAAAACCCCCACACCGAAATCCAACCCCACCACCGACGCGGCCCCGCCACGGCGGCCGCCCGTGCTGGCGAAAGCGCGCTGCCCCCACCCGCGCCGCCCTGCGGCTAGACCGCAGGGCCCATCACCCGCCGGCGAAACACAAACCGCCAGCAGAGAGCCTCACTGACCGGGCCAAAAGCCCAATCCCAGGCCCCAGTTTCGGAGCACCGTCCGCGTCAAACACCACCGATCTCCAAGCCGCACGCCCAAGCGCTGGCCCCTGCGGTCAAGCCGCAGGGAAACGCCGCTGGCGAAGAGCCGGGGGCCAAACCACCGCCCGCGCACCGCACCCCCAAAGGGCGACCGCCCGCCGGGCGGTCAGCCCGCCCCGGATTTGTGCGAATCCCAGTGCGATGCCACAAGCACCGCACCGGGTTCGGGGAACCTCCATGACCAGCATCGCCGCGTTCATCATCCTCGCCGTATCGGCGTTCACGGCCTTCCTTTCGGGCATTTTCGGGATGGCGGGCGGCTTGATCCTGATGGGGGTCCTGATCGCGTTGCCGTCTGTCACCGTGCCCATGGCGATGATCATCCATGGCGCCCTGCAAATGGTGGCCAATGGCTGGCGGACATGGCTGTTGCGGGATGCGGTCGACTGGACCGCATTCTGGCGATATTGCGCCGGGGCCGCCGTCGGAACCGCAGCCCTGGTGCTCGTCACCTGGCAGCCGGAAAAGCGCCACGTCTATTTCCTGCTTGGCTTGGCCCCGCTCCTGATATGGCTTCCGAAAGATCGGCTCGATCTCGACATCCAGAAGCGCAGCCATGCGGTCGGCGCGGGCATCGCCGTGCAGGCGCTGAACACGCTGGCGGGCGTCGCCGGCCCCCTGCTCGACCTTTTCTTCGTCCGCAACGCGATGACGCGGCAGGAAATTGTCGCCACCAAATCCATTACCCAGACCGTCAGCCACGCCGTCAAGATTGGCTTCTGGAGCGTGCCGCTGGTGTCCGCTGCGGGATGGGCCGCGCTTCCGCCGCTGTGGTTCTTCGCCACCGCCATTCCCATCGCCATGACGAGCACCTGGGTGGGCGGTTTGGTCCTTGAACGGCTCGACGACACGAACTTCAAGCAGATCGTCAAATGGCTCGTTACGCTCATTGGCGCCGTCATGATGGCCCGCGCCTTTGGGCTCTACTAGCGCGCCATCGCTCCGAGCGGCCCCTAAACCTGCCGCGAATGACATCGAAGCGAAGACTGGTTCAGCCAGCGGCGAAACCGGTCAGGTACAACTTTTCCGGGAGAAATTTATCGTCCGTAAATGCTGCTGTGTCATGGTTGCGGCCTTCGCAGGAGCATTCCCATGGCCAAGGCCCTCTTTCACAAGAACCAGCGGGTATATGTGAAACCCGTGGGCACCTTCGCACATGTGGAGACGGTCATTCCCCACTGGGTCAAAGGCGTCGATGAGCCCCTGCGGGTCACCTATGATGTCGGATTGGGCCGCGAATTCTCCGCGACCGAACTCGTATCGGAGGCTAACCTTCGCGAAAACAATGACGGCGCCAAGGAAATGGCGCGCGAACATTGGCGTGTCCTGCGGGTGAAAGCCCGGTGGCAGTCGGGCGAAACCGGCCACCACCCCTATCCGGGCACCTTCCCGGTGGTCGTGACCGAGGAACAGGATTGGGGCGGCTGGCGCGTGCCGGGCGCTGAATATGACCGCAATCCCCAGCGGATCGAATACCAGGCCCGCATCCTCGCCAATAGTCCGCGCATGATGCGGGTCTTGTCGTCCATGGTCCAGATGGTGGCTGACAGCGTCGACGATGTCCCTGACGATATTCTCGAACAGGCCAAACTCGCCAGCTCGATCCTCCGCCACATCTACGAGATCGGCCCCGACGCGAGCACCCAGGACCTCGAACCCGCCCGCGCCCAGGCCAGCTAGTTCAGGCCAGCCAGAACAAGCGCCGGTCCGGCAGAAAAAGCCGCTCACCAGACGCTCCCACTCGGTCTCGATCGCCCGTGACCGCCGGCATGGATCTTGCTGTTTTTGGCGCAAGGGCGCGGGAGATGGTAAATGCCGTTGTCGCGCGGCATGAACGGTCCGGTTATCGGGGGCGCAAGCCCGGTGGAGCCGGAACCCGGGCGGCAGCCGCGCGGTGTGCGATACGATCCTACTCTCAATGGAGACGAGCCCAGAGCGCCATGATCAGTCTTGAACCCGCCTTCACCGAATACGCCCAGGGCGAGCGGCGCGTGCTCGCCGTGTCGGGCGATTGGACGGTGGCGACGATTGCGGGTGTCGACGCAGAACTCAGGGCGATCAATGCCGGCGATGGCGGCCTCATCCTCGATGTTACCGATCTGGGCCGGATCGATACTGCCGGCGCCTTTATCCTCGACCGAACCTTGCGGGAGAACCCCTGCGAGATCGGCGGCGTGCTGGATGTGCAGGGCAGCCATCCCAGCGCTTCAGCATTGATCCAGCAGGTCCGCACCGTATCGGAGGGATGCGAGCCGCCCAATCCCGTCAGTCCCATGGTGAACCTCTTTGAGCGGACTGGCCGCGGCACCGAGAAGATCTGGAACGATAGTGCAGCCACGCTCGGCTTTCTCGGCGAAACCATCGCCACCTGCGTCAAACTCCTCCTCCAGCCCCACAAGATCCGCTGGACCGCCACCGTTGCGGTGATGGAGGAGGCCGGGCTCGATGCCTTGCCGATTATTGCCTTTCTCAGCTTCTTTGTCGGCATGGTTGTTGCCTTCATCGGCGCCACCGTGCTGGCTGATTTCGGTGCCACGATCTTCACGGTCGAACTGGTCGGCTATGCCATGCTGCGCGAGTTCGGCGCCGTCATCTCGGCGGTGATCCTGGCGGGGCGGACGAACTCCGCCTTCACCGCCCAGATCGGCGCGATGAAGATGCGCCAGGAGATCGACGCCATGACCACCCTCGGCTTGCGGGTGCAGGAAGTGCTGGTCGCGCCGCGCGTGCTCGCCATGGTCATCATGACCCCGATCCTGGCCTTCGTGGCGACCCTGTCCGGGATTGCTGGCGGCATCTTCGTCGGCTGGGCGATCCTCGATATTCCGCCGGCGGTGTTCATGGCCCGGCTACAGGACCTGGTGCCGATCCAGAATTTCTGGGTCGGGATGTCGAAAGCGCCCGTATTCGGCTTCGTCCTCGCTATTCTCGCTTGCCGGCAA
>JBCCBN010000184.1:0-5415 GCA_039034035.1 Pseudomonadota bacterium
CGAAGAGGATGGCGGGCTGGGGCTCGGCCATGTCAGTGCCGAAGGGCTGTCCATCGAAAGCGGTCCCCACCAGCCCTTTGCTGCAGACCGGGTGGCGGTCCAGTGGGACTGGGCGGGGGCCTTCAATCCGGCCGTCCGCGAAATCGTGATCGACCGGCCCCGCGTCGAGGCCGAGTTCGATGGCGAGGCCATAACGCTGCACGGACTGGAAGCGCTGGTGCCCGAAGGCGACGGCGACGCCCCATTGCCAGCGATCACCATCACCGATGGCGGGCTGACCCTCACCACGCCAGCCGGCGCGCTGGCGGCCCGCTACGCCGCAAATCTCCAGGGTGCGAGCGATGGCATCGTGCGGGCCTCGGTATCCCCCGTGGTGCTGGAACGGGATGATGACCGGCTCGTGCTAGAAACGGCGGCGCTAGACCTGACTCTCAGGGCCGGCGCGCCCATGGGAGAGGCGCGGATCGAGCTGGCCGAAGCCCGGCTGGGATCGTTCATGGCAACCGATGTCTCGGGCGGGGTGACGATTGACGACGCGCCCGGAGCGAGCGGTCTATCGAGGGCTGAAGCGGAAGGCCAGGCCCTGCTCGGTTCGGTACGGGTCGGCCGCGTGGATGCCCATTGGGGCGGCGCCCAGACCCTTCGCGTCGACACCACAGCAGCCCTGTCACCGCCTGAAACCCTCTCCATGGCCGGCATGCTCGCCGCGCTGGAGGATATGACGGTGGCCATCACCGCCGAGCAAGGCCAATGGCAAGACGTGACAGCGGAAACCATCGCGTTCGACACCGCGCTGACACTCGATAGCGGCACCCTCTCAGGCCCGGTATCGCTGACCACGGGGCCGGTCTCCGCCCAGGGGGCCCGCGTCAACACGCTTTCGCTCACGGGAGATGCAGCCATTGCGCAGCCGGCATCGGTGACGATGGACGGCATGCTGGTCCTGGATGGAGCCGCCCTCGCCCCCGAAACCCGGTCCGCTCTGCTGGACCAGATCCCAATGGGAGCTGGCTTTGATGCCCATGCCGCCAGCCTGAGATCGGGCCTCGGCGCCCTCTTGGAAGACTTTCAGATCGGCCTCAAGGGTGAGGTTTCGAGCCGGTCCGACGCGCTCGGTCGTCCGGGCGGTTTGGCCGTGCGCCTCGGGGAGGAAACGCGACTGGTCGCCGCCAATGGCGCCAGCGTGTCCGTGGCGCCCTTCACCGCCGCGCCCTGGCTGGTCTGGCAGGCGGGTTCGCTCGACGTGTTGGGCCGTATCAGCCTCGCCGGCGAGGCCTTGCCCACGCTGGACCTGGCGCTCGAGCGCGCCGCATTTGCCCCAGGGTTGGCCACCCTGCGCGCTTCGGACGTCTCTATAACCGACTGGCGCGCCGGTCAGCGAACGCTTGGTGCTGAACTCGACCACGTCCACTATCAGGCCCGTGAACAAGCCGACGGCGAAGACCCGGTCGGCGACCCCAGGATCGATGCGGACGGAACCCTTCGCGTTGGCGGCACGTTCGGCGCGCTCCAATTCGCGCCGACATCCCTTTTCGGCTCGGTCAATGCGGTGCGCTCCGGCGGGACATGGCGGATCCAGACCGCTGACCAGACCTGCCTCGGCCTTTCCAGCAACGGGGCGGCAGTGCAATCGCTCTCCATCGGCGCCTTCTCGACCTCGCTGTGTCCGCCTGAGGGCCGGATCGCGCCCCGCTCCGATGGCGCGTTTGGCGGACAGCTCGCCTTCCGCGCACTGAGCCTGCCCTACACGACCCAGAGCGGCGGTGGCGTTGTCGCCTTCGATGGCGGCCAACTCGACTGGCAGGCCGCCAATGGCCTCGCCCTCGACATTGCCGCTGACACGGTCACGCAGAGTTTCGCGACGGCCCAATCCGCCCTCCGCCTGGAGGGCGCTGCGCCGACCATTGCGTTCAAGATCGATAGCGGACCTGTCGATGTCACCGCCCGGCTCGGCGAAACGCGGATCTCGGGCACCCTGCTGCCCGCCGACCTGACCATGGAACGGTTGGACCTCGCCCTCGCACGCCAGACCGGCCGCCTCCAGGGCGGCGGGACGCTGCACCAGCTCCGGGTTACCGCACCGGGCGACGATCCGGTCTTCGAACCGCTTGTCACCACCCAGGCGGTCCGCATAGACGGCGCTTCGCTCACGCTTACGGGCCCGGTCCGGTCTGCGGAACAGGGCATAACGGTCGCCGAAAGCACGCTATCGCTCGGCCTGCCGGGCCTGTCGGGATCAGGCACAATGACCACCCCCACCCTGGTTTTCCGCCCCAACGGCCTGCAGCCAGCTGACCTGTCGGAGCGGCTGCGTGGCCTGTTCACCGATGCCAGCGGGTCCGCCCAGGCCCGGGCCGAGATCACCGTGAACCAGGGCCGCCCTACCGTTGCCGCCGAGATCACGCTCACCGATCTCGACTTCCAGACCGTCGCGCTCGGCCGGGTGACCGGCGTGAACGGCACCGTCGATTTCGACGATTTCCTCGGCCTCACCACCCCGCCGGGCCAGCAGATTCAGGTTGCCGAGATCGACCCCGGACTGGCCCTCACCGATGGCGAAGTCGCGTTCCAGATGCTCGGCCCCAGGACCTTGCGGATCGAAGCGGCGCGCTGGCCCTTTGCCGGCGGCTCCGTCTCGGTCGCGCCGGGAAGCTGGCAGATCGGCGGGCTCGACAACAGGCTCGAAATCGAGGCCGAAGCGCTCGACATGACCGCCATTATCGAGACATTCAAACTGCCGGACATGGCCGCGACCGGCCGGCTAAGCGGCCGGTTCCCGCTGGTCTTCTCCGGCAGCGATGCGCTGGTTCAGGGCGCCCGCCTAGTCGCCATCGAGCCGGGCGGGACCCTTCAGTACCGGGGCGATGTCGGGGCCCAGGCCGGCCAGGTCAACGAGACCGCCCAGCTTGCCTTCGATGCGCTCCGGGATTTCCGCTTCACCGTGCTCGAAATGGGCGCGGACGGGAATCTGCTGGGCGATATCACCCTCGATATCCGACTGCTCGGCGCCAATCCCGATGTCCTGTACGGCACGCCCTTCGCGTTCAACCTCTCGGTCGAGGCGCCCTTGGTCCCTCTGGTGCGCACCGGCGCCTCGGTCCAGGGCACCCGTTGGCTTACCGACGCTGTCATGCAAGAAGGAAAAGCAGAAACCAGCGACAACTGATCGTGCCCGTTCAAGGCAGGTTCACGGCCGAAAGGGTGTAATCGCCCCATGATACACAACACAGACTTACGATTGCCGCCGGCCCAGTGCTCCCGGCCGGGCTTCCTGCCTGCATTACTGGCCGTTTCCGCGCTCGCCGCCGTCACGGCCTGCACGCCCCGCGTCGTCGTCGAAGCGCCCAGCGACCCGATCACCATCAATCTGAATGTGAAAATTGACCAGGAAGTCCGGGTGAAGCTGGACAAGGAAGTTGAGGACCTGATCGCGGAAAACCCGGATCTGTTCTAAGGTCAGGGCTGTGGGGCGCTGCCCCCCATGTCCGCCGCAAGAAAGGAAGTTGCCATGTTGTTGATCCGCGTGCTCGCCATTGTCCTCATCGGCGCCGGAACCTTGGTGGTCGGCCGGGGCGCCGCTCCCGCCGCTGCGCAAGTCTCTCCCCTCGATGAGGCCAAGCAGGCCGGCGTGGTCGGCGAACGGATCGATGGCTATCTCGGCTTTGTCGACAATGGATCGGTGGACGCGTCCCTGCGCCGCAAGGTGCAGGAGATCAATGCCAAACGGCGCGCGGTCTATGACGAGCTGGCCGGCAGCACCGAGACCACGACCGAACAGGTCGCCCGGGTGACCGCGGAAAAGCAGATCGCCCGCGCGCCCAAGGGGCAGTTCTACATGAACTCAGAGGGTCGCTGGGTCCGCAAACCGTGACCTCGGCCGGGCTGCGCTCACCATGAGCCGGACAGATATCGGGCTGATCGCAGCCGCGACCCTCGTGGTGGTGACCGTCTTCACAATGGTCAGCCGCATCAATGATGATCTCGGTGGCGAGGTGGAACGTTTCGGCCTGTTCGCCTATGCCGCCGGCGGGCTAATGTGCCTGATCGTCGCCGGCGGGTTGTTTTTCCTGCTCTTTTACAGCGCCCGCAATGGCTATGACGATGTCGACCGCCCCGATGATGATCCGTCTGGGTAAAGGGCGGTTACGATTACAACTTGCGGGCCGGGGTGACGCGGTTCACAGCCGAATCTGGTAGAGTCTCATCTTTGATCCTCCGGGAGATTTGAAATGATCGATCCAGCCCTGCTGTCCGCTTATATCGCTTCGCGCATCTGTCATGATGTGGTCTCGCCCGTCTCCTCGGTGACATCGGCGCTGGATCTCCTCAATGATCCCAATGACGCGGAGATGCGCGCCTCGGCCGAGGAATTGCTGCACAAGGGCGCGTCTGATGCAGCCGCCCGGATCGAGTTCCTGCGCTACGCCTATGGCACGATTGGACTGTCTGATGGTGCGGCCGATATCCACGACGCCAAACGGCTCACCGAACGGTTCGCAGCCACCCACAAGCCAAGCCTCGAATGGGACATCGAAACCGACCATCTCAGCTTCTCCCACGCCCGGCTGATGATGAACCTTGTCCTGATGGGCATTGATTGCCTGCCCCGCGGCGGCGTTATCGCCGTCAAGATCCGCAATGAGAGCGACGGGTTGATGATCCAGGTCCAGGCGCGCGGAATGCGGGCGCGGCTCAATCCCCACCTGGTGGCAGCCATCGAGGGCGGCGAGCCGGAAGAGGGCTGGTCAGCCCGCACGATCCAGCCGGTCTTCGGCTGCATGATCGCCGATGGGCTGGGCGCCCGGGTCTCGGCGCAGCCATCGGGCGAAGAGGAAATCACCGTCATGGCCCGGGGCATCCGCGCCGAAGGGTAACCAGGCCGCCGGGCCCTTTCAGGACTTTGTTAACGCGAACGCGGCACCGTGCCGGGACTTGCTAGTGTGGAGGGTATCCCCCGTGAAACGTTGCTTGGTCGTGGATGACTCCCGCGTGGTTCGCAAGGTTGCCAGCCGGATCATCGAAGATCTCGAGTTCGAGGTCGAAGAGGCCTGCGACGGCGCCGAGGCCCTGACCCGCTGCCGCGATGCCATGCCCGATGCGGTGCTGCTGGACTGGAACATGCCGGTGATGAACGGGATCGACTTCCTGCGCGCTCTCAGGCTGGAAGAGGACGGCAATCGTCCGATCGTCGTGTTCTGCTCCACCGAAAACGATGCCGACCATATCGCCGAAGCGGTGCGTTCGGGCGCGAACGAGTTCATCATCAAGCCGTTCGATGCCGATATCATCGAAAGCAAGTTCGCCGAAGCCGGCCTGCTTTGATCCTTTGTTAAGGAAATTACGGCGCAACGTCTGAGCATGGCCGCGGACTCCGGAGGTTCCATGCTCGAGAGCAGCTTTGCAACCTTGGCCGAC
>JBCCBN010000185.1:0-5320 GCA_039034035.1 Pseudomonadota bacterium
CACGTCACCGACAACCTTGGCGCTCTTCCGGAAAGACCCATCATGATTGAGGCGCAATTCGCGCATGCCATAGAGGATCCGGCGTTGCACCGGCTTCAATTCTTGGTCATCCCGCCAAAGGCACGTTGGTAGATCTTGCCTTCCTCGGTGCGCGAGAAGGGCATGCCCCAGTGTTCCAACTCGTAAACGGCTGCCGGTGCGTTCTTGCAGAGATACTCGATGGCGTCCTGGTCGCCCAACCAGTCCGACCCCTTGACGGTGTCATACATATGCCAGCGCCAGTTATCGTCGGACATGTTGCCCAGAGACGCTGCAATCCCGCCCTGCGCAGCGACCGTATGAGAGCGGGTCGGGAAGACCTTGGAGATACAAGCGGTTTTCAGCCCGGCCTGCGCGGCTCCGAGAGCGGCGCGTAGTCCCGAGCCGCCGGCGCCGACCACCACGACATCATAGGTGTGGTCGGTCCATTCATAATCGCTCATATCGTACTTCCTTCCGCCGGTGCGCTACGCCTCAGGCGCCGGCCGTGAACCAGATTTTCAAGACCGTCAGGGCGGAGACGGCAAACAGGGCGATGGCTGCAAACGTGTTGAGGATCAACAGTGCCTGCTTTGTGCCCGTGCGACCAATGTAATCCTCGATCACAGTCTGCATACCGAGGCGCATATGAAAAAATGCCGCGCCAAAGGTCAGGACCAGCAAGATTGCATTCCACGGTTTCCCAGCCCAATCCCGGGCACCCGCATAGCCTGCATCGACGGCATTCATGATCGCGAACAGGAACCACGGGATCAGGAAGATCAGCGCGATCGCGCTCACGCGCTGCTTGATGTAGTGGCCGACGCCTTCCTTGGCAGACCCAAGCCCGCGGGCGCGGCCTGCCGGTGTCTTGAACGGTTGTGCAACGGACATGGTTGGCCCCCTAAAGCATTGTCGCAGCCGCCCACAGCGCGACTGCGCCGATGGCAGCAAAGGCAAAGTTGAACACCGACCAGGCGCTCGCGACCTTCGGGTCAAAACCGATCGCCGGCCCGTCCCACAGGAGGTGCCGGATACCGTTCGCGAAGTGGAACAGGACCGCTGCAGCCCACAGCACCAGCACAATCTGGCCAAACACCGAGCTGATCACGCCGTCCATGAACTGGTAGAATGCCGGAACGGTTTCGCCCGGCGCCGGCGCCATGCCCAGCGCAACGATCCAGGCGCCGATGAGGAAGGATCCGAAATACAAGGCAGACCCGGTGATCCGGTGCGAGATCGAGGCGACCATGGTCGCGTGGAATTTCCACACCTGCAAATGCGGCGACAGGGGCCGTGGGTCACTCCAGTCCGCTCCAGACATTGGCGGTTCCTTCTTGTTTTGCGTTTCGCGTCTGGTTCGGGGTATGGGAAAGGCCCCCCGGAGTGTCAACGCGCGCATTGGCGCGGGGCCAGAATGTGAGCGTCGCGGTTGTTGCCGCCGGACCCTCCGAGCAGAAGGATGTTGCCATGCGGATGCTCATGCTTGCTTCGGTGACGCTCGGGCTTGTCCTGGCAGCGTGCGCCCAGTCGCCCCAGCCCGTGCCGGCAGCGCCGCCGGCACCTGCGTTTGAAGGGACGCTCGACGACATCATCGCCCGCTATGAAGCGTTCGAGCTGGCCGGCGATCCAGCGCGCGCTGCGGACGAGGCCGGCCGCGCTCCGGATCGCTGGGGAGATGTCACCCCCGAAACCCGCACCCGGCGGGGCCAGCAGGCCGCCGTTTTGCTGGCAGACCTCGCCAACGCCGCCGGTGCCGACCCGGTTGACCGCGCCATCCTCGAAGCGCTGCTCCGGTACGAAGTCCTGGGCGCAGAGCGGGACCTCGACCGGATCCCCTTCACCGGCGATTACGGCTTCCATGCCGAGCCGGTCTTCGCGGCCCTCCGCCTCCGCATCGAAAGCGTTGAGGATGCCGACGCCTGGATCAGCCGGCTGGACGACACGCGCCGCTATTTCGGCGAGCATATCGCCAATATGCGCCGAGGCATTTCAACCGGTTTCACCAGCCATGGCGATCCCCTCGCCGTGACCATTGAACAGGTCCGCGAGCAAACCATTGCGGCGGTCACAGACAGCGACCTTTACGTGCCCATCCTCAACATGTCCGACACGATTCCGGCCGCCGACCGTGCCCGGATTGAAGCCGACGCCCAACGCGCTGTCGCCGGCGCCATTGCAGCCTATACCGACCTGCTCACATTCCTCGAGACGGAATACGCCCCCCAGGCCCGACCCGATCCCGGCCTGGTCAGCCTGCCGGATGGGCGCGGAATCTATGCGGACCTCGTCGCCCACCACACGGCCGGCGCCGGTCTCACCCCGCCGCAGGTCCATGAGATCGGCCGCAACGAGGTCGCCCGCATCCGCGCCGAGATGGAAGCGATCATCGACGAGATCGGCTTCGCAGAGGGCTTTGCGGCCTTCCTCGACTTCCTGCGCACAGACCAGCGTTTCTATGCCGACAGTCCCGCCGACCTCCTGGAGAAGGCCGCCGAGATCTCCAAACGCCTGGACACCATCCTGCCGCGCTATTTCGGCCGCCTACCGCGCCTGCCCTATGGCGTAAGCCCCGTACCGGCCTCCATCGCGCCGGGGTTCACCACCGGGCGATATGTCCAGGGCGACGCGGAGAACCAGCGCCCCGGCACTTATCTGGTGAACACCTATCGCCTCGACCAGCGCCCCCTCTATGAGCTGCCCGCCCTTTCGGCGCATGAAGCCGTGCCCGGCCATCATCTCCAGATCGCCCTGGCGCAGGAGCTGTCCGAAGTGCCCGAGTATCGGCGGCTCTATTATGCCACCGCCTTCGGGGAAGGTTGGGGCCTCTACGCTGAACGGCTCGCCGGCGAAGCGGGCATCTACCGCACACCCTATGAGCGCTTTGGCGCGCTCAGCTACGAGATGTGGCGCGCCTGTCGCCTGGTGTCTGACACGGGACTGCACTGGTATGGTTGGAGCCGCGAAGAAGCCGAAGCCTGCTTTGCTGAAAATTCCGCGCTTAGCCCGCTCAACATCCAGACAGAAGTCACTCGCTATATCGGTTGGCCCGGCCAGGCGACGGCCTACAAGATCGGCGAACTCAGGATCCTCGCCCTGCGCGACCAGGCGCGCGACACCCTCGGTGCCGATTTCGATATCCGCGCGTTCCACGACCATCTCCTCGGCGCCGGCTCCATGCCGCTTTCGGTGCTCGAAGACCGGATGGAAAGCTGGACCCAGGACCAAGTCGACGCCATCGCGCCTCTTCGCCCCGCGCCGGCGCCATGAGGCTGACCATTGTCGAGACCGGCCTTGTGCCTGAGCCGATCCGTGCAGACTGGCCTGATTACCCTGACATGTTCGAAGCCTTGATTGCGCCGGCTGCCCCGGACTTCACCTTCGAGACCGTCTCCCCGATCAAGGGCGAGCGGTTACCCGATCCCGCCAGCCTGGACGCCATTCTGGTCACAGGCTCTAAGGCCGGCGTCTATGATGATGAGCCGTGGATCCCGCCGCTGCTCGATTTCATCCGCTGGGCGGCCGCGGAGAAGACGCCCCAGATCGGCATCTGTTTCGGCCACCAGGCAATTGCCCAGGCGCTTGGCGGCCAGGTCATCAAGTCGCCTAAGGGGTGGGGCATCGGCCGGCACAGCTATGCCGTGACCCACACGGCCCCTAGTACGACAGAGTGGTTGACCCCAGGCTCAGACACGCTCGCCCTCGCCGTCAGCCACCAGGACCAGGTCGTGGTTCCGCCTCCCGGCGCCATCCCTCTCGTCAGTTCGGACTTCACCCCCCATGCCGGCCTCGTTTACGCCCAGGGTCCGGCCATGAGCTTGCAGGGTCACCCGGAATTCAGCCCCAATTTCTCCAACGCCCTCTACCGCGCCCGTCTCGGCTCTCCGCTCACGGCCGCCCAGGTCGAAACTGCCGCTGAGAGCTTCGCCGACCCCCTCGATGCGCCCATCGCAGCCCAATGGATCGCGAACTTCCTCCGCGCCCATGCGAAACCCAAGGAGTAGCGCCGCCCCATGCCAGCTTCCGTCCCCACCATCGACGCCTATTTCGACTGCTCTAGCCCCTGGACCTATCTCGGCTTTCACGGTCTCATTCCGCTGGCCGAGAGGCTGGGGGCCGAGATTGCGTGGAAGCCCATCCTCGTGGGCGGCGTCTTCAACGCGGTGAACCCCAGCGTCTATGAAGCGCGGAAGGCGCC
The DNA here is from genome assembly GCA_039034035.1 of Pseudomonadota bacterium. Taxonomy (GTDB): domain Bacteria; phylum Pseudomonadota; class Alphaproteobacteria; order Caulobacterales; family Hyphomonadaceae; genus UBA5336. The sequence goes on from JBCCBN010000185.1 coordinate 4,217, forward strand.
GGTGAAAGCCAAGGCCCGCTATCACGCGAAAGACTTGCAGGACTGGGCCAATCTCGCTGGCCTCAAGATCAAGATGCCGCCCAGCGTGTTCCCGGTGAACAGCGTCAAGGTGATGCGCGCCTGCATCCTGCTTGAGCCCGAAGGCAAGCTGGTCGATTTCGCCCGAGCCGCCTTCGAGCTCTACTGGTCCGAAGACCGGGACATTTCCCAGGACGATGTCATCGCCGAGATCTGCGCCCGGGCCGGCGTCGATGCCGCCCATGTCGCCGATGCCATCAAGGACCCCGCCATCAAGGACCAACTCCGCGCCAACACCGAAGCGCTCATCGACCGCGGCGGCTTTGGCAGCCCTACCTTTTTCGTGAATGAAAGCATGTTCTTCGGCAATGACCGCCTCGTTCTGGTCGAAGACGCCGTGAACCGGGCCAAGGCCGCGCCTGCGTAGCCGTTCGGCGAAGCCAACTTGCCGTGGGCGAAATCAGTCTAAGCCCCGCGCAGGACTCGCATGGGGGGTTGGCTCAAGGTTCGCCAGCCCACGGAGGCACCGCCTAGCGCAGAGACGCCTACCGCCAGCGCAAATACCGCACCCACTTCGCGCCACGGCCAGCTCCACTGCGCCTCGAACACCTGCACCACGATGGGATACGCCGCACCTACGCCTAGCGCCGCGCCGATCAGGGCGCCTGCTGCGCCGGCCAGCGCAAACTCGCTCGCATAGAGCCGCAGTACCGACCCCCGCTCGGCCCCAAACGTCTTCAGCACCGCTGTCTCAGCCCGCCGCTTTCGTGCCATCGCCGCGAACGCCCCCAGGAGGACCAGGAGGCCCGCCAGCGTTACAACGCCCGCCACCGCGTTCACCGCCACGCCAATGTCTCCAAACACTTCGGCGGCGGCAGCCAGCGCTGGCCGGGTCTGGAACACGACCACTTCGGGCAGCGTTCCGCCCAATCGGTCGATGATCGCCTGTTCGGCGGCGGCATCGGTTCGCGCGATGGCCACATGATAGGGTTTGGCTGCCTCTAATGTGCCGGGCGAGAAGATGAAGGCCGTGTTCGACCCGATCCCGAACGTGCCCCAATCGACCCGGCGCAGCGAAGCGACTTC
>JBCCBN010000186.1:0-5315 GCA_039034035.1 Pseudomonadota bacterium
ATCGGCTCCAGCTTGGGGTGCAGGTAGTCCGGTTCTTCGGTCCCCTGCTTGCGCATGTTGTAGGACGGGATGTTGTCCATCGGGCCGGGGCGGTAGAGCGAAATGATCGCGATGACGTCTTCAATGTTTCCGGGCCGCACGCGTTTCAGCGTATCGCGCATGCCCTGGCCTTCAAGCTGGAACACGCCGAGGGTATCGCCCGACGCCATCAGTTCATAAGTCGCCGGATCGTCGAGGCTGTTCCAGGCCGGCGTGACATCGTCGCCATCCCGCCGGATGAATTTCAGAGCCCTGTCGATCACCGTGAGCGTCTTCAAGCCGAGAAAGTCGAATTTCACCAAGCCGCCGAGCTCGGCCCATTTCATGTTGAACTGGGTCGCCGGCAGTTCAGAGCGGGGATCATTGTAAAGCGGGACAATTTCCGTCAGCGGCCGGTCGGCGATGACGACACCAGCGGCGTGGGTGCCCGCTGACCGGTAGAGCCCCTCAAGTTGTAGGGCGGTGTCCAGAAGGTCGCCGACCCGGGCATCCTTTTCGATCTCCTCATCGAATTTCGGCTCGTCATCAATCGCTTCCTGGAGCTTGGGCGGATTGGCGGGATTGAACGGGATGAGCTTGGCCAGACGGTCAACCTGGCCATAGGGCATCTGCATCACCCGGCCCACATCGCGGACCACAGCCTTGGCCTGGAGCGTGCCGAAGGTGATGATCATCGCAACGCTGTCGGCACCATACTTGTCGCGCACATAGCGGATCACCTCGCCGCGGCGCTCCTGGCAGAAATCGATATCGAAATCGGGCATGGAGACCCGTTCAGGGTTCAGGAAGCGCTCGAACAGAAGGTCAAACCGGAGCGGGTCGAGATCGGTGATCAGCAGTGACCAGGCCACCAGCGAGCCGGCGCCAGAGCCCCGTCCCGGCCCGACCGGGATGTCCTGTTCCTTGGCCCATTTGATGAAGTCCGAAACGATGAGGAAATAGCCCGGAAAGCCCATCTTCTCGATAATACCGAGCTCGTAATCGAGCCGTTCGAAATAGCCCTCGCGCTCGGCATAAAGTGTATCGGCCTCTGCCAGTCGGCTCTCAAGGCCAGCAATCGCCTGGCGCCGAAGCTCCCTGTCTTCGCCATCCGCCTCATCGCTGAAACTCGGCAGGATCGGCTTGTGGAGTTCGGCCTTCACCGCGCACCGCTGGGCGATCTCGACCGTGCTGGCGAGCGCCTCGGGGAGGTCTGCGAACAGGACCGCCATCTCCTCGGCGGTTTTCAGGTACTGGCTCGCCTCCACTCGGGGCCGGTCCTCCTCACCCAGATACCGCCCATTGGCGATACAGATCATCGCATCATTGGCCTCGGCATCTTCCGGTTTCACAAACCGCACATCGTGGGTCGCCACCAGGGGCAGCCCAGCCTCATAAGCGAGATCGATGAGGACGGGTTCACTCAACCGCTCGGCTTCGGTGCCATGGCGGGTCAGCTCCACATAGCAGCGGCCGGGATAGGCCTGGGCGAGTTGGTCGAGTGCTGCGCCAGCGTCTTCGCGCTTTCCCTTGGCCGCAAGCTGGCCAACCGCCCCCGCGGCACCGCCCGTCAGCACAATCAGGCCATCGGTCGCGTCCATCAGATGCGTCTGGTGCAGTTTAGGCACGCCATCATCGGCTTCGAGATAGGCCAGCGATGACAGCGCCATGAGGCGGCGATAGCCCACATCATTCTGGGCATAGAGCCGAACCTGTGTTGGTACGCTGCGAGGCGCCCCATCGGTGACATCGAACGTGCAACCCATGATCGGCTGGATCCCGTTCCCCGACAACAGCTCCGAAAACTCCAGGGCTCCAAACAGGCAGTTCTGGTCAGCGACCGATACCGCTGGCATCGCCTGCTCGGTAAGCCAGGAGACAAGCCCCTTCGGCGTCACCATGCTCTGGAGCAGGGAATAGCTCGATTTCACACCGAGATGGATGAATGACGGCTCGCCCAAATTCCGCACTCCCATAGACGCCGGACCAGTCCATGATTTGTACTGATTCGCGTCCGGCATTCACCGGGCAAGGCTTCGCCCGCGCCGCCAGGATGCGTCCGCCCCCTTGCCCTTGCAAACCTATCAATCGGCGTGGGCTACTGCGCAGGCATTTCGAACGGGGCAAGGCGACCGTCGCGGAGGGTCAGGACCCTGTCCATATGCTCAATCAGCGCCATATTATGGGTCGCGACCAGGACCGCGGCACCCTCGTTCCGCGCCAGCGCGATCAGTGCGCCAAACACGCGCTCGGTGGTTTCAGGATCGAGATTGCCGGTGGGCTCGTCTGCGATCACCAGGCGGGGATCGTTGGCCAGTGCCCGCGCGATGGCGACCCGTTGCTGTTCTCCGCCCGAGAGCTGCGCGGGCTGGTGGTGGCCTCGGTCATCGAGCCCCATCGCGCCCAGCAGGATCTCGGCCTTGGCCCGCGCCTCGCCCTGGGCGACTCCGCCGAAGCGCAAGGGCATAGCGATGTTATCAACCGCGCTGAATTCCGGAAGCAGATGATGGAACTGGTAGACGAAGCCGAGTTTCTGCCGGCGGAGCGCCGTGCGCTGGCGATCCGACAGGGAGAGGCAATCCTCACCGTCGAGATAAACTTGACCGCCTTCCGGCTTCTCGAGCAGACCAGCGGTGTGCAGCAGGGTCGACTTGCCCGAGCCGGACGGGCCAACAAGACCGACCAGTTCGCCGGCCTGCAGGACAAGATCCGCCCCGCTGAGCACATGCAGCGTCCGCTCCCCGGACCGGTAGGTCCGCTCGATGCCGCGAAGTTCCAGGACCGGCGCCATCATTCGAACCTCAACGCTTCGACCGGGTCGAGCTGCGCCGCGCGCCAGGCCGGCCACAGCGTGACCAGAACCGACATGGCCGTCGCCCAGGTGAAGGTGAAGATCACTTCGGTCCAGTCGAGCCGGGCGGGCAGGCCCTCGAGACCATAGACATCCGGTGGGAACAGGGGCGCGCCCCGAACCCAGCCCAGAAATGCCTCAATATCAGAAATGTAGGTGACTGTGAGAATACCGAGCACGGTGCCGGTGAGCGCGCCGGCAATGCCGAGAAACCCGCCAATCATCACAAACACCCGCATCATCGAGGCCCGGGACGCGCCGATGGTTCTGAGGATCGCGATATCGCGGGTCTTGTTCTTCACCAGCATGACCACGCCAGTGATGATATTGAGCGCGGTAATGGTGATCAGAACCAGCATCACCAAGCGCATCATGGAGCGTTCGAGGTTGAGCGCTCCCAGATACGCCCCGCGTTGGCTCTGCCAGTCAAACATGTAGAGAAAACCATCGATCCGCTCGCGGATGCTGGCCATGGCGGCGGCGGTCTCTTCAGGGTCATCGAGGCGGATGTCGATGAACTCATACTGGTCACGCTTCTTGAAGAAGACCTGTCCCTGCTCCAGCGGCATGAAGATATAGGCCTTGTCGAGCTCCACGCTCCCGGTCTTGAACAGGCCGCCGACTGTATAGGTCTTTGAACGCGGGGTCGTGCCGAACGGCGAGGCGGTGGTTTCCTGTGAGATCAGCCGGATCCGGTCACCCTCGCCCACCCGGAGGTCTGAGGCCAGGAACGCACCCAACAGAATGACATCGCCGCCAAAGCGCCCCTCACCGAAGCCGGCTTCGATTGCGGCCGCGCCGCCATCCTCCAGAAACGGCAGGACGGCCAACTCCTCCTGGCTGATCGCCTTGACCAACGCCCCGCCCGAAGACACGCCTTCATGGATCGCCAGCACCTGTTCCTCGATGAACGGATGGGCCGACGCGATGCCGTCCACAGCCCGAATGCTGGTGACAATTTCGTCGACCTGGCCGGCCGGCAGGTCGCTGACAGCGGCATAGACATGGGGCTGCCCGCCCAGAAGCGCGTCCAGCAGCGTCGCCCGGAAACCGGCCATGATCGACATGATCGCGATCAACGCCCAGACCGCCAGCGCGATCCCGATGAACGAGATGATAGCGGTGAGCGACGCGCCGCCATGCTCGCGCTTAGCCCGGAGATAGCGCCAGGCCAGGCTGCGCTCGACGGCGCCGAAAGGGGAGGACTTGGCGGACATGGCCGGGCTAGACCCTGGCCTCTGCAATACGAGCCACCGCATCGGCAAGGGCGACTTCAGACTTCTCTCCGCTGGCGCGGTGCTTCAGTTCCACAACCCCCTTCTCCAGTCCCCGTGGGCCAATCGCGACCTGCCAGGGCAGGCCGATCAGGTCCATTGTGGCGAACTTGCCGCCGGGCCGCTCGTCGCGCTCGTCGTAGAGCACCTCAAGGCCGGCAGCCTGGAACTGGGTGTAGGCCTCTTCGGCGGCGGTCGCGACGGCCTCGTCCTTCGGCCGCAGGGAGATCAACCCAACATCAAATGGGGCGATTGAGGCGGGCCAGATGATGCCGCCCTCGTCATTGGAGGCCTCGATGATCGCCGCCACCAGTCGGGATACGCCGATGCCGTAGCTGCCGCCATGGATCTCGCTATATTGGCCATCTGAATTCTGTACCGATGCCCCCATGGGTGCCGAATACTTGGTCCCGAAATAGAAGATGTGCCCCACTTCGATGCCGCGCGCAGACACGCGCTGGCTTTCCGGCAGCGCATTGAAGGCGGCTTCGTCATGCTTTTCGTCGGTCGCGGCATAGTACCGGGTCCGCTTCTCCATTTCGCCGGCCAGCGCTGCGGTGTCGCCAAAGTCGAAATCGGCACCCGGAGGCGGCACGTCGAGGATAGCCTTGTCGCAGAACACAGCGCTCTCCCCGCTTTCCGCGAGGACCAGGAATTCATGGCTGAGATCGCCGCCAATGGGACCAGGATCGGCCGCCATGGGGATCGCGGTAATGCCCAGCCGGTCGAATGTATTTAGGTAGGCTGCGAACATGCGCTGGTAGGAGATGCGGGCCGCGTCCTGATCCACATCGAAGCTGTAGGCATCCTTCATCAGGAACTCGCGCCCGCGCATGACGCCGAACCGGGGCCGGATCTCGTCCCGGAACTTCCACTGGGTGTGGTAGAGATTGAGCGGCAGCTGCTTGTAGCTCTTCACGTGCGCCTTGAAGATGTCTGTGATCAGCTCTTCATTGGTTGGCCCGAACAGCATCTCCCGCTCGTGCCGGTCATGGATGCGCAGCATTTCCGGGCCGTAGGCCTCGTAGCGACCGCTTTCGCGCCAGAGCTCGGCCTGCTGGATGGTGGCATCAGCATTTCGATGGCGCCGGCCCGGTTCATCTCTTCGCGCACCACCTGATCGATGCGCCGCAGCACCTTGTGGCCCAACGGCAGCCAGGAATAGATCCCCG
>JBCCBN010000187.1:0-5278 GCA_039034035.1 Pseudomonadota bacterium
CTCTCCGGCTGTCGAACCCGGGAACACCTGCATACCCATTTGAAATTATCGAAAAACAATATATACTCAACCAATGGCTGGCGATGATCGACAACGGGCACGGCACGCATGACGAGACAATCAGACCTTCGCGCAGGCGACGTGGTGTCTATCCCGTTTGGCATCGGGTTGCGCCATTATGGCGTCGTCACCCTGGCCGGGACGGTCATTTCGCGGTCGAGCCGGCATGATGGCGTGGTTGAGCAATCAATCGACGCGTTTTCCCATGGCCGGACTCTGAAACGCCACCGGTCCTACAGCAATCGCCACGTGTTCGAGATCGAGGCGCGGGCGCGCCGCCTGATGGGGGCGGACTATGATCTCCTGCGCAGCAATTGCGTCCATCACGTCCGCTGGATCCATGGCCGCACACCGACGCTGAGCCAGCGCGTGATGGCAACGATGGAAGCGGTGGGCGACATGCTGCGCCCGCCCTCGCGCCCTTGACCGTTTACAGCCACGCCGGCGCCACCGCGTGCATCGGCTCAATGCCGGGCAATTCGGGCTGGGGATGTTTGCGCAGCACGCCAGCGATGATGTGGTCGGCCACACGGTCGGCCTCGCGCAGCGGTTCGTAGGACCATAGGTCCAATTCGCCCGCGAACCACCGCGCGCAACCGCGCTTGATCAGGCTGTTGTGAAAGCTGTTGAATTTCGGGCTCCCACCCTTCAACCGGGCGATATGCACCGGCAGGCCATGATAGGCCGCGTCCGACAGCATGTTGGCGCTATCGGCCGTGACAATGGCCGCGTCCGAAAACAGGAGCCAGGCCAGGTACGGGTTCGGACCATCATCAGGACCGGTGTAAAGCGCCGCGCCCGACGATTGGGCAAAGGCCCGCATTTTCGCAACAACCTCCGCCGGAGTGCGGCGCGACGTGGTGATGCGGAGCCGCCAGCCGCTGCTCGTAATGGCTTGCATCTCGCTAACCAGGCGGTCAGCGTCGGCCGCAGTGAAGCGATAGGCCTTGGAGTTTCCGCCCAGAATGACAATGGCGCTAGGGCCCGGCTCGTCGGCCAGGTGGGCGAAGGCCTGGCCGGCCTGCTCCTGGTCGTCCTGGGAGAAATAGGTCGGCGAGCCAACCGTCGAGATCACGCCCGGCTTGGAGACGCGATCATGCACCGGCGTCACGATCAGGTCGAACCGTGAAGCGGCCATTTTCGGGTCCAGAATGTGAACCACATGGGTCTTGCCCCGGGACCAGCGCTTGATGGCGGCAGAATAGGGCGCGGTGCGCCGGCCAGCCCCGATCCATATGGTGGGCCATGGCGTTTTCAGCTCCTGGACCTGCTCGGCCGGCAGAGCGGCCCGGGCATTGACCCACAAGGCCGAGGGCAACCAGGTCCATGGCTTGCCCGGGGTCAGCGTCAAGGGTGCGTCCCGGTGCGCCCGGCCATCGATATGGGCCATGCGCATCCATCGGCGCGGCTCGCCGAGGGCTTGCACGATCGCACGCACTTGCACGGCGTTCCCGGCCCGACCATCGGAAACCGCCCAGATGGACGGCCCCAGAGAGCCGGCTGCCGGCGGCGACAAAGCGGGCGGAATGGGGGCGGGGCGGGCATCACCAACCGGGTCGCTGCCGCCGCCGCCCCCATCTTTCACCTTATTTGAACTCCACCTTGGCGATCTCATAGGCCTTGGCGCCACCGGGCGCGGCGACTTCAGCCTCATCGCCCTCTTCCTTGCCGATCAGGGCCCGGGCGATGGGAGAGGACACGGAGATCTTGCCATCGGCAATGTCGGCCTCGTCATCGCCGACAATCTTGTAGGTCTGCTCGTCTTCTGTATCGACATCGATGATCGTCACCGTGGCGCCAAAACGCACCCGCGTGCCGGACAGCTTGGTCAGGTCGATGACATCGGCCCGCGCCAGCTTATCGTCCAGTTCCGCAATACGGCCCTCGACAAAACTCTGGCGTTCCTTCGCAGCATGGTATTCCGCGTTCTCCGACAGGTCGCCATGCTCGCGCGCTTCGGCAATAGCCTGGATAACCGTTGGTCTTTCAACGGATTTCAGGTGACTCAATTCTACCACGAGGGCCTCGTGACCCTCCATTGTCATGGGGATTCTTTCCATGGGAACTACTACTCTTGGTTTTTATGTTCCAAAGCGTCGGTTCAAATCGACGCTCGGTCAAGTGGGCAGCCTCAGGCCGATTGCAAGGGCGTGACCGTGAGTTCACGGCTCCGGAGCACGCCAATCGCCTCTATTGAGGCCATGGAAGCCGATAATGTTGTGAAATACGGGATCGCCTGACGGACCGCTGCCATACGGATGTCCTCACTGTCTTTCAGCGACTGGACGCCCTCGGTCGTGTTGAAGATCAATTGGATCTCGCCATTGATCATCGCGTCGACAATATGCGGCTTGCCCTCGATCACCTTCTTGATCGGGGTCACCGCCACCCCCTGTTCGGTGAGATAGGCGCAGGTCCCGGTGGTCGCGACCAGGTCGAACCCCATCTCGATCAACGCTTTGGCAGCGTCCACAAGCTCGGCCTTGTCACTATCCTTGACCGAGACAAAGGCCCGACCGCTGCGCGGCAAGGTCACGCCCGCCGCAATCTGGGACTTCAGGAAAGCGGCGCCGAACTCATCGTCCCACCCCATGACTTCGCCGGTCGAACGCATTTCCGGGCCCAGCACCGGATCAACGCCCGGGAACCGGCCAAACGGGAACACCGCTTCCTTCACGGCGATCCGGCTGGGGCGGGCATGCTGGAGGTCGAAATCCGCCAGAGGCGCGCCAGCCATCAGCTTGGCGGCGATGGACGCGATCGGCGCACCGACGGCCTTGGCCACGAACGGCACGGTGCGCGAGGCTCGGGGATTCGCTTCGAGGATGAAGATGTCCTCGCCCTTCACCGCGAACTGGATGTTGATCAGCCCGCGAACGCCCAGCGCCCGGGCCAGGGCAATCGCTTGTTCTGACAGTCGGCCCTGAAGCGATGGCGCCAGCGTCGTCGGCGGCAGGGTACAGGCGCTGTCACCGGAATGGACGCCGGCTTCCTCGATATGCTCCATGATGCCGGCGACATGCACCGCTTCGCCGTCACAAAGCGCGTCGAGATCGACCTCGATGGCGTCCGACAGGTACCGGTCGATGAACAGGGCGCCGCCATCCCCACTGGCACTGTCTTCGGCCACGGCCATGGCTTCCTTGGCGAAGGTGCGCACATCCTCGTCGGAGCGGCAGATTTCCATGGCGCGCCCGCCCAGCACGAAAGACGGGCGCAGCATGACCGGGTAGCCCAGCGCCTGGGCCGCTTCGAGCGCTTCATCCTCGTTGCCCGCGATCCGCGACGGGGCCTGCTGCAAGCCAAGCCGGTCGATCAATTCGGCAAATTTCTCCCGGTTTTCGGCCAGGTCGATACTGGCTGGCGGCGTGCCCAGGATCGGGACTCCCGCAGCTTCCAGTGGCCACGCAAGCTTGAGCGGGGTCTGGCCGCCAAACTGGACGATGACGCCGGCGAGCTCGCCGGTAGACTGCTCCACCGCACAGATTTCCAACACGTGCTCATCGGTCAGCGGCTCGAAATACAGCCGGTCCGAGGTGTCATAGTCGGTGGAGACGGTCTCGGGATTACAGTTCACCATGATCGACTCGACACCGAGATCGGCCATCGCAAACGCGGCGTGGCAGCAGCAATAGTCAAACTCGATGCCCTGGCCGATCCGATTGGGGCCACCCCCCAGGATCATCGCCTTGCGCCGGGCAGACGGAAGCGCTTCACAAGCCCCACGCGTTTCGCCATGGGCGGGCTGTTCATAGGTCGAATAGAGATAGGCGGTCGGGCTGTCGAATTCGGCTGCACACGTGTCGATCCGCTTGTACACCGGGCGGACATCCAACCCGTGGCGGGCCGCGCGAACGCTGGTTTCGCTGGTTCCGGTCAGGGTCGCGAGACGGGCATCGGAAAAGCCCATGCCTTTCAGCGCGGTGAATGCGGCGGTGTCGGTCGGAAGGCCATCGCGGGTAATGACGGCTTCGACCTCCACGATCTCCGCGATCTGGCGCAAGAACCACCGGTCGATACTGGTAATGCTGAACACAGCCTCCACCGACATGCCGGCCCGGAACGCATCGGCGACCAGGCGCAGCCGATCTTCGGTCTGCTGGGCGAGGCGGCGCGTCAGGTCGACCGGATCATCAAGCGGCACCGGATCGAGACCGGTCAACCCGGTTTCGAGCGAACACAGCGCCTTTTGCAGGCTCTCCTGGAACGAGCGCCCAATGGCCATGGCCTCGCCCACCGATTTCATCGCCGTCGTCAGTTCGGTATTGGTGCCCTTGAACTTTTCAAAGGCAAAGCGCGGGATCTTCGTGACCACATAGTCGATGGTCGGTTCGAAACTGGCCGGTGTCGCACCGCCCGTAATGTCATTGTCCAACTCATCGAGCGTATAGCCGACGGCCAGTTTCGCCGCGACTTTGGCAATCGGGAAACCGGTCGCCTTCGAAGCCAACGCCGAAGACCGCGAGACCCGCGGGTTCATTTCGATCACCACCAGCCGGCCCGTATCCGGGCAGACCGCGAACTGCACATTCGACCCGCCGGTTTCCACACCAATTTCCCGCAACACCGCCAGCGAGGCATTACGCATCACCTGGTATTCCCGGTCGGTCAGGGTCAACGCCGGGGCCACGGTGATGGAATCGCCGGTGTGAACGCCCATCGGATCCACATTCTCGATGGCGCAGATGATGATGGCATTGTCGGCCGTGTCGCGCACGACCTCCATCTCATACTCCTTCCAGCCCAGCAGGCTCTCATCGATCAGGATCTGAGCCTTGGGCGAGGCGTCCAGGCCGCGCATGACGATGTCGCGATACTCGTCGACATTATAGGCAACCCCACCACCGGTCCCGCCCAGCGTGAAGGCCGGACGGATAATCGCCGGCAAACCGATCACATCGAGGGCCTCCATGGCGGCCTTGAGCCCGGCAAGCCGGTCATAGCCGGTGACCTCGCCCGCTTCGCTACGGATCTCCGGGGCAGCAACGATGGTTGCGCGCGGATTTTCCAGCCCGATCCGGTCCATCGCCTCGCGGAACAGCTTGCGATCTTCAGCCTTCTCAATCGCGTCAGCCCGGGCGCCGATCAGCTCGACCCCATGGCGCTCCAGAGCGCCGGAATAGTAGAGATCGAGCGCGCAATTGAGGGACGTCTGCCCTCCCATGGTCGGCAAGAGCGCATCAGGCTTTTCGCGTTCGATGATCTTTTCCACGAACTC
>JBCCBN010000188.1:0-5256 GCA_039034035.1 Pseudomonadota bacterium
CAAAGTTGTCATTAGCAACTATTGTTGATTGAGCTTCTAAGGGGGCTCAACCCGGCGAAGGCCTCGTCTTTACACTTCCGTCGATCCTGTTTCGTCCCCACGTCCCTGCTAATGACAGGGGAGTTGGTGGAGACTCCGGGTACCGCCCCCGGGTCCGAACCGCTTATTACACGCGCGTTTATCGCCATAGTCCGAAGACCTGACCTATATAGCCTCCCAACAGCGCAATTTGAAGACGCCCCACCCAATCCCCAGCAATTGCGGCCAGCGGCAACGCTAACGCAAGGCGCACCACACCGAATCGGCTAGAGCCATCACCTCAAGGGAGCAGGCCATGCAGCAATATCACGACCTCCTTCAGGACATTCTCGACACCGGTACCGATCGCATGGACCGCACTGGCACCGGCACCCGCGCCGTGTTCGGCCGCCAGATGCGGTTCGACCTCGCCGATGGCTTTCCCATGGTCACCACTAAGAAGCTGCACCTCAAATCCATCATCTACGAGCTGCTCTGGTTCCTGCGCGGGGACACCAATGTCCGTTGGCTCCAGGAACGCGGCGTGAAGATCTGGGACGAATGGGCCGACCCCGATGGCGAGTTGGGCCCCGTCTATGGCAAGCAGTGGCGCAGCTGGGCCGCGCCCGATGGCCGGGTGATCGACCAGATTCAGTGGGTGCTCGACGAGATCACCACCAATCCCAATTCCCGCCGCCTCATGGTCTCGGCCTGGAATCCCGCCGATGTGAACGACATGGCCCTGCCGCCCTGCCACTGCCTGTTCCAATTCAACGTCCTGGACGGCAAGCTCAACTGCCAGCTCTACCAGCGCTCGGCCGATGTCTTCCTCGGCGTCCCGTTCAACATCGCGTCCTATGCGCTGCTGACCCTGATGATGGCCCGCGCCACCGGCCTCCAGCCCGGAACCTTCGTCCACACCTTCGGCGACGCCCACCTCTACGCGAACCATTTCGAGCAGGCCCGGCTACAGCTCACCCGCGAGCCCCGCGCCCTGCCGGCCATGCAGCTCAACCCCGACAAGACCGATCTCTTCGGCTGGGACTATGAAGACTTCACCCTGACCGGCTACGAACCCCACCCCCACATCAAGGCCCCCGTCGCGGTCTGAAAAACGCGCACCCCCAAAGGGCGACCGCCCGCCGGGCGGCCAGCCCGCCCCATTTCTCCAAGGACAATGCGGAGGCGCCGCGCGCCGCGAGCAGTCGCCCATGAGCGCGTAAGCGCGAACAGAGGGCAAGGCCCGACGGGCGGTCAGTCCGCCCCCGCGGAGGCGATTGGCGAAGCCAATCTGCCGCGAGCGAAAAGACTCCGCCGCGCGCCGTGAGCGCCTCATAAAGCCGCCGGGCTGATCTCCCCCGCATCCTCCCGGCGCCGCACCGCCCAGGACACGATCACCGCCCCCACCATCTTGCCAATGATGAACACCACCCAGTTCGCCGCATGCAGCATCGTGCCCGGCGGCTCATCCAGCCGCATCTGCACCGCCAGGTCGGCTCCATACAGGAAGATTGTCGTATCCACCGGCGAGGCCACCGCGCTCGACAACAATATCCGCGTCGACAGCCGATACTTCGTGAAGGTGAAGAGCAGCCAGTCCACCGTCTCCGATACGGCAAACGCAATCCCGGACGCCAGCGCGATCACCGGCCACGCATAATAGAACGACCAGGCAATCGCCAGCGCCATCACCACCAGCACTTTCTGCCCCATCTGACGCTGCACAAAGTCCCGGAAAACGAACACCAGCCCCGTCACCAGCGTCAGCGGATGCAGCGACACGCCCTGATCGAACATCCCGTTCGGCGCCACCAACTCGATCTGCGGAACCACCCCGAACGACCAGTTCAGGAACGGGATCGTCAGGAAATACACAAACGCCCAAATCCGGCCGCCCAAGGCATAGATCAGTCCGAGCGTGGCCGCGATCAGCGGCACCGCCCAGAACAGGTCGTCAGGCCGTCCGCCCGTGATGATGTTGACGAACATGTCGAACATGCCTGAAGCCTTCCCGTAAGCCACGCTGGCGGGGAAGCTAGAATATCCGGCGCGTGTGTAAACAGGGAGGCGTGCTTGACAATGACCCAGGCCCGATTGTGCCTCATCGTTGCCCGTGGCCGCAATGGCGTGATCGGCGTGGATGGCGACCTGCCTTGGCGCCTGCCCGAAGACCTCAAGGCCTTCAAACGGATCACCGCCGGCTCCCCGCTGATCATGGGGCGCAAGACCTGGGACAGCCTGCCGAGACAGCCGCTACCGGGGCGGGCCAATTTGGTCGTCAGCAGGAATTCCGCGCGCCCGCTCCCCGGCGCGCGCGTCTATTCCGACATTCCCGTCGCCGCGGCGGCCGGGCGCGCCAATTCGGCGTCCAGCGGGGCAGGGGAGGTCTTCGTCATCGGCGGCGCCGCCCTTTACGCCGCTGCGCTCCCTTTGGCCGACCGGCTCTACATCACCGAAGTGGATGCAGCCCCCGACGGCGACACCTTTTTCCCGTCCTTGAGCGAGGCTGACTGGACCGCCGAGACGCTGATCGACCATCCCGCTGATGACCGCCACGCCCACGCCTTCACCTTGCGCCAACTCGACCGCCGCCGGCCCTGACCCAGAACCTGTCCCCCGGAAAAACGCCCAGATCCCCTGCAAATACGGGCCCTCACAAAACCTCATCCAACCCCTCCCCAGCGGGGGCTATAATGCCCCCATGTTCAACGATCCCGCCATCCGCACCGCCTTCGAGATTGTGCCGCCTCACCGGTGGCCGATCCTGATATGGCAACTGGTCCTGCTCGGCCTCTGGCTGCAGCAGGTTGCGGCCGATGGCGGGCCCTTGCCCAGGCTATGGGTCCATGAAAGCGGGATGATCTACCAGGTGCCGCCCCCAAGCTACGCGCTCATGGACAGCACAAGCCTCAGCCACATCCATCCCGGCCCGGACTTCGGCGCCCGGGCACAAGAGAGCCGTCTTCAAGACTTGTCCTTCGACCCGGTCATGATGTCCGATGGCGCGGTGTCTGAACCGCCCCACGCACGCGCGGAAATGGGCGTCCTGCCGCGTCTCCGCGCTGCGTTGAGCCTTGGCGGCCTCAAAGGCCTGATCCCCGCCGCACCGCTCCATCCCCCCTGACCGCGACCCTCTTTTGCAGACCAGCGCACCCAAATGCGCCTCCATACCGCAATTTCGCTCTGAACCCGTCCCGGCACCCCGCCTCGGCGAACGCCCGCGCTGGCGCGGGCCTCACAGCCCCCCCATGATCCGTGCGGCGAGCGCTGCTGTGACCGGATCGTCGGCCTCGCCAGCGCCCTCCAACACTGGCTTCAGCCGTCCCGCCATGGTCTTCCCCCGCTCCACGCCCCACTGGTCGAACGAATTCACCCCCCACAGGACGCCCGCCAGATAGGTGCGATGCTCATAAAGCGCGATCAGCGCGCCGAGCTTGGCGGCATCGAACCGGTCACAGCTCAGCACAGTTGAGGGCCGTCCCCCCGCATGAACCTTCTGGCGCGCCACCGCGTCCGAAAGGTCCGGCTCCTCCGCTTGGATTTCGGCCAGTGACCGGCCATTGGCGAGCACTTCAGCCTGGGCCAGCGCATGGGCCATCAAAGCTCGCTTGCCCGTGATGTCGCCGCCAGCGTCCAGCGCCAGGATGAATTCAGCCGGTACGGGCTCGGTCCCCTGGTGCAGCCATTGGTGGTAGGAATGCTGCCCAATCGAGCCTTCACCGCCCCACACCGCCGGCGCGGTTCGGAACGGGGCGGCGGTGCCATCGGGGCCGGCGGATTTCCCATTTGATTCCATCTCCAGCTGCTGAAGATAGGTCGGCAGGAACCGCAACCGGCGGGCATAGGCCAGCACAACCCGCATGGGAAAGCCCAGCGCCGACGTGTTCCAGACATCCATCAAGGCCAGCCGGACCGCCAGATTCTCTTCCAGCGCGGCGGTTTTCACATGCGCGTCCATCTCTGCCGCACCGGCCAGAAACGCTTCGATCCGTTCCGGACCGATGGAGATGAAACAGGCGAGGCTTGCGGCCGACCACAGCGAGAACCGCCCACCAACACTCAGCGGCATATCGAACAGATGCGGCTGGCTGCCATCGCCAACCCAGGCGCTGGCCCGCTCCGGATTGGCCGTCACCAGCGCCAGATGGTGCCCGGCACTGGCGCCCAATCCCTCGGCCAGCCAGGCGCGGGCCCGGTCGAGATTGTAGAGCGTCTCCTCGGTGCCGAAGGATTTCGAGACGCCGATCACCAAAGTCCGGGCCGGGTCCAGGCCCTCGAGCGCCAGGTCCAGGTCAAGCGGGTCGAGATTGGCCGCAAAGCGCAGGTCAAAGCTGCGGGAGCGTTCGGCATGGAATGTATCGGCGATCAACCGCGGGCCGAAATCCGACCCGCCGATGCCGATATGCACAATCGCCGTGAAGGGCGCCCCATCGGCTGCAAGGATCTCGCCGCTCCGCACGGACCGGGCAAAGGCCAGTGGCGCTTCAAGACTGCGACGAACCGCATCCGCCTCGCCCGCCAGCGAAGCCCCGGCCCGAAGCGCCCAATGCAAAGCCGGGCGCCCTTCGGACGGATTGACGATGTCGCCCGCAAACAGCGCTTGGATCGCGTCGCCCAGACCTCGCCCGGCGCCCCAGTCAATAAGCGCCGCCTCGGCTTCGGCATCAATCCGCTGGCGCGTCAGATCCACCGTCCAGCCCGCCGCCGAAAGGGCAGGGCGATCCAGCCGGGCCGTCGCCAGGGTGGTGAGATCAGGGGCTGAAACCCGCTTTATGTGCTCGCTCAGCGCGTCGATCATCTCGCTCTCCATGTCATATTGGCGGGGCTGCCAGACCGCTGGCCTATCGCGTCCCGGTAAACCGAATATGACAGGCGCGGCGGCCTGCGCTGCCGGTTTGGTTGGCAGTTTGGAGACCCATGGGTGACCGCGCTGTCACACTTGGTTCAAAAACGCCGCACAGGACGCTTGAACCCGCCGCAAGCGTGCAGTATGCCCCCGCGATCACTGGTCGGCAATTGCCGCCCTGGACGAGGACCTGCAGGGCGCCGGGTCGCACCATCCATCTGGTGCCGCCCCGGTCGATCCCGAGAAGAACGAGGAGGCCCCCATGGCCAAGGCAAAGTTTGAGCGCAACAAGCCGCATGTGAACATCGGCACCATTGGTCATGTGGACCATGGCAAGACGACGCTGACGGCGGCGATCACGATGGTGCTGGCCGAAGCTGGCGGCGGCGAGC
>JBCCBN010000189.1:0-5162 GCA_039034035.1 Pseudomonadota bacterium
CAAACCGGAAGGCGTTGGTGATCAGATTGATCAACACCCGCCGGATCGCCAACTCATCGACAACCACTTCGCCCAGGGCCGGTGACACCGAAACCGTCACCCCCTCCAGGCTCGACAAACGGTTGAACCCGACCGCAAGCGTAATCGCGCTGGCCAGTAGGTCCCGGGGCGCGACCGGCTGGGGATTGTAGACATAGGTGTCTGAGCCGGTTTTCGAATATTCGATAATGTCGTTGATCACCGTGAGCAGGTGTTCGCCGGCCTGGTGGATACTGTCACCGTATTCGCGGACCGTTGCGTCCGACAGCGGCACATTGGAGTCCCGCGTCATCAGCTTGGAGAACCCGTTGATGATGTTCAGCGGCGTGCGCAATTCATGGCTCATCGTCGACAGGAACCGGCCCTTGGCCGCACTCGCTTCTTCCGCTTCGCGATGGGCCGACACGAGTTCCCGCTCGCGCGACTTCAGACTGGATATGTCGGTATGCACGCTGACCCAGCCGCCTGCGGGTCGGGTATTGATCGATTGCAGCACCCATCGGCCGTTCGGCAGGCGCTTCTCGCGGCCATCGCCATCGGGGTCGTCCATGCGCCCGCTCGGGAACCACTCCCGATGCCGGGAGTTCGACAGGTCCACCGACCCATCGGCATCATAGATCGCGAACGCGTCATTGATCGATTCAATCGCGTTGCGCAGGTCCTCCTGCGCCCGCTCGGCCTTGATCTGTTCCTTGAGCACCTTCTGCAACTGGATGAAGCTGCCAATCGCTCCCCTTTGCAGCATCACATAGAACGCGATCCCCAGGGCGATCATGAAAAATGCGTGCGGATGGCCGCTGATAACCGACGCCACCAGAACCGGAAGAATGCACGCGAACGTGAACCGCGCCGTCACCCGTGGCACCTGGCCCGACATCGACGAGAACGCCGCTGCCTTGCCCGCACATAGCAGGATGAAGAAGGTAATCGCTTCCTCGTCTGCGCCCTCAATGGCGAAGACAAGGATGCCCCAGCACAATCCGATCACCGCCGAAACCTGCTCGGCCTTCGCAACAAAGCGCCCCGACACCCGCTTCGGCTGGGGCGCGTTGCGGAACCGGCGCCAGACGCTGAAACTTGCAATCGAGAACCCCACCATCACCACCAGCCACGCGGCCACGATCCAGAACGGTATGGATTGGCCGAAATAGGCTGTGATCAGCGCCGCGCTCACCAGCGTGATGATCGCATTCGACAGCGCATTGTCGATGATTAGCCTCTGCTGGCTGATTGCAAGCTGGGTGTCAGCCTCCGTTGTCGGAGCCCGCGGTTTTGACAGGATCTTCGTCCAGACAATGTTGGAGTCCGAGAAGGCGCTCATAATATGCGTGTACAGGAGTAAGGTTGACCGTCATTCGACGGGTGTGTGCATTTTCCCGATTGCCAATCAAGCTGTTGTCAATACTTCTCGCGGTGAAATTAGGTTTCCAAGAACATGACCGCTGCTGAAAACTTCGACCCGAACCGCACCCATAATCCCCGGATTGCGATCGCCGGCGCCGGCCCCAGCGGCCTGACCATCGCCCGCCTGCTGCGCGACCAGGGCCTGACCAACACCGTCCTTTTCGAAGCCAGCCACCGGATCGGCGGCAAGTCGGAAACCGTCCATGTCGGTGAAACCCTCAGCGAGCTTGGCACCTGCTACACCCAGCGCGGCGACCGCCTTGTGCGCCAATGGATGCGCGAACATGGCCTGACCTGGAGCGCGATCGACCGGCCCGAGATCGATGGCCGCTCCTTCATCGACTATGTCAAGGAAGCGCCCGGCGCCCCGCTCTCATGGCAGACCCTGCAATTCCTTCGCGCCCGGCGCACGCTGATGAAGGCGCTCGACAAACGTCCCGATGATCCCGCCGTCCTGGCCGAAGCCGCCATGCCCGTCGCCGACTGGCTGCGCCAGCGTAAGCTCCACAAGATCGAGCGGTTCTTCTACCGGGCGCTGGTCACCACCGGTTATGGTTACATCCATGACACCAACGTCCTCCAGGCCATCCGTTGGATTGACCAGGACCTGATCTTGTCCGGCGTGCTCAACGACCTTGTCATGCCCCACCAGGGCTGGTCCCTGTTCTGGGACCGGTTCTCCCAGGACATGGAGATCCGCCTCGAAACACCGATCACCGCCATACAGCGCACCGAAGATGGGGTCCAAATCCACACGGGCGAACGCGCCGAACGGTTCGACTATGTCATCTGCGCCATGCCGCTCGACACGTTCGCGGCCCTGTCCGAGCCGACCGCCGATGAGCAATTCGTCAATGACGGCACCTGGTGGGGTCGCTTCGTGATCACCCTCGCCATCTGTGAAGACTGGTACACCGAAGAGCAGATCCGCACCTTTGCCTCGGCTATGGACACCACCGCAAAGACATCCATGCTGATCTCGGCCCGGCGCGAGGGGTACGACGCCGAAGCTGGCGGGCACATCTACCTTCTCGGTCAGATCCCCGGCACGGAAACCCTGGCAGAGCTCCAGGAAATCATGCGCGAAGAGGTCCAGCGCCGGGGTGGCCGCATGACTCGGGTCCTGCACCAGAAAGACTGGAAATATTATTGCCGCTACCGGCCCGAAGCGATCCGCAATGGCCTCCTCACGCGCATGGACACCATGCAGGGCAGCCACCGGACCTTCTATACCGGCAGCACGTTCTCCCATGAATCGGTTGGCAAGATCGCGATCTTCAACGCCGCGCTGGCCGACAAGATCAAACACCAAACTACAAACAGAAAAGCCGTCGCCGCAGCCCCGGTCCCGGCATGAACCTCTTCTTCCGGCTCCTGGTGATGCTGGCCCGGAATCTCCTGTTCCCACGCCGCATCGGCTATCTTGATGAATCGATTCTTAATTTTCGGGTGTGGATTACCGATCATGATGCCTTCATGCACATGAACAATAGCCGCTACACTTCGATCTGTGACCTTGGCAGCATCGACCTGTTGATGAAAGCGGGCGTGTTCGGCCCGGTTCGAAAAGCGGGTTTTTCTCCCGTCATCGTCTATCGCGGGGTCACGCTCCACCGCATGCTCCGCTTTCCGAACGCCTATTCCATCCGTACGTGTATCATCGGTTGGGATGGTCCCTATGTCTGCTTCAAGCATGATTTTGTTCGGAAAACGAAACTCTGCGCCGAGGCGATCAGCATTGGCCGCATGGTCGGCAAGGGCGACAACAAGCCCGACATCGAGCGCATCCTCACCGCCCTGGACCTGCCCGAGCCGCCAAAATCTCCGCCGCTCCCTGATGTCTGCCGCAACAAGATTGACGAGGTGGAAACCGCCCGGGCAAAAAGAGCAGCCGACCGCAAGAAGGCGTTAATCAAAAATAAGAAAAATCTCTTATGAGTTGGAATACTCTCCAGAGACGTGTATGGAGAGGGATGGATACGGCGACCTTCTCCCTTTCAATGCTGCGCTCGGCGGTCGCCGTGCTGAGTGAGGCTGCGCGGCAGGCGCAGGAACGCAGCGCGCTCGATGCTTTCTACCAGTCCGAAATCCCCCTCGCGCTGGAAGATGCAGAACGGGCCATCGAAGCGCTGGAGCGGGAAGTCATCGTCCGGCCCGCCGCCTGAACCCGTTCAGCCCTGAGAAGACTGAGCCGTTCGCCATCCCACAGCCCCCAGAGCCCGCCCTCGGGCCCCCGGCCCAGGCTCCAGCCCTAACCCTTCCGCCGCCCCGTCGGCCGATCCGCATAGGGGTTCTTCCCCTGACGCACATGCAGCCGGATCGGAACACCGGGCATGTCGAACGCCTCGCGGATACCGTTCACCAGATAGCGCTTGTACTGTTCGGGCATCTGGTTTCCGCGTGAGGCGATCACCACAAATGTCGGCGGCCGGGATTTGATCTGCGCCATGTAGCGCGGCTTTATCCGCTTGCCGTGCACCGCCGGCGGCGGGTGATGCTCCATGGTGTGGCGCAGCCAGCGATTGAGGTCGCCGGTCTTCACCCGCGCGGTCCAGTCGCCATGGGCCTTCACCACGGTCGGCATCAATTTGTCGGTGTGCCGACCGGTGAGCCCCGACAGGAACACAACCGGCGCCCCGCGCGCATTTGGCAAAAGCCGTTCGGCCTTGTCCTTCAGCGCCTTTGCCGCCGCCTGGGGATCGTCCACCCGATCCCATTTCGAGATCACGAACACGATCCCGCGCCCTTCACGGACGGCCAGGTCCGCGATCTGCAGGTCCTGTTTCTCGAACGCCTCGTCGGCATCCATGACCAGTGCCACAATGTCGGCAAACCGGATCGAGCGGATCGTGTCCTGGGTCGATAGCCGCTCCAGCCGCTCCTGCACCTTCGCCCGCTTGCGCAGCCCCGCCGTATCCACCAGCCGCACCCGCCGGTCGCCCCACGCCCAATCAATCGCAATCGAATCCCGCGTGATCCCCGCTTCCGGGCCCGTCAGCAGCCTGTCATCCTTGAGCAGCGTGTTGATCAGCGTGGACTTGCCCGCATTCGGCCGCCCGACAATCGCCAGCTTGATCGGCCGGTCATCCACCTCCAGTTCCGGCGCTTCATCCACGCCCGCCGCATCAATGGCTTCCTGCAGCGCATCATCACTCATTTCCGGGTCTTCAATATCAATGTGCGCCAGGGCATCGATGATGTCCTCGCCCCGCTCGGCCGCGTCCAGTCCGTCTTCTGCGGCAAGATACGCCTCGAACGCCGCCTCGCCGACACAGTCCCGGATCGCGCCATAGAGCTCAGCCAGGCCTTCGCCATGTTGCGCTGACAAGGCCACGGCCTCGCCAAAGCCCAGCGACCATGTTTCCAGGAGCCCGGCATCGCCCTGCCGGCCTTCGGCCTTGTTCGCCCCCAGCACGACTGGGATCGACGCCCGCCGCAAGACCTCTGCAAAGCGTTCGTCGACAGGCGTGACGCCGGCTCGCGCATCCACCAGGAACAGCACCAGGTCCGCCTCTGCAATCGCGGCTTCCGTTTGCGCCCGCATCCGTGCTTCCAGGGATCCGTCCGTGACGTCCTCAAATCCGGCCGTATCGATCAGCGTGATCGGCAGGCTCGCCAACCGGCCCGGCGCTTCCTTACGGGAATCTGGTTTTCAGTGACAATCAGAAAAGACCGAGTCAAAATGTCTTTGAAGTGCACATCGCCTGACTCGATTAGAC
>JBCCBN010000190.1:0-5097 GCA_039034035.1 Pseudomonadota bacterium
CCTCAATTACGGCGCCAACAAGGTCCGCTTCACCAATATGGTCCCGGTCGGTTCAAAGCTCCGCATGCGCCAGACCTGCAAGGAAGTGAACGAGAAGGCCGGCGGCAAGCAGATGATCTCCGAATGCACCATCGAGATCGAAGGCCAGGACCGCCCCGCCTGCGTCGCCGAGACCATCACGGTGCTCTACGGGTAGACACGTGTACGACCGCTATATCGAGGAAGGCGGCAAATTGTTCGCGAACGCTTTGAATGGCGTAGCAATTGCCGCCTTTGTCGGGGCCACCGTTGGCCAACTGTTTGCGCCGGAGCGGACTGGACAAGGCGGGATCTTCATCCTGTTCCTGGTGCTCGGCCTGGCGTTCCACATGACCGCGCAATCGGTGCAGTGGCTTGTTTATCGCGATCGATAGGGCAATATCCCGACCATGACTGACATACAGGCCATCCTGACCATGTCGGCCGTCGTGCTCGCGGCAGGCCCCCTCAGCTATATTTGGGTTCGGTGTGGAATGGCACGGCTATTTCCTCCCAGGTCGCACAAGCCCGCAGAGTAGTTTCCACGGAACCGTTCATGCCCACCAAGACGAAGATCTCCCGCACAGACCGCGAATGGCGCGAGCGTCTCACCGAAGAGGAATTTCGCGTCGGCGTGAAGGAAGGGACAGAGCGCGCCTTCACGCCCGGCAATCATGAGAGCGAAAAGCGCCCCGGCCTCTACCATTGCAAGGGCTGCGGCACCGCGCTGTGGTCATCCGAGCACAAATTCGACAGCGGCACTGGCTGGCCCTCCTATTTCCAGCCCGTCAGCCCGGATGTCGTCGCCACCAAGACCGACTTCAAACTCATCTACCCCCGCACCGAGTGCCACTGCGCCGTGTGCGGTCTCCATCAGGGCCACGTCTTCAAGGACGGGCCCGAGCCGACCGGCGAACGCTGGTGCATCAATGGCGTCGTCCTCGACTTCCGTCCGACCGATGGAACCGACTGATCCCGGCGCCAGCGCTGGGCCGTCCCCGCCCCAGCCAAAGCGCAGCTGGCTCGACCGCAACCACGACTCGGCCATCCTCAACGCTACCCTCAAGCATCTCGGCCTCCCCAATCGCCAGCGGCGCGCCCTGACCGCCGACATCCTGGCTGAAGCCGCCCGGCTGACCGCCGCCGACACCGCGCCCCGCCCCGACCCGCAAACCTCCGGTCACCGCGCCACAGCCTACCTCATACTCGCCGCCGACCGCGCCCTGGCCAACGCGGGGATCGACCCCGCCCAGCGCCGGGCCGCCCTGGCACACGGCATTTCCACACCCGGCCGCTCGCTCATCGCCTTCGCCACCCGCGCCATGCTGTGGGGGCGCCGCGACCGGCTCACCGTGCTGGCCGATTACTCCGAGACCCAGATCCCCCAACGCTACGGCGCCAGCTTCACCTTCGAAACCGCCGAACGTTCCCCCGACCTGTTCGTCCAGTCGATCACGCGCTGCGCCTATCATGACGTCTTCACCCGCCACGGCGAACCGGCCCTCACCCAGATCATGTGCGCCTTCGACACGATGTGGATCGACGCCACCAGCGAACGCCGCGACCAGATCGCCTTCAAACGCCCCACCACGCTGGCCGAAGGCGGTCCCAATTGCCGCTTCGAATTCCATCGTACATCGAAACCTGATCCGGACACTGGACAGAACCGCGATTAACGGCTCGATTGTCGCCGATCCAAACGGAGAGCCTCATGCGCACCCTGTTCGCCGCCGCCACCGCCGCTGCCCTGCTCGCCAGTTGCACCACGCCGCCGCCCGCCGGCGACGAACGCGCAGCCGCCCCCGCCACAAACGAGCCCCTGGAGGCCGCCGCCATGCCCGACACCGAAGCCCCCAAACTGCAACCCCCCATCGCCAAACGCGAGATGGAGACCATCGAGCAGGTCGGCCGCACCCGCATCGATCCCTATCACTGGATGAAGGACGATAACTGGCAACAGGTCATGTCAGACCCCTCCGTCCTCAGGCCCGACATCCGCGCTTATCTGGAAGCCGAGAACGCCTACACCAAGACCACCCTCGAAGACCCGCTCGAAACCCTCCGCGATACCCTGTTCGCGGAGATGCGCGGCCGCATCAAGGAAGACGACCAGTCCCTGCCAAATGTCGATGGTCCCTGGGCCTACCTCACCCGCTACCGCGAAGGCGGAGAGTATCCCATCGTCGCCCGCAAACCCGCCGCCGACCTCTACAACACCGCCGCCGAAGACACGATCCTCCTCGATGGCGACGTGCTCGGCGAAGGCCAGGCCTATTTCAGCTTCGGCGCCGTGGGCCACTCCCCAGACCACCGCTATGTCGCCTACGCCGCCGACACCCAGGGCAGCGAATACTACACCATCAAGTTCCGCGACACCGAGACCGGCGAAGACCTGCCCGACACGATCGAACGCACCTATGGCTCGTTCACCTGGGCCGCTGACAGCCGCACCATCTTCTGGACCGAACGCGACGATAATGGCCGCCCCGCCGCCGTCCACCGCTACACCATCGGCGATCCCGACAGCGCCAAGGAGATCTACCGCGAAGCCGATCCAGGCTTCTTCGTCGGCGTCGGCAAAAGCCAGTCCGGCGAGCTGATCTTCATCAGCGCCAATGACCACACCACGTCGGAAATCCGCTTCTTCCCCGCCACCGATACCGACCCCGAACCCACCCTCATCGCCGCTCGCGACCCCGGCGTTGAATACAGTCCCGAACACTGGGGCGACGGCCTCGTCATCTCCACCAATGCCGACGGTGCGGTCGACTTCAAGATCGTCACCGCCCCCCTCGACGCTCCCGGACGGGACAACTGGACGGACCTGGTCGCCCACCGCCCCGGCACCCTGATCCTCGGCATGGAGGCCCTCGCCGGCCACCTCATCCGTCTCGAACGGGCCGACGGGCTCCCCCGCATCGTCCTGCGCGACCGGGCCAGCGGCGCCGAAGAGACCATCGCCTTCGACGAAGCCGCCTATGATGCCGGCATCTCCACCGGCTATGAGTACGACACCACCGTGTTCCGCTTCGACTATGCCTCCCCCTCCACGCCAGACCAGGTCTATGATTACGACCTCGCCACGGGAGAACGAACCCTCCGCAAGACCCGCGAAGTCCCCTCCGGCCACGATGCCAGCGCCTATGTCGTCGACCGGATCATGGCGCCCGCCCATGATGGCGAAACCGTCCCCGTCACCGTCCTCCGCCACATCGACACGCCAGTGGACGGCACAGCCCCGCTCCTGCTCTACGGCTACGGCTCTTACGGCGTCACCATTCCGGCAGACTTCCGCACCTCGCGCCTCTCGCTCGTTGATCGCGGCTTCATCTACGCCATCGCCCATCCGCGCGGCTCAAAGGCCAAGGGCTACCAATGGTATCTCGATGGCAGGCTCGAAAAGAAGGAAAACACCTTCCTCGACTATGTCTCCGCCGGACGACACCTGGTGTCGGAAGGCTATGGCTATGAAGGCGGCGTGGTCGGCCTCGGCGGATCAGCTGGCGGCCTCCTGATCGGTGCGGCGGCCAATCTCGACCCGGAGCTCTTTGCCGGCATGATCGCAGCCGTCCCCTTTGTCGACGTGATCAACACCATGTCCGATGACAGCCTGCCGCTCACCCCGCCCGAATGGCCTGAATGGGGCAACCCGCTCACCGATCCGGCGGCCTATGACACGATCCTCGCCTACAGCCCCTACGACCAGACCTCCGGCCGCCCCTATCCGGCCATGCTGATCACCGGCGGCCTGTCCGACCCCCGCGTCACCTATTGGGAACCGGCCAAATGGGCCGCCAAGCTGCGTCATGAGGCGCCCGATGCCGGCCCCTATTTCCTCAGGATCAACATGGAAGCGGGCCATGGCGGCGCCTCAGGCCGGTTCGAAGGCCTCAAGGAAACCGCCATCGAATACGCCTTCGCCCTCGCTGCCGTCGATAAGGCCGGTGACGTGACCCTGGACTGACCGCCGAACGCGGCGCGCGGCCATCCCAAACCGCTCCCAACGCACGTCACCCCCAAATAGGCAACCGCCCGCCGGGCGGTCAGCCCGCCCCCGCGGAGGCGCCACGCGCCGCGAGCGAAATACAGCCCCCGCGCCGCAACGCCAAGCCGCTGCCAGCGTCCCTCACCCCCAAAGGGCAAAGCCCGCCGGGCGGTCAGCCCGCCCCCGCGGACGCGCCGCGCGCCGCGAGCGAAAAAATAAGCCCGGAAAAACCCTTCCCCTGCCGCACTTCGGCCCCACCTTTCCACGAAAGTATCAACAGGTGCAGAAGCGCGGGAAGGGAGGCCCCTGGTGAGTATCGTCCAAAGGATTGCCTGGACCTTCGGCGCTGCCCTGCTGGCGCTCGTTCTCTATGCGGCCGATGGATACCGAGATGCCTTGCGCGATGCGCCCCGGCTGAAAACCCTCGCCAATGTGATCATCGATGACGGCCGCGGCCCCGCCGGCCTCACCGACTGGCAGCTCGCCGCCTACCTCACTGTCGAAACCTCGACCCCACACGACACGTCCAATCCCGGCGAAGACGCGCGCCCCGCCCTGACCCAGACGCTCGCCAAACGCTTCGCCTTCAAGGACTATCACCCCCTCATCGGTAGCATCCGCCAGACCGCCTATGCCCGCGCACTTGGCGACCAACTCGAGACCGACGAAATCCTCGCCCTGGCCCTCGACCTTGCCCCCATGGGTGACAAGGACGGGCGCTGGATCACCGGCGTCCACACCGCCAGCGAAGCCTTCTTCGCTGAGCCCGTCGCCGATCTCGAAGAGCGCGATTTTCTCTCCCTGCTCGCGGTCATGATCGCCCCCGGCGACCTCAACATCGCCGCCCCCGACCCAGCCCTCCAGCGCCGCATCCTGCGCATAGAACGCCTCCTGCGAGGCGACTGCACCCCCTCTGGCACCGGCGACATCTGGCTGGAAGGCTGCCGCGTCTCATAAAATGAGTCTTGTAGTAAAGGTGCTCGCTGCTATTCGCGGGGGCAAGCCCCGCGGCAGCTGCGCCTTCGCTTTGCTCGTGGGGGTGAGTTGCGATAGGGCGAAATTGTTGCGCGCCCACCCGCGCAAAGCGAAGGCGC
>JBCCBN010000191.1:0-5079 GCA_039034035.1 Pseudomonadota bacterium
AGGCCCGGTCCACATCGGCCGCATAGAGCGTCTTGGTGTCGGCCAATCCGCCGGCCCGCGACATGATCCGCTGGAACTCATAGGCATCCACGTCCGGCGACGCAAAAATCACCGCATCGAACAGGCTCTCCCCGCCCGGCGTCTCAGCTGCGATCTCATTCAGCGCCCGCAGCAGAACCTGGTTCCCATGGCTGTGCGCCACCACCACATAGCGCTTCGGGTCAAGCCGCTGGTCCACATCCAGCAGGAAGCGTTTCAGGTCGCCAACACTGGCCGTGCCATCACTCACATCATTGAAATAGCGCAAATTCGACAACACGCCGGTTTCGCTGGTCGCCGGCCAGGAAAAGAACATCGGCACGCCCGCAAATTCCAGATCATAGGTCAGCTGCGCCGTCCGAAACGCCGCCGATTCGAGGCTTTCGCGAAACCCATGAATGAACACCAGCACCGTCCCGGCATCGGTCTGCCACCGCGCGGGCAAGCTCTCCACCGCATCGCCGAGCGACATCTTTTCCGCCGCCAAGTCCCAGAAATCCCCGGGCGCGACCAACTCATAATCGCTCGTGGTAAAAAACCGCTGCCGATCTTCGTCGCTCGCCGTGTTCTGCCGCTTGAAGAACACCAGAAAGCGCTCTTCATGCCGAAACCTCTGGATCGGGTCGCCCGGCAGCCGCTTCGGCACCGTCACCGAAATCCGCCCCGTCGAATAGGATAGGATGCGCCCCGTACACCGGTGTCATACAGCGGCCGATCCCGGAAGAACCGCGCCGGATCGGCCGGATAGTCATACCCGCTAAACGGCTCAACCCAGGGATGGGCTCGATTTGTCGCAAACAACAGGTCGATACATGTGTACCCCGTCGCGGCATCGGCGCCGGGCGCCTGGCGATCCTGGCTACAGGGCGAGGCCGGATCGTCAGAGACAAACACGCTAGGCAAATAGCGCGGCGGCCCCTCCACCACCGGACCCGCCACCCCCGGCGCGCTATTCGGTGGCCGCGCACCCACAGGCGGCACCACTTCTGGCGGCGGAACCGGCACGCCCCGTATCCCACCTTCAGGCGGCAGCACCACCGTTTCGGCCACAGGCGCCATACAGGGCTGGCAGGCAATCGGTTCGGGCTGGGGCGGCGGCGGTGCAACCGGCACCAGCGGCACAGGCTCAGGCTTGGCCGCCGCCTCTCGCTCCCCGGAGCTGACACAGCCCGCCAGCGCCACAAACCCGGCGCACAAGACCAGGACCGGCCCCGCCCACTTCCGTCCAATTGCTCGCGTCACCCGTAGGCTCCTTCCCTCGCGCCCATCCCCAGCCGCCAAGCATGCCGCGCTGACGCCCGAAAATCGAGCCCGAAATTCTACACTCGCTGCTCCGCAAACCGACCACCTCCGCCGCAAGCGAGACTTGCCGCGCCGCGTCAATCCTCCTACACGCTGCAAAATCCCGGAGACGCCCCGCCATGTCAGCCGCCCCCCGCGCTGCCTTTGATCACCCCCATCTCCTCGGGCTCCAGTCCCTTCACCGGCTGGATATCGAAACCATTCTCGACCTGGCCGACCACTATGCCAGCCTCGCCCGCGAAAATCGCCGCGGGCCCGCTGTCCTGAAGAACAAGACCGTCATCAATCTGTTCTTCGAAAACTCGACCCGCACCATGTCCAGCTTCGAAATCGCCGCCAAACGCCTGGGCGCCGATGTCATCAACATGCCGGTCGACAGCTCCAGCGTGAAAAAGGGCGAAACCCTGATCGACACGGCGATGACGCTCAACGCCATGAAACCGGACGTGATCGTCATCCGCCATTCCGCGTCGGGCGGCGTCAAGCTCCTGTCACGCAAGGTCGATTGCGCCGTTATCAATGCCGGCGACGGCACCCATGAACACCCTACCCAGGGCCTCCTCGACACGCTCACCATCCGCCGCAACAAGGGCCGGATCGAAGGGCTCACGGTCACGATCTGCGGCGATGTGGTGCACAGCCGTGTCGCCCGTTCGACCACCTATGCCCTGCACCAGCTCGGCGCCAGGGTCCGCCTCTGTGGACCCAGAACGCTCCTACCGGCAGATGCCCGAGACTGGGGCGCAGAAACCGTCA
Organism: Pseudomonadota bacterium; assembly: GCA_039034035.1. Taxonomy (GTDB): domain Bacteria; phylum Pseudomonadota; class Alphaproteobacteria; order Caulobacterales; family Hyphomonadaceae; genus UBA5336. The sequence goes on from JBCCBN010000191.1 coordinate 2,098, forward strand.
CCGCCGATTTTGAGAAAGGCCTGAAGAACGCCGATGTCGTAATGATGCTGCGTCTGCAACTTGAACGCATGAATGGCGCCTACCTGCCTAGCCGGCGCGAATACTTCCACTTCTACGGTCTCACCCGCGCTCGGCTCGCCATGGCCGCGCCTGACGCCATAGTGATGCATCCCGGCCCGATGAATCGCGGCGTCGAGATCGAGAGCGCGATTGCAGACGGTCCCACATCCGTGATCACCGAACAGGTCGAAATGGGCGTCGCCATCCGCATGGCCGTGCTCGACCTGCTGGCCGGTTCCAATACTGATACCACCGCGAGCACGGGCAACGGAGCGGGAGCGAAACCATGAGCGCCAGCGCCCTGACCATCACCAATGCGCGCCTCCTCGACCCCGCCAGCGGACGCGACGAAATCGGCGCCATCCACCTGGAAGACGGCCGAATTGCCGCGATCGGCGCCGACGCCGCCCCAAAACCGACATCGTCCCGCGAAACCTTCGATGCTGGCGGCCTATGCCTCGCCCCCGGCCTTGTCGACCTCCGCGTCAAGACCGGCGAGCCCGGCGAGGAACACCGCGAAACCGTCGCCACTGCCTCTGCCGCAGCCCTGGCCGGCGGCGTCACGACCATAGTCCTGATGCCCGACACACAGCCCGTGATCGACGATGTGGCTCTGGTGAAGTATCTCCACGCTCCCAACCCTGACCCACACGCCACACCCGTCACCACCCGGATCGAAGTCGCCGGTGCGCTCACCCTGGGTCTGGAAGGCGAAGCCATGGCCGAGATCGGCCTGATGCGGGAGGCCGGAGCCGCCCTCTTCACCAATGGCGACGAACCCGTCACCAACCCCACCGTCCTCAAGCGCACCATGGCCTATGCCGCCAGCCAGGATGTCCTTGTCGCCTGCCGACCCGACACGCGGCAACTACGCGGCAGCGGGGTAATGAACGCCGGCGCCTTCGCCGCCCGTCTGGGTTTATCTGGCATACCGAGCGAGGCCGAGTGGATCGGCGCCGCCCGCGACCTGATGCTCGCCGAAGTTACCGGATGCCGGCTTCTGCTCGACCAGGTATCCACGCCCCGAACGCTCGACCTGTTGGCCGACGCCAAGGCCCGCGGCCTGCCCGTCTACACCACGGTGGCCGCCCATCACCTCTATTTCAATGAAGGCGACGTCGGCGACTACCTGACGTATTGCAAGGTCAACCCGCCCTTCCGCACTGAATCTGACCGGCTGGCCCTGATCGAGGCGGTGAAATCGGGCCTGATCGACGCGGTGGTGTCCGCCCACGACCCCCAGCCGCCCGAAACCAAGCGCCTACCCATCGCAGAAGCAAGCTTCGGCGCCGCCGGCCTCGAAACCAGCCTCGCCGCCCTGCTCAGCCTGGTCCATGCTGGCCACCTCTCCCTGCTGGAGGCGCTCCGCCCGCTCACCTCAGGCCCCGCAGACCTGATCGGCAAGCCCCAGGGCCGGCTCGCCCCTGGCGCCCCTGCCGACCTGGTTCTGTTCGATCCCGCCGCCCCCTGGAAATGCACCCGCGAAGCCCTGCGCTCGCGCTCCACCAACTCCCCCTTCGACGGCCGATTGCTGCAGGGCCGGGTAGAACGCACCCTCCTCGCCGGCCATACCGCATTTCAGCGTCCAACAAACTGACCCAGCCAAATCCAGCATCCACAGGACCAACCGAAAATCCAGGATCATCGCCCCATGACAAAATCTGTCAGCGCCGCCGTCAATGAGCGACTCTCCGTCCGCGCCTTCACCGACACGCCTCTTGCTGAGGATGAAATCCGCACCTGGCTCACCGACAGCCAACGCGCACCCTCTGGTGGAAACGTCCAGCCCTGGCGCGTCATCGCGCTCTCCGGCGACGCGAAAGACGCCGTGATCGCCAAGGGCGCGAGCGTCCTCGCCACCAACCCCAAGGGCGAACCCACCGACCGCCCGATCTACCCTGATAGCCTCTGGGACCCCTACAACGCCCGCCGCAAGCAGGTCGGCAAACAGATGTATGAAACCCTCGGCATCCCGCGTGAAGACCGCGCCGCCCGCCTCGCCTGGTTTGCCAATAATTTCCGGTTCTTCGGCGCACCCGTTGCCCTCTTCTTCGTGATCGATGAGCGGATGGGCCATGGCCAGTGGGCGCATATGGGCATGTTCATGCAAACTCTCGCCCTGCTGGCCGTAGAGCGCAGCTGGGGCACGTGCATGCAGGAATGCTGGGGCATCCTCCGCCCCACGCTGAAATCCCATTTCTCCCTCGCCAGCACCGAGATGGTCTATTGCGGCATGGCGGTGGGCCACCCCGACTGGGCCCACCCGGTCAACAGCCTCCGCGCCGACCGCGCGCCCCTCGAGGAATATGCCGAGCTGAAAGGCTTTTAGCCTCCACGATGCGCCGCCCCGCACCAAACCTCGCCAAGATACTGACCAACGCGTAGACACAAGCCGCATCTGGTCTACCCTGTCGCCAAACAGGCCAGCGGGAGCAGAACCATGTGCGACGAAACTACCGAACGCGAACTCGACACCTATCTGGCCCGGCGCGCCCTCAGTCGCCGCGCCTTCACAACAGGTGCATCCATCAGCCTTGCGGCGACAGCGCTGCTTCCCGCCGCCTGTGCCACGCCTGAACCGGCATCCGACCCCGCCCTCGCTACCCTTCCCCTTACCGAAACCAATGTCCTGATCCCGATGCCCGGCGGCGACGCTGACGGCCTGTTTGTCCACCCTGCCGAGGGCGCTCACGCCGCGGTCATCATGTGGCCGGATATCCATGGCGTCCGCCCAACCTTCTTCGACATGGCGCGGCGCCTGGCCGGCTCCGGCTACAGCGTGATCGCTGTGAACCCCTATTATCGAACGATGCAGGGCCGCTTGTTCCAGGATGGCGAGAGCATACGCGATCCCGGCGGTCGTGAGCGGGTCTCGCCCCATGTCGGCGCGCTCACAAACGACACCGTTATCAGCGACAGCCG